>NZ_JBGLZF010000004.1:0-262237 GCF_047304405.1 Pseudomonas sp. Pseusp11
ATGGTCGGGGTAAGGGGATTCGAACTCCTGACATCCTGCTCCCAAAGCAGGCGCGCTACCGGACTGCGCTATACCCCGGTTTGAAATTGGCTCCGTGACCAGGACTCGAACCTGGGACCCAATGATTAACAGTCATTTGCTCTACCGACTGAGCTATCACGGAACTACATATTTCAATTACAACTGGTATTTCAATTTACAACTGTGAAGCATGCTTCACCTCTTCGACCCGTTCGCATCGCTGCGTTCGTGTGTCTGAGGCGCGCTATTCTACAATCTTAAGCACCTCTGTCAACCCCCTAAATTGCTTTCAAGTTAATGATTTGCAACTTATTTCAGATTCCTGCTTGGGGAGCAGAAACCCTCTCGGGGTGACTTACTGCGGGGCGCACTTTACAAGCATTTTCCTTTGAGTTCAACAGCCTATCGAAAAAAAGGCCTCGCAATGCGAGGCCTCTTTCATTTTGTTGCCACTGGGGATCAGACAAAGACGATTTCGTCGTGCTCCACCACACCTTTGGCGGTCTCTCCGGGCATGAAACGACCCGATAGAATCAGCTGTGCCAGCGGGTTCTCGATCCAGCGCTGGATCGCCCGTTTGAGCGGCCGTGCGCCATAGACCGGGTCGTAACCGACGGCGATCAGCTTATCCATCGCTTCCGGACTCAGCTCAAGCTTCAGCTCGCGCTCGGTCAGGCGGCTGCGCAGGCGACCCAACTGGATCTCGGTAATGCCGGCGATCTGATCCCGAGCCAGCGGCTCGAAGATCACCACTTCGTCGACCCGGTTGATGAACTCCGGCCGGAAGTGCGTGGAAATCGCATCCATCACCGCTGCGCGCTGCGCTTCGCGATCCCCTATCAGTTCCTGGATCTGCACCGAACCGAGGTTGGAGGTCATGACGATCACGGTATTTTTGAAATCCACCGTGCGGCCATGGCTGTCGGTCAAACGGCCATCTTCGAGCACTTGAAGCAAGATGTTGAACACGTCCGGGTGGGCCTTCTCGACCTCATCCAGGAGGATCACCGAGTAAGGCTTGCGACGCACCGCCTCAGTCAGGTAACCGCCCTCTTCATAGCCCACATATCCCGGTGGCGCGCCAATCAGGCGAGCCACGGAATGTTTCTCCATGAATTCGGACATGTCGATCCGCACCATCGCCTCTTCAGTGTCAAAGAGGAACTCGGCCAGCGCCTTGCACAACTCGGTTTTACCGACACCGGTCGGGCCGAGGAACATGAACGAACCGCTCGGGCGATTCGGATCGGACAACCCGGCACGGGAACGCCGTACTGCGTTGGAGACGGCGATCACTGCTTCGTCCTGACCGATCACACGTTGGTGCAACAGGCTTTCCATCTTCATCAGTTTTTCGCGCTCGCCCTCGAGCATTTTCGCCACGGGGATGCCGGTCCACTTCGACACGACTTCAGCGATCTCTTCTTCAGTCACCTTGCTGCGCAACAACTGGTTTTCGCTTTTGCCGTGCTGGTCGACCATTTGCAGGCTGCGCTCCAGGTCCGGGATCACCCCGTATTGCAGCTCGGCCATGCGGTTCAGATCGCCTTTACGGCGTGCGGCTTCCAGTTCCTGACGGGACTGTTCGATTTTCTGCTGGATCTGCGCCGAACCATGGACTTCGGCTTTTTCCGAGTTCCAGATTTCTTCGAGGTCCGAATACTCGCGCTCGTGACGGGCTATTTCTTCCTGCAGTTTTTCCAGACGTTTCTTCGCCGCGTCGTCGCTTTCTTTCTTCAGCGCCTGGGATTCCACCTTCAGCTGAATCAGGCGACGCTCCAGACGGTCCAGCACTTCCGGCTTGGAGTCGATTTCCATGCGGATGCGGCTGGCGGCTTCGTCGATCAGGTCGATGGCCTTGTCCGGCAGTTGGCGGTCAGTGATGTAGCGATGACTGAGCTTGGCCGCGGCGATGATTGCGCCGTCGGTGATCGCCACCTTGTGGTGAACCTCGTAACGCTCTTTAAGGCCACGCAGGATGGCGATGGTGTCTTCTTCGCTCGGCTCGTCCACCAGGACTTTCTGGAAGCGCCGCTCGAGAGCCGCGTCCTTCTCTATATATTGGCGATACTCGTTGAGCGTGGTCGCGCCGACGCAATGCAGCTCACCGCGAGCCAATGCAGGCTTGAGCATGTTGCCGGCGTCCATCGAGCCTTCGCCCTTGCCGGCACCGACCATGGTGTGCAATTCGTCGATGAACAGAATGATCTGCCCTTCCTGCTTCGACAGTTCATTGAGCAGAGACTTGAGGCGCTCTTCGAATTCGCCACGGTATTTGGCACCGGCAATCAGCGCCCCCATGTCCAGGGACAACAGGCGCTTGCCTCTCAGGCCATCGGGCACTTCACCGTTGATGATGCGCTGGGCCAGGCCTTCGGCGATCGCGGTTTTACCCACGCCAGGCTCACCGATCAGCACCGGGTTGTTCTTGGTGCGGCGTTGCAGAACCTGAATGGTGCGGCGAATTTCGTCGTCACGGCCAATCACCGGATCGAGCTTGCCCTCTTCGGCGCGCTTGGTCAGGTCGATGGTGTATTTATCCAGCGCCTGACGCGATTCTTCGTGGTTGGCGTCATTGACTGCGTCACCGCCGCGCAGGTTGTTGATCGCATTTTCCAGGGCTTTCTTGCTCACGCCCTGTCCGAGCAGCAATTTGCCGAGCTTGCTGTTTTCGTCCATCGCGGCGAGCAGCACCAGTTCGCTGGAGATGAATTGGTCGCCCTTCTGCTGGGCCAGGCGATCGGCCTGGTTCAGTAGACGCGCCAGATCCTGCGACATGTTCACGTCGCCGGTCGGGTTCTGGATTTTCGGCAGCTGATCGAGCGCTTTGGTCAGCTCTTTACGCAGGCTGTTGACGTCGAAACCCACCTGCATCAGCAGAGGCTTGATCGAACCACCCTGCTGCTCAAGCATGGCTTGCATCAAGTGCGCCGGTTCAATGGCCGGATGATCGAGGCCGACAGCCAGGGACTGGGCGTCGGACAGGGCTAACTGCAGCTTGCTGGTTAAACGGTCTATACGCATGGGTTCACCTTCCTTTTGAGCAGGCCGGACCTATAAACATCCCGAATAAAGAAACCTGCCAGATACCGCTATAGATGTGGTCGATTCTGGGAGATTCAAGCGTCGTGCAGTTGATGTAGATCAGAGAAGTCTAGCGTTCGAGCCAGATCAGAGAGGCAAACCTGCCGGTGCGTGGACTGCGGCGGTAAGAAAAGAAGCGAGGATCAGTCACGGTACAGAATCCGCCGCCATAAACAGCGGTAACCCCGCGAGCGGCCAGACGTAAACGCGCCAGCTCATAGATGTCGGCCATGAACTTGCCGGCATTCTGGCTCGGCACGAAGGCTTGGGCGGCTTCAGGCAATTGCTGGACGAAGGTTTCGCGCACTTCCGGGCCGACTTCAAAGGCTTGAGGGCCTATGGCCGGGCCGAGCCAGACCAGCACGTCTTCGGGCGGTACAGCCAGACTGTCGAGGGTCGCTTCCAGCACACCCGCCGCCAGCCCGCGCCAACCGGCATGGGCGGCAGCGACGCGGGTGCCGGCACGGTCGCAAAACAGCGCAGGAAGGCAGTCGGCGGTCATAGCTGTGCAAGCAATACCGGGTGTTGCCGTCCAGCTGGCGTCGGCAGTGGCTACCAGGTTTGGGTCCGCTTGGGCCACGACAATGCCGTGAACCTGTTGCAACCAGGCCGGTTGAATCGAGAAACGATCGGTGAGGCGACGGCGGTTTTCGGCGACAGCTTCAGGGCTGTCGTCGACATGATCGCCCAGGTTGAGGCTGTCGAACGGCGCCAGACTGACGCCGCCCGCACGGGTGGTAACGCAGGCTTTGACGCTGGCCGGCGCGGGCCAGTCAGGCGTCAGCCAGGTCATCCGATGAACGCCTCGCGGTCTTGCTTGAGCAGCGACAGCAACCAGACGAAGTCATCCGGCAGTGGCGATTCCCAGCTCATGCGTTTACCGGTGGTCGGATGATCCAGCTCCAGGAACCGCGCATGCAGCGCCTGACGCGGGAAATTCTTCAGGGATTCGACCATGGTCACGCTGGCGGCCGGTGGAATACGGAAACGACCGCCGTAGGCAGGATCTCCGACCAACGGGTAGTTGATGTGCGCCATGTGCACGCGAATCTGGTGCGTACGACCGGTTTCCAGCTTCACCCGCACGTGAGTGTGGGAGCGGAAACGCTCGAGCACGCGGTAGTGACTGACGGCTTGCTTGCCACCTTCCATCACCGCCATGCGCTGGCGCTGCTGGCCGTGACGACCGATCGGTGCGTTGATCTTGCCGCCGGCCGTCACCACACCGATTACGATGCACTCATAGATCCGGCTGACGCTGCGGCTCTGCAATTGCGTGACCAGCTGTGTCTGCGCCTGAATGGTCTTGGCCACCACCATCAGACCGGTGGTGTCCTTGTCCAGGCGATGCACGATACCGGCGCGGGGCACATTGATGATGTCCGGCACGTGGTGCAGCAAGGCGTTGAGCAAGGTGCCGTCGGCGTGACCGGCGGCCGGATGCACCACCAGGCCCGCGGGCTTGTTGATCACCAGGATGTCGTCGTCTTCATAGACGATGTCCAGCTCAATGTCTTGAGCGATCCATTCGCCCTGAGCTTCCTGCTCGGCAGTCAGTTCAAGAATGGCGCCACCGTGAACGATGTCTCGCGGGCGGATAACCGCCCCATCCACAGTCAGGCGGCCGTCTTTGATCCAGGCGGAAAGGCGCGAGCGCGAGTGCTCAGCGAATAATTGTGCGGCGACTTGATCGAGGCGTTGGCCGCCCAATTCGGACGGCACCTCTGCGCGAAGTTCAATTTTATCGGACATGCTCAGACTAGGCGTCGGCACAGCCTTTGGTTTCGGCTGCGCGCTTGTGGTTAAATACGGCGTCTTTTGCCCCGAGGCTTTTCAACGGGGCACTCATCATAACAGGACGGCCCCGCCCAAGACAGCGGCCGTCATAGGGACGCAAGCCGCCATGCAAGTGAAACACCTGCTGCTGATCGCCATCCTCGCATTGACCGCTGCTTGCTCATCGAAGGAAGTCGTAGACGAAAACCTGAGCGAAGTCGAGCTGTACCAGCAGGCTCAGCACGATCTGGACAACAATAGCTACACCGCCGCCACAGCCAAGCTGAAGGCCCTGGAGTCGCGTTATCCGTTCGGTCGCTATGCCGATCAGGCTCAACTCGAGCTCATCTACGCCAACTACAAGAACTCCGAGCCTGAGGCTGCGAAGTCCGCCGCCGAGCGATTCATTCGTCTGCACCCGCAGCACCCGAACGTCGATTACGCCTACTACCTCAAGGGTCTGACCTCTTTTGACCAGGACGTCGGCCTGCTGGCGCGCTTCCTGCCACTGGACATGACCAAGCGTGACCCGGGCGCTGCCCGCGACTCCTACAACGAGTTCGCCCAGCTGACCAGCCGCTACCCGAACAGCCGCTACGCGCCGGACGCCAAGCAGCGCATGATTTACCTGCGCAACCTGCTGGCGGCCTACGAAATCCACGTTGCCGACTACTACCTGACCCGTCAGGCCTACGTTGCCGCCGCCAACCGTGGTCGTTACGTGGTGGAAAACTTCCAGGAAACCCCATCGGTCGGTGACGGCCTGGCGGTGATGACCGAAGCCTACCAGCGTCTGCACCTGGACGAACTGGCCGCGACCAGCCTCGAAACCCTGAAACTCAACTACCCGAACCACCCAAGCCTGGTGGACGGTCAGTTTGTGCCGAGGGTAGCCGAAGCCGACAACCGTTCGTGGCTGAGCAAGGCCACCCTGGGCCTGATCGAATCCCGTCCGCCACTGCCGCCGGGCGAAACCCGCGCCAACCAGGACGTGCAGAAGCAGTTCCAGGATGCCAAGGACGCGATTCCGAACGAGCTCAAGCCTAAAGATGAAAACGGCGATGCGATCGAAGAACCGGAACCCGAGTCCAGCAACACCGACCGTTCCTGGTTCAGTCACATGACCTTCGGCCTGTTCGACTGACGCGGGGATGTTGTACCGGGAAGGCGCCTTTCGAGGCGCCTTTTTTATTGCCGGACTTTAGGGTGAGCGTATTGCGCTGTGCGCTTGACCCGTCCTTGGCTAAACTGCCAATTCATTAATCAAAAAGCAGCTCACCATGCTTCGTCTATTGTTCTGGATCGCCCTGATTGCCGCTGCCGTATGGTTCTGGCGCAAGTTCAAGGGCCCGACGTCGGTCGCCAATATGCCGCGCGAGCAAGATGCTCCGCCCATGGTTCGCTGTGCTCATTGCGGCGTACACCTGCCCCGCGACCGCGCGTTGAAACTCGAACAACAGTGGTATTGCAGCCAGGCTCACCTTGAGCAAGGCCCGGGCTCCAGTGATCGCTGAGACGCCCAGCCCAGGCAACAAACAGGCCCAGCGACTGCTGCGCCTCTATCACCTCTACCGCTTAAGCGTCGGCATCACCCTGGTGCTGTTGATCTCCAGCAACATGGACAACCAGTTGCTGAAGTTCGCCAATGACGACCTGCTGCGCAACGGCAGCTGGTTGTACCTGGTGCTGAATATCCTGCTGGTGGTCTTTCTGGGGAACACCCGGCGCCCCGCGCAGCTGTTCGGCCTGGCGCTGGTCGATGTCCTGCTGCTGTGCGGCCTGTTCTATGCCGCAGGCGGCATGGCCAGTGCCATCGGCAATTTGCTGATCGTCTCAGTGGCCATCAGCAATACCTTGCTGCGCGGGCGTTTCGGTCTGCTGATCGCAGCGGTCGGTGCCCTTGGCATTGTGGGTTTGAGCTTCATCCTGAGCTTCAACCACCCCGCCAGCCCCAGCGATTACCTGCAAATCGGCACCCTCGGCGCCCTGTGTTTTGCCGCGGCGCTGCTGGTGCAGGGCTTGACCCGACGATTGGAGGTCAGCGAAACCCTGGCCGAACAGCGGGCCAGTGAAGTGCTCGGTCTCGAAGCCCTCAACGCACTGATCCTGCAACGCATGCGCACGGGCATTCTGGTGCTCGACAACCAGCGGCGGGTGCAACTGGCCAATCACAGCGCCTTGACCTTGCTGGGGCAGGAAAAACTGGACGGCCAGTTGATCGACGATTACTCGACACCGTTGGTCGAGCGGCTCCAACTGTGGCTCAACAATCCAACGTTGCGCCCGCAAAGCCTGCAGATCGCCAGCAACGGCCTCGAGCTGCAACCAAGCTTCATTGCCCTGGACCAAAGCCCGCACCACCAGACGCTGGTTTTTCTCGAAGACCTCGCCCAAATCGCCCAACAGGCCCAACAACTGAAACTCGCGGCCTTAGGTCGCCTGACCGCCGGGATTGCCCATGAGATCCGCAATCCACTGGGCGCCATTAGTCATGCCGCGCAGTTACTGCAGGAATCCGAGGAACTGAACGGTGCGGACCGGCGTCTGACGCAGATTATTCAAGACCACTCTCAGCGCATGAATCGGGTAATCGAAAACGTCCTGCAATTGTCCCGTCGTCAGCAAACCGTGCCGCAACGGCTCGATTTGAAGCCGTGGCTGGAGCATTTCGTCGCCGAAACCCGCGAAGGCTCGAAAGAACATCAGCAGATTCACCTGCGCATCGGTTCGGGAGACTTCAAAACCCTGATGGATCCGGATCAGCTGACCCAGATTCTCGATAACCTGTTGCGCAATGCCTGGCGCCATAGCGCCCTCAAGCATGATCGGGCGCAGGCCTGGCTCGAGTTGTTTGTCGACCCGGACAGCCAGTTGCCGACCCTGGAAGTCCTGGACGATGGCCCCGGCGTTGCACCGGACCAGCGTACTCACCTGTTCGAACCGTTCTTCACCACCAGCAGCCAGGGTACTGGCCTGGGGCTTTATCTGTCCCGTGAGCTGTGCGAAAGCAATCAAGCCCGCCTAGACTTCAAATCACGCCAAGGCGGCGGCTGCTTTCGCATCACCTTTGCTCACGGACGGAAACAAAGTTGAACACGAGCCCACGGCAAAAAATCCTCATCGTCGACGACGAGCCGGATATCCGCGAACTCCTGGAAATCACCCTGGGACGGATGAAACTCGACACCTTCAGCGCACGCAACCTCGCAGAAGCGCAGGCGCTACTGGCTCGGGATACGTTCGACCTGTGCCTGACCGACATGCGCCTGCCTGACGGCACCGGTCTGGCGCTGGTGCAGCACATCCAGCAGCGCTATGCACAAGTGCCGGTGGCGATGATCACCGCCTACGGCAGCCTGGAGACAGCAATAAATGCCCTCAAGGCCGGCGCCTTCGACTTCCTGACCAAACCGGTCGACCTCACCCGTCTGCGCGAACTGGTCATCAGCGCCCTGAGCTTGCCAGCGCCAGGCGGCACCAGCAGCGGCATCGACCGTCGGCTGCTGGGCGACTCGCTGCCAATGCGCAACCTGCGCAAACAAATCGACAAACTGGCCCGCAGCCAAGCCCCGGTCTACATCAGTGGCGAGTCCGGCAGCGGCAAGGAACTGGTCGCTCGACTTATCCACGACCAAGGCCCGCGCACCAGCCGACCGTTCGTCCCGGTAAACTGTGGGGCAATCCCGTCAGAACTGATGGAAAGCGAGTTTTTCGGCCATCGCAAAGGCAGTTTCAGCGGCGCCATCGAAGACAAGCCCGGGCTGTTCCAGGCCGCCCATGGCGGTACATTGTTCCTCGACGAAGTGGCTGACCTGCCGCTGGCAATGCAGGTCAAACTGCTGCGGGCCATACAGGAGAAAGCCGTTCGCAGCATCGGTGGCCAGCAGGAAACCGTGGTCGATGTGCGCATCCTCTGCGCCACTCACAAAGACCTCGATGCCGAAGTCGCCGCCGAACGCTTTCGCCAGGACTTGTACTACCGCCTGAACGTGATCGAGCTGCGAGTACCGTCCTTGCGCGAACGCCGCGACGACATTGAGCTTCTGGCCAACAATATGCTCAAGCGACTGGCGGCCAGCACTGGCCAGCCCCCCGCAAAACTCCACCCACAAGCCCTCGAAGCGCTGAAAAACTATCGCTTTCCTGGAAACGTGCGGGAATTGGAGAACATGCTCGAACGGGCTCACACCTTGTGCGAGAACAAACAGATCGAAGCCAGCGACCTGCGCCTGGCGGAAGGCAACTGCAACCCGGACGGCGGCGTGCCAGACCTGACACAGATAGATAATCTGGAAGCCTATCTGGAAAACGTCGAACGCAAACTCATCCTCCAGGCCCTGGAAGAAACCCGCTGGAACCGCACGGCGGCGGCCCAGCGATTGAATCTGTCATTTCGGTCGATGCGTTACAGGCTGAAGAAATTGGGGCTGGATTGAACCGTTAACAGCTCTTCTGTCAGATTCGTCCGGCTGGCGCATACGGCGCAGGGTCGATAATCGGCGCCCGCCCCAGCATCACATCGGCAAACAACTGACATGACGCCGGCGCCAGCACCAGCCCGTTACGGTAATGCCCGCAGTTGAGCCAGAGCCCGTCATATCCCGGCACCCGACCGATATAGGGGATTCCTTCAGGCGACCCGGGCCGCAACCCCGCCCAATGCCCCACCACCTCGGCATCCGCCAATGCCGGAATCAATTCCACCGCCGATGCCTTCAGGCTTTCCAGCGCCGTATCGGTTGGCGTCTTGTCGAAGCCCTCATGCTCCAGCGTACTGCCGATCAGGATGTGCCCGTCGCGCCGGGGAATGGCATAACGCCCCTTGGCCAGGACCATGCTCGGCAGGAAATCCGCCGCGCACTTGTAGAGAATCATCTGACCCTTGACCGGTTCGACCGGCAGCTCCAGGTCCAGCTTTTTCAGCAAGTCACCGCTCCAGGCCCCCGCTGTCAAAACCACCTCATCACCCCGAATGGCCCCCATCGAGGTCTGTACCCCGACCACCACAGAACCTTCCCGGATAAATTCGCTGACCTCGCATTGTTCATGGATCGTCACGTTCGGCAACGCCAGCAAGGCGGCCTTGAGGGACTTCACCAGCCGTGGATTACGCACATTGGCCACATCGGCCATGTAGATCGCCCGCGAAAAACCGGCGCCCAATACCGGCACTGCATCGTGGGCCGCAGAGATATCCACAGCCCGCAGCGGACGGTTCTCCCGTTCGGCCCAGGCGAGTGCTTCGGCCTCGTCATCCAGGTCCAGCCAGTACAACCCGGTGGTGTGCACTTCAGGATCGACACCGGTGGCAGCGAACAAACGCTGGGCCAGTTGTGGATAAAAATCCTGGGACCAATGAGCCAGTGCAGTGACCGCCGGGCTGTAGCGCCATGGGTAGAGCGGCGAAACGATCCCGCCACCGGCCCAGGAAGACTCCTGACCGACGTTCGAGCGGTCCAGCAGCACCACGCTCTGCACTTCGGACGCGAGATTGAACGCCGTCAGCAGGCCAATCACCCCGCCACCGACAATCACCACTTGCTGTTCACTGCTCATGTTCTGATCCAACCGTTCAATAGACAGAGGGCGCAAAAGGCGCCCGAAAAAGGAACTCAGCGACCCCAGCAATCCTTGGTGGCCAGGCCGGACGCGGCATTGACCATGCTCCTGACACCGGTATTGGTGAGAGTGAAATCACCGCACTTGTCGCTGGCCATGGTCGAACCGGCCTTGCGTGTTGCCGTCAGCAGGAAGGTCTGATCGGTCAGGGTCGGGGTGATGGTGTAGAAATCATTGCCAGCGCTGAGGCCAGTGGCATTGGTGTAGACATTATTCTTCGAATAGAAACGCTCGAGGATCTGCGCCTGCTCGGAAAGCAACCCGGCGACTTCAGTACGGCGGCCCTTTTTTACGTACTCGGTGAGGCTCGGATAGCCAATGGTGATGACGATCCCGATGATCGCAATCACGATCATGATTTCGATCAGGGTAAAACCTCGGTTGGATCTGCGCATGCCTCACTCTCACTTACTGTATTTGTCGCCACATGATGCGACGGCCGCTGCCGCCACCGGATTTTTCCACCAGAGTGGTCACGCCACCACCGGAGTCATTCACAATCTTGCGGGTTGCGTCATTGACGACCGCGTTCAGGGTCGGGATACCACCGGTGAAGATCACCCCGCTGGAAATCGTGTCGTTGCCGTCGACCACCCCGTCGGCATTGGTGTCGAGTACCGCGTAATTGAGCATCTTACCGCTGAACGCATCGAGTTCGACCAGTTTGCCGGTGCCGAAGCTGGCACAGGGGTCCACGGTATCCACACTGAGCGTGGTAAAAACAATTCGCCCCGATACCAGACTGG
Organism: Pseudomonas sp. Pseusp11; assembly: GCF_047304405.1. NCBI lineage: Bacteria > Pseudomonadati > Pseudomonadota > Gammaproteobacteria > Pseudomonadales > Pseudomonadaceae > Pseudomonas > Pseudomonas sp. Pseusp11. The sequence continues at coordinate 11,247 of NZ_JBGLZF010000004.1, forward strand.
CCTGATAGATCACCCGCTCCCCCGTCAGCACGTTGTTGTATACCAGGGGCAAGTACCAGCCTTTCTTGGCCGGGTAGGTCACCTCGTTCTGGCTGGTGGTGATGAATTGCCCGGTGCTGCCCGAAAACACGCCGGTCACCGCCTGCGCCTGCAAACTGGAAACGGTGATTTGCCCCGCGCCCCCCTCGGCATCCCATACCGCGTAGAACGCCTGCAGATCCTTGTTGGTCTTGTCGGTAACCTCATTGAATTTGCCGGTGCCGAAAAACACCTCCTTGCCGCCCAACACGTGATCCGCCAGCAACGGTTGCGCGGTAATCGGCTGGGTCGCGCCACCTGCAGTGGTGAACAACGGCTTGCCGGAAAACGCCACGCCCCAGGTGTCAGGGGTGGCGCCACTCAAATCGAACTTCCACAACCGCCCTTTCAGATCGCCCCCATAGGCCGCCTGCACCACATTCTGCGAGTTGACCCTGAGCTTCACCGACGACAGGCCGTTGGTGGTTTCGGTACTGTCGACCACGATTTTCTTGATCAGCGAGCCGTCGCGAATATCCACCACATACAACGCTGCCACCCCGGAGTTGCTGCCATAGCCGTTGGAGATAAACGCAGCCCAGCGCCCATCAGCCAAGCGTGCCACTTCTGGACGTGCATAGGCATAACCCAGATCATTGAAAATGTTCGCTGTACTGGCCGTGGCCGGTGCGCTGACTTCCCACAGTGCCTTAGTCTCGTTACCGGCCGATGCGTCGAACAATTGCAGCGCATAAAAGGTTCTGCCGCCCGCCCCCGTTCCGCCAATCGCCAGGGTTTTCCAGGCGCTGTTGAGCTGCGCATCGAACACGCCGACCTGGCCATCGACCAGAAACTTGTGGCTCACACCGTTGATGTAAGTGGGATCAGCGATGTCGTTCAACGATGGCAGCACGCTGGAGGGCATGTAGGCATAACGCCTGACACCATTGGCCGAGTTGATGATGTTTACAAAGCCGTCGTTGGCATTCACCACCAGGCTGGCATTCATGTTGGCGGCTTTGGTGGTCAGGTAAGTGCTGTAGCTGGTGTCTGCCACCAGATCGGACGCGGTTTTGTCCGTGGGTGAGGCCAGCACGAGTGGCGAATTGATGATGTCGCCGAGCAATACACTGCGAACTTTCAGCCCGGTTTTGTTGATGCCCTTGCTCCACTCCACCAGATCGTTGCCGTTGATGCCAGTGGGCAGTCCCTGGTTGAGGGCTGTCTGCTGCGCCGCAGAGAAATTGCTGTAAGCCAGGGTGACCGCCGCGTTGGTTTGCGTGTTCCAGGACTGGTAGGTCGGCGCGGTGGCGCCGGGCACGATGGTGGTGTCGGTCGTCCACAGCACGGCGGCGGTGTTAACCGCGCCCGCCGACGTGAAGCCGAAGGACTTGATCGTACCCCGCCAGTCCTTGGGATCGTAACTGGTCTGGAAATATCTCGAGTCGCTGGTCAGGGTCGTGCCGCTGGCTACGCCACTGCCACCTGAGCCGGCCTTGGAAGTGATGTCGCTCAGGGCTGCAGACAGTGCGTTGCCAAGTCCCGCGCTGTCGTTTACCTGATAGTACTTGCCCTGCCCATAGGTCGCGGCATCCGCCAACATCTGGTTTGCCGCGGTGAACCCCACGGTATAGGTGTTCATGTACTGCCTGGGAAAATCCGGGGCGTTCCAGCTTTTGCCCGTGGCATCGGTTCCCGTGGAGCGCATGTCGATGTCGAAGGCGAACTTGGCAATGTCATCCAGGTACAGGGTGTCGCCCTCATCATCGCCTGAGGGGTCGGTACCATCGTTACTGCTGATCCCGTCCCAGTTCGGTAACCGGCTGCCACCCAGCGGATCGTCGGTCGGAAAGGTTCGGTCGTAGGTCGGCAGACCATCGGTGATCACCACCCCGTAGTTTTTCTGGCAACGGTACTGAATCGGACTGGTATAGGTGTCGGGCGTCGAGTTGTTGTACGGCGCCATGCCACGGAAATAACGAGTGATCTCGTAATAGGCTTCCGCCAGCGGCGTATTGGCTTGCGCACTCAGCTCGTCGATCCCGGCGATCAGTGAGGTGTAATTGGTATCGGCTTGAGCCTGAGTCACAGTGCCGCTGACCGCCGACAAATCGCTGATCGAGCGGGCGATGTAACCACCGTCATTCTTATGGTTGCCGACCGCCAGGTTGAATGTCGACAGGCCGATGCGTAGCGAACGGTTGTTGGCCACCAACGTCTTGGAAACGTTGCGCGCCACGTTCATCCGGTAATCGTTGGGGATCGAGCCGTCGGTGAAGTCCCGGTCAGTGTTGTTGGCCAGGCTGATCAGGTAGGACAAATAATTCGCCGTATACCGCGTGTCCTCGCTTCCCACCGGATCGGGAAGCTTCAGGCAAAGCGAATCCAGACCGAGAAGGCTGTTTTTATAAAAACCGTACCATCCGGCCTTCGAGCATGTTCCATGATTCAAACTCGACAAGGCGATATTGTTATCGGTCATGTCCAGGTCGCGGCCTTTGTTGCACGAACCATTGGAGAGGCAAATCGTCACCGGGGTGCGTACGACCGTCGGGTCGAAGCCGGCCGCCCAGATAATGTTGTTCATACTCCCCGAGTCATCGAGCAGCAGCATCACATTGGGAGGCACGGCGGCGGCGCTCAACAGCGGAGAATCCGAGGGCGTGAAGGCGTAGGTCGGCGCGGCCAGGTAAAGGCTCAAGGCCGCGCCGCAGAGCAGCTGCAGTAACCAACGGCGCCAGCCTGTGCGGGTCTCAGTACTTCGCATAAATACTCTCCACCACACTGCGCGAGCTGCCCGCGATGCCCACGGCGGTCACCCGATAAAGGGTTGCCGACGTGTTGCTCGGCACATTCACGGCAGTCAGGGTAGTGCCAATGTTCTGCACTCCGTAAAAGCCGCTACCGGAGGCGATCCAGTTCACCCCCGAGGTGGAGTTGAACCCGGCGGCGGTAATGACCGACGCCTCGGCCGGCGGTGCGCACTGGCTGGTGCCACTGCAGACCGGCAATGAGTAGGAGTTCAGTTGCACCGCGCTTTCACCGACCCGCAACGCCGCTTCCGCGCCCTGGAACGACTGGTTGCGCAGGATCACGCTGCTGGTCATTTTCTCCTGCAACGTGGCGCTCTGCATCGACGAGAGACCGATCAATGTCAGCACCAGGAGAAACACCAGGCTGACCAACAGCGCCATGCCGCGCTGGGCGTGAGATGTCATGGGTGCACGACTCATCGGCCCTCCCCTCATTGCAACCGGTTGCGCAAGGCGGCAACCACGTTGAAGGTTTGATTGCGGACCCGGTTGTTCGGGTCGGTGAGGGTCAGCGTCAGCCGCACACTGCGGATTCGCGCCGGATCGGACGGATTGCTGCTATAGCTGGAGGCGGCTGTATCCGTAGCTGAGCTGGCGAGCCCGAAGCTCACGCCAAAAGCACTGACGTTATTGATGAGCACAGCCTGAGTCGGCGTGCCGGTGCCGGTGCCCATCAGCAGTTGGTTGTTGCTGAAGCTGTAGATCAGCCGCCTGATCGGAAACGCCAACTGCCCCGATGCCGGCGTGCGTAAACCGGTGTAGGCCGTCGCGGTATTTCGACAGTCGGAAACCACCGTCCAGGTCGGCACTCCGCCACTGCCGCCGACATCTGCGGTGACCAGCGTCAATTTGAGGTTGGCATTGTCCCAACTGATCGGCGTGAGCAGGCTTGCATTGAAATCCCCCGCCGAGCTGGCGTCGGTAATCGTACCCAGACAACCGAACATGCCGACCATGCGAATTTCCTGAATCATCTTGCTCAGGACGAACCGTGCATCTTCCTGCATGCCGGCGGCAGTGCTCTGGCTGACGTAGGTGTTTTTGGCCGCGATGAAAATCTGCGCCACGCCCAGGATCACGATCAGGCTCAATGCCAGGGCGATCAGCAATTCGATCAGGCCGAAACCTCTGCTGGTTCTGTTCATGGTGTCGTCGCCGGATCAACGGTGGCGCGGCTGGTGAGGACGAAACTGCGGCGCGAATCGGCGATATTGGCGGCCCGGGAGTCGTCCCAGGTAATGGTGATGGTGTACACCCGCTGGTTGCGGACGATGCTGCCGGTGGCCGTGGCGCCGCCGAAATTGATGATATTGGTAGTGAAGTCGTAGAGGTCCTGATCCCGGGCCACGCTCAGGTTGCCCGAGGTCGGTGGCGTGACGGTGTAATCGGCGCCGGAGTTGGCGCGGATGCGGTCCATCATGTCGTAGGCGATAAAACTCGCCTGACTGGTCATCCGCGAGCTGTCGGTGTACTTCAACGCATTGAGCTGAATCGCCGCCGCGCCCAACAGACCCACAGCCAGCACCAACAACGCGACCAATACCTCGATCAGCGTCATGCCCTCCTGTGCACGCTTGCTCCAACCCCTCATCCGCAACTTCCACCCAATAGAATTCGTCCGTTCAAACACACATTCAGCGTCCTGCTTTGCGCCCCCAGCACATAACTGATCACCACCGCCGTGGACGGCGCCGCCAAACCGCCGAGATTGTTGAAATCAATCGCGGTCACTCCTGAGGTTAGCGTCAGAGTTGCTCCGCTGCTCATCGCTGGAACAACCCGCAATACATTGGCCGGATTGCCAGTACCGTCATAAACGCTCAGCTCGCCGGTCCAGACACTGCCGCCGGCGGTCGGGCGAATCCTAGTGGTGAGGCCCCGATCAATCGCCTCAAGCCGTGCGTAATTGAGTGCCCGTTGCAAGTCGCCGACCTCGGTGTCGGCCTTGTTGCTTTGCACCGAGCGGGTGAACGCCGGAACGGCCAGGGTAATCAGGATCAGAAACACCGCGAGCGTGACCAGCAGCTCGATCAGCGTGAAACCTTTTGTACGATGATCCATCAGTGCCCTCCGTTGCCGTCGGCTATACCTGCTTCTACACGCTAGAACATTCGACCGACAGATGTACGGTTGTTTTGCCATTACTCGCGCAAGAATCGCGCGGGCCGCAGCACTCCATGGAGGGAGATGACATGCATCAGCAAGGTTTCAGCCTGATCGGACTGCTCATGGGACTGACAATTGTCGGGATTGTTCTGCACCTGGTCAGCCCGGCATTTGCGGCCCTGACAGAATCAAACCATCGGGAGCAAGCGGCGCAGTCGATTGTCAGTGGTATACGCACAGCCAGAACGACTGCCATCACCCGCAATCAGAGCGTGGTGATTCACGCTATCAACGGCGACTGGAGCCAAGGCTGGCGGATCATTCTGGATATCAGCGGCAAAGGCCCGGAAGACAACAGCAATCCGCTGCTGGTTGAGCACATGAGTAGCACTCGGGTGCCGATTGTCGGCAATTGGCCGGTCAGGCGCTTCGTGCGTTTCAGCAGTCTGGGCCAACCGCTGATGCCCGAACGGGCATTTCAGGCAGGGACGCTACATATTTGTTCGGCTCGCGAGCCGGTCAGCCAGCTCCAGGTGGTGCTGGCGGCGAGCGGTCGAGTGCGCCTGGCCAACCATAAGGCTGAGCAGGCGCTGTGTCGAAAGGCGAAAAGTATTACAGCAGCGAACGCACGCGCAGCTCTTTAGGCATGGAGAAGGTGATGTTCTCCTCGCGACCAGCCAGTTCATCGGCACCCGTGGCACCCCAGGCCTGCAATTGCTGGATCACGCCACGTACCAGCACTTCCGGAGCGGAGGCACCGGCCGTGATGCCAATACGCTCGACACCGTCGAACCAGCTCTTTTGCAGGTCTTCGGCACCGTCGATCAGATAGGCCGGGGTGGCCATGCGTTCGGCCAGTTCACGCAGACGATTGGAGTTGGAGCTGTTCGGGCTGCCAACCACCAGCACCACGTCGCACTCGTCCGCCAGTTGCTTGACAGCGTCCTGACGGTTTTGCGTGGCGTAGCAGATGTCGTCCTTGCGCGGACCGCCGATCGCCGGGAAACGTGTACGCAGGGCGTCGATCACTCGACTGGTGTCGTCCATGGACAGGGTGGTCTGGGTAACGAAGGCCAGCTTTTCAGGGTTGTTCACCTGCAACTCGGCGACATCTTTCTCGTCTTCGACCAGATAGATCGCGCCACCATTGCTGCCATCGTACTGGCCCATGGTGCCTTCGACTTCCGGATGGCCGGCATGGCCGATGAGGATGCATTCCCGACCGTCGCGGCTGTAACGCGCGACTTCGATGTGCACCTTGGTCACCAGCGGGCAGGTCGCGTCGAACACTTTAAGGCCACGACCTGTGGCTTCGGTACGCACGGCCTGGGAAACGCCGTGGGCGCTGAAGATCACGATCACGTCGTCCGGCACCTGATCCAGTTCCTCGACGAAGATCGCCCCACGGGCACGCAGGTCTTCGACGACGAATTTGTTGTGGACCACTTCGTGGCGCACATAAATCGGCGGCCCGAAGACTTCCAGGGCGCGGTTGACGATTTCGATCGCCCGGTCCACACCGGCGCAGAAGCCACGGGGGTTGGCGAGTTTGATTTGCATGCTGTGCCTCGTGTCTTGCGCGCAAGAAATAGCGAAAACAGTGAAAAACCAACTGTGGGAGCGAGCCTGCTGTGGCTCGCTCCCACAACTTTACAGCGCCTTGACGTTGATGATCTCGACGTCAAAGGTCAAGGTCTTACCGGCGAGCGGGTGGTTGAAGTCGATGGTCACTTGCGCGTCATCGAATTCCTTCACCACGCCTGGCAGCTCGGTATTGGCCGCATCATTGAAGATCACCAGCAATCCTGGCGACAGTTCCATGTCCTGGAACTGCGAGCGCGGGATGATCTGCACGTTTTGCGGGTTAGGCTGGCCAAAAGCGTTTTCCGGCTCGATGGACAGGCTGCGCTTGTCGCCGGCCTTGAAGCCGAACAGCGCGGCCTCGAAGCCTGGCAACAGGTTGCCGTCGCCGACCTTGAAGGTCGCCGGGGCTTTATCGAACGTGCTGTCGACGGTGTCGCCGTTCTCCAGGCGCAATGCAAAGTGCAAGGTGACTTCCGTGTTCTGGCCGATACGTTGTTCAGCCAATACCTGTTCAGTCATGAACGGTTTCTCCGGTCTTCTTACTTTTGAACATATCCAGCGCGAGCATCACGGCACCGACAGAAATGGCACTGTCAGCAAAGTTGAACGCCGGGAAATACCAGCGGTTCTGCCAATGCACCAGAATGAAATCGATCACATGGCCCAAGGCAATGCGGTCGTACAGATTGCCCAGCGCGCCACCCAGCACCAGGGCCAGCGCAATCGCCAGCCAGGTTTCGTTGCGCCCCAAGCGCTTGAGCCAGATCACCAGCACCGCACTGACCACCACCGCGATCAGGGCGAACAGCCAGCGCTGCCAGCCCGAGCTATCGGCCAGGAAGCTGAACGCCGCGCCAGTGTTGTAGGCCAGGGTCCAGCTGAACAAATCGGGAATCACCACGATTTGCTGGTACATCTCGAGCTTGCCTTCGAAGTAGAACTTGCTGGCCTGGTCGATGACCAGGACCAGCAAACTCAACCAGAGCCAGCTCAGCCGTCCGAAACGGCCAGCCGCATTAGGCATAGTGACGAACCTCGCCCGCACCGCTGATGTTGTCGACGCAACGACCGCAGATTTCCGGATGCTCCGGGTTCACGCCGACGTCTTCACGGCAGTGCCAGCAACGGGCGCACTTGGCGTGAGCCGACTTGACGATCTTGAGCTTCAGGCCGCTGACTTCGGTGACCACGGCATCGGCCGGTGCCTGCACCAATGGCGCAACACTGGCGGTCGAAGTGATCAGCACGAAACGCAGTTCGTTGCTCAGCTTGGCCAGGTCGGCGCTCAGCGCGTCTTCGGCGAACAGCGTCACTTCGGCTTGCAGGTTGCCACCGACGGCCTTGGCTGCGCGCTGGATTTCCATTTCCTTGTTGACCGCCACCTTCACCGCCATGATCCGCTCCCAGTAGTCGCGGTCCAGCTCGAAGCCTTCCGGCAATTCGCTCAGGCCTTCGTACCAGGTGTTGAGCATCACAGACTCGTTACGCTCGCCCGGCAGGTACTGCCACAGCTCGTCGGCGGTGAACGCCAGGATCGGCGCGATCCAGCGCACCAGCGCTTCGCTGATGTGGAACAGCGCGGTCTGGCACGAACGACGGGCCTTGCTGTCGGCGCCAGTGGTGTACTGGCGGTCCTTGATGATGTCCAGGTAGAAACCGCCCAACTCCTGCACGCAGAAGTTGTGGATCTTGGAGTAAACGTTCCAGAAGCGGTATTCGCCGTAGTGCTCTTGCAGCTCGCGTTGCAGCAGCAGGGTGCGGTCCACGGCCCAACGGTCCAGGGCGAGCATTTCTTCGGCCGGCAGGATGTCGGTGGCCGGGTTGAAACCGGTCAGGTTGGAAAGCAGGAAGCGCGCGGTGTTACGGATACGCCGGTAAGCGTCCGCACTGCGTTGCAGGATCTGCTCGGAAACCGCCATTTCACCCGAGTAATCGGTGGAAGCGACCCAAAGACGCATGATGTCGGCGCCCAGGGTGTCGTTGACCTTCTGCGGCGCGATCACGTTGCCCAGGGACTTGGACATTTTGCGACCGGATTCGTCGACGGTGAAGCCGTGGGTCAGCAGTTCGCGGTACGGTGCGTGGTCGTCGATGGCGCAACCGGTCAGCAACGACGAGTGGAACCAGCCGCGGTGCTGGTCCGAGCCTTCCAGGTACAGGTCGGCGCGTGGACCGGCCTCATGGCCCATCGGGTGCGAACCACGCAGGACGTGCCAGTGCGTGGTGCCCGAGTCGAACCAGACGTCCAAGGTGTCGCTGATCTTGTCGTACAGCGGCGCTTCGTCACCGAGCAACTCGGCGGCGTCCATCTTGAACCAGGCTTCGATGCCTTCGACTTCGACGCGCTGGGCGACGATTTCCATCAGTTCGACGGTGCGTGGGTGCAGTTCGCCGCTTTCCTTGTTCAGGAAGAACGGGATCGGCACACCCCAGTTGCGCTGACGGGAGATGCACCAGTCCGGACGGTTGGCGATCATCGAGTGCAGACGCGCCTGGCCCCAGGCCGGGACGAATTTGGTGTCTTCGATGGCTTTGATCGCGCGTTTGCGCAGGGTGTCGCCAGCCGTCGGCTCTTTGTCCATGCCGATGAACCACTGCGCGGTGGCGCGGTAGATCAGCGGGGTCTTGTGACGCCAGCAGTGCATGTAGCTGTGTTCGATGGTGGTGGTGTGCAGCAGCGCGCCGACTTCGGTCAGTTTGTCGACGATGGCCGGGTTGGCCTTCCAGATGAACTGGCCGCCGAAGAACTCCAGCGATGGCACATACACGCCATTGCTTTGCACCGGATTGATGATGTCATCGTTGACCATGCCGTACTTCTTGCAGGTCACGAAGTCGTCTACACCGTAGGCTGGCGAGGAGTGAACCACGCCGGTGCCCGCGCCCAGCTCAACGTAGTCGGCCAGGTAAACCGGCGACAGGCGATCGTAGAACGGGTGACGGAAGTTGATCAGTTCCAGCGCTTTACCGGTGGTGGTGGCGATCACCGAACCTTCCAGGCTGTAGCGGGCCAGGCAGGATTCGACCAGTTCTTCAGCCAGTACCAGCAGCTTGTCGCCGACGTCGACCAGGGCGTAGTTGAACTCCGGGTGAACGTTCAGCGCCTGGTTGGCCGGGATGGTCCACGGGGTGGTGGTCCAGATCACGATCGAAGCAGGTTTGCCCAACGATGGCAGACCGAACGCGGCCGCCAGTTTGGCTTCGTCGGCGATCGGGAACGCCACATCGATGGTCGCGGATTTTTTGTTCTCGTACTCGACTTCCGCTTCAGCCAGGGCCGAACCGCAGTCAAAGCACCAGTTCACAGGCTTCAGGCCCTTGAACACGAAGCCACCCTTGACGATTTCCGCCAGGGCGCGGATTTCACCGGCCTCGTTTTTGAAGTCCATAGTCTTGTACGGGTTGGCGAAGTCGCCCAACACGCCCAGACGGATGAATTCGGACTTCTGGCCTTCGATCTGCTCGGTGGCGTAGGCACGGCACAGTTCGCGGGTCTTGTCGGCGCCCAGGTTCTTGCCATGGGTCACTTCGACTTTGTGCTCGATCGGCAGACCGTGGCAGTCCCAGCCCGGAACATAAGGTGCGTCGAAACCCGACAGGGTTTTCGAGCGGATGATCATGTCCTTGAGAATCTTGTTCAGCGCATGACCGATGTGAATCGTGCCGTTGGCGTACGGAGGACCGTCGTGCAGTACGAACTTCGGACGATCCTTGCCAATCTCGCGCAACTTACCGTACAGGCCAATGCTGTCCCAGCGCTGCAGAATCTGCGGTTCGCGCTGAGGCAGGCCGGCCTTCATTGGGAAGGCGGTGTCCGGAAGGTTTAGCGTGGCTTTATAGTCGGTCATTTAAGGCTCTTCATTAGCGATTGGCGCTAGGTGCGACAGGGCACGGGCGGCGGCGATATCCGCATTGATCGCCGTCTTAAGCGCCTCCAGAGAGGCGAAACGCTGCTCTTCACGCAGCTTGTGGTGGAAAACCACCGTCAAACGCCGGTCATACAGATCGCCGGCAAAATCTAAAAGGTGCACTTCGAGGTGGGCTTTGCCATCCCCTTCGACCGTTGGCCGCACACCAATATTGGCGACGCCTGGCCAGGTCTTGCCATCGATGTCGACGCTGACCAGGTAAACCCCGCTCAACGGCACACGACGACGCTTGAGTTGCACGTTGGCCGTGGGCGTACCCAGCTGGCGCGCCAGCTTCTGGCCGTGCAGGACCCGCCCGGCAATCCGGTACGGGCGACCGAGCAGTTGCTCGGCCAAGGCGAAATCGGCAGCCGCCAGAGCATTGCGGACCTGAGTGCTGCTGACACGAATGCCGTCCAGCTCGACGGTCTGCGCTGCTTCGACGGTAAAGCCCTGAAGGACGCCGGCCTGTTGCAAGTAGTCGAAATCCCCCAGCCGGTCGCAGCCAAACCGGAAATCGTCACCGACTTCCAGATGCTGCACGCCGAGGCCGTCCACCAGAATGGTATCGACGAACTCCCTGGCGCTGAGTTTGCTCAGGCGATGGTTGAAAGCCAGGCACAACACCCGGTCGACACCTTCTTCGGCCAACAACTGCAGTTTGTCCCGCAGACGAGCCAGACGGGCCGGGGCGGTTTCCGGAGCGAAGAACTCCCGCGGCTGCGGCTCGAAAATCACCACGCAGCTGGGCACGCCCAACTCGAGCGCACGCTCTCGCAGCCGGACCAGGATAGCCTGGTGGCCACGGTGAACACCGTCAAAGTTGCCAATAGTGGCGACACAGCCCCGATGCTGGGGGCGCAGGTTGTGGAGACCTCGAACCAGCTGCATAACGCGCTTCTTGCTCATAAAGTGGTCGATTATAACCACACCCGGCGGCCGACGACAGGCAACACCGTAACCCAAAGTAATCGAGCCGACAAAACTGCCGGTTCGCCCATGATTATCGAGATAACGTCTTCAGCTCAAGGCCTTGCGATTGAAGTCGCGCAAACGGAAGCCCATCAACAGCAACATGCCGAAATACGCCACGACGCCTGCGATCACCAATGCACCCAGACGCAGCAGCCGCTCAAGCATCGGCCCCTGCCCCCAGGCCGGCATAAAGTGCATCGCACCCAGCAATACTGCAGACATCACCGCTACCGCCACCAGCAATTTAAGCCCGAACTTCGCCCAGCCCGGTTGCGGCTGATACATCTGCTGCTTGCGCAGTTGATAAAACAGCAAACCGGCGTTGATGCAGGCACCCGCACTGATGGCCAGGGCCAGGCCGGCGTGCGCCAGCGGACCGATCAGCACCAGGTTGAACAGCTGGGTGACAATCAAGGTGAAAATCGCGATTTTTACCGGGGTGCGGATGTTTTGTTGCGCATAAAAGCCCGGTGCCAGCACTTTAATCACAATAATCCCCAGCAAGCCGACGGAATAAGCGATCAACGCACGCTGGGTCATGGCCGCATCGAAAGCACTGAACTGGCCGTACTGGAACAGTGAGGCCGTCAGCGGCTCAGACAGAATCCCCAGCGCCAGGGCGCACGGCAACACCAGCATGAAGCACAGGCGCAGCCCCCAATCGAGGATTCGCGAGTATTCGTGGCGATCCTGACTGGCATAGGTCTTGGCCAGGGTCGGCAACAAAATCGTGCCCAGCGCCACACCCAGCACGCCGGATGGCAACTCCATCAGGCGGTCGGCGTAATACATCCAGGACACGGAACCGGCCACCAGGAACGAGGCAAAAATAGTATTGATGATCAGCGAAATCTGACTCACAGAAACCCCGATGATCGCGGGCAGCATCTGTTTCATGACTCGCCAGACACCGCTATCGCGCAGGTTCAAACGCGGCAGTACCAGCATGCCGATTTTTTTCAGGTGCGGCAGTTGATAGAGCAACTGCGCCAGCCCACCCACCAGAACGGCCCAGCCCAGCGCCATCACCGGCGGATCGAAATACGGCGTCAGGAATACCGCAAAGATGATCATGCTGACATTGAGCAGGGTCGGCACGAAGGCTGGCACCGAGAAGCGGTTCCAGGTGTTGAGGATCGCCCCGGCCAACGATGACAGGGAGATCAGCAATATATAAGGGAAAGTGACCCGCAGCAGATCGGTTGTCAGCCGGAATTTTTCAGGAGAATCGACGAAACCCGGTGCCGTGGCCCAGATGACCCAAGGGGCGGCGAGCATGCCCAACGCAGTGACCAGCGCCAGTACCAGTGTCAGCAGGCCTGAGACGTAGGCAATGAAGGTCCGCGTTGCCTCCTCGCCCTTCTGGCTTTTGTATTCGGCAAGAATCGGCACAAAGGCCTGGGAAAACGCCCCTTCGGCAAAGATCCGCCGCAGCAGATTGGGCAGTTTGAAGGCGATAAAGAAGGCGTCGGTCGCCATTCCGGCACCAAATGCACGGGCGATTAGAGTGTCACGAACAAACCCCAACACCCGGGAAAGCATCGTGATAGAGCTGACAGCGGCCAACGATTTGAGTAGATTCATTGAAAGAGTTTGTGCCTGTCGATAAACAGCAGGCGAACAACGCGCCCACTTATGCGATACTCCGCGCCGCAACAGCACAGAGCCAAAGCTCGCGAGTTTACAGGTCGCGCGCCGGAAAGAAATATCCAGCGCACCGCCCCCTTGAAAACGTAGCGAGCGAAGGCAAGACAAGGCGAAAGCAGGCGAGAAAGCGGAGTTGACTTTAGTCAATGAGCATTTCGAGTCTGCTTTCAACGCTGTATTGCCGAGCGCAGTAGTTTTCATGGGGCCGGAACCGGCCACTTAGCGGAACGTCTCTTCCGCCCTTGACAAGCCATCAACTCATCGGCATGATTCGCGGCCTATTTTGTTTGCTATTTCCTAAAAAGTCTTTCGAGGAGCTCGACGGTGGCCAACACACCTTCCGCCAAAAAACGTGCAAAACAGGCTGAGAAGCGTCGCAGCCACAACGCCAGCCTGCGTTCCATGGTTCGTACCTACATCAAGAATGTAGTTAAAGCCATCGACGCAAAAGACGCTGCTAAAGCTCAAGCTGCTTACGTTCTGGCCGTGCCAGTTATCGACCGTATGGCCGATAAAGGCATCATCCACAAGAACAAAGCTGCTCGCCATAAGAGCCGTCTGAATGGCCACGTCAAGGCCCTGAACGTTGCCGCTGCTGCCTAAGCGACGCGCTCGTTAAAAAACCGACCTCAGGGTCGGTTTTTTATTGCCTGCGATTTAGCAGGTGATACGCAAAAAAATGTGGGAGCGAGCCTGCTCGCCCCCACACCTGGACCTGCGTCAGATTACTGGGCGTGAGTCCACGGCAGAATCGGAATCGCCGTCACCGCATTCTGCGGACTGCCCTCGATCAAACGATCGCTGTAGACCAGATACACCAGGGTATTGCGCTTCTTGTCGAGGAATCGCACCACCTGCATAGTCTTGAATACCAGCGAGGTGCGCTCCTTGAACACCTCCTCGCCATCCTTGAGCTCACCCTTGAAGTTGATCGGCCCGACCTGGCGACATGCAATAGACGCTTCAGCGCGATCCTCGGCCAATCCCAGACCACCTTTCACGCCACCCGTCTTGGCGCGCGACAAGTAACAGGTCACGCCCTCCACCTTCGGATCATCAAACGCCTCGACAACGATACGGTCGTTCGGGCCGACGAATTTGAACACCGTCGACACCTGGCCAATTTCCTCGGCCGAGGCCAGCAGCGGCATCGCCAACAACAAGCCCAACAATCCTTTTGCCACACGCATTCAGGTATTCCTTCAGACCAGAATCAGGTTATCCCGGTGAACCAGCTCCGGCTCCGCCATGTAACCCAACAGACCGATAATCGCCTCAGACGACTGACCGATGATTTTTTGTGCTTCCAGAGCACTGTAGTTAGCCAGGCCACGGGCGATTTCACGACCGTCCGGCGCCACACAGACCACCATTTCGCCGCGACGGAAGCTGCCCTGGACCAGCTTTACACCTACCGGCAGCAAACTTTTATTGCCTTGGGACAGCGCGGTCACCGCACCCGCGTCCAGCACCAGCGTGCCGCGAGTTTGCAGATGCCCGGCCAGCCACTGTTTGCGGGCCGCCAGCATGCCGCGCTCAGGCGACAGCAAAGTGCCGATGCGCTCGCCAGCCTTGAGGCGATCCAGCACTCGCTCAATACGCCCGCCAACGATGATGGTGTGCGCACCGGAGCGCGCCGCCAGACGCGCAGCGCGCAGCTTGGTCTGCATGCCGCCACGCCCCAGCGCGCCGCCAGTGCCACCTGCTACCGCATCGAGCGCCGGATCGTCGGCCCGCGCCTCGTAAATCAGCTTGGCGTCGGGATTGTTGCGTGGATCAGCATCGAACATGCCATCGCGATCGGTGAGGATCACCAGCAAATCGGCTTCGACCAGATTCGCCACCAGCGCCGCCAACGTGTCGTTGTCGCCGAAACGGATTTCGTCAGTGACCACGGTGTCGTTTTCATTGATCACCGGGATCACTTTCAACTCGACCAGCGCACGCAGGGTGCTACGAGCATTCAGGTAGCGCTTGCGGTCGGACAAATCGTCGTGAGTCAGGAGAATCTGTGCGGTATGCCGACCATGTTCGGCGAAGCTCGACTCCCAGGCCTGCACCAACCCCATCTGACCGATGGCGGCAGCCGCTTGCAACTCGTGCATCGCACTGGGTCGTGAGGTCCAGCCCAGACGGCTCATGCCCGCCGCCACTGCCCCAGAGGACACCAGCACCAGCTCAACGCCCGCCTCATGCAGGGCAACCATCTGCTCGACCCAGACACCCATTGCCGCGCGATCCAGGCCCTTGCCGTCCGCCGTCAGCAAAGCGCTGCCGATCTTCACGACCCAACGCTGCGCACCTGTCACCTTGCTCCGCATCATCTTCAACCTTAGCTTGAGGGCAGCGCGACCTGGCACTGCCCGTGACGTTATTCGTGGTTCTTCGTGACCAACAGTCGATTTCCAGATACTAAAACGCCGCTCCAGTGAGCGGCGCTTAAGTTTATCGCAACGAATCAGTCACGCACGTAAATGATTTCCGGACCGTCTTCGTCATCCACATCTTCTTCGTCCCAATCGTCGTCACCGATGTCATGGACCGACTTCACGCCGCTGCGGCGCAGGGCACGCTGATCGTCCAGCGCCTGCAACTGGGCGCGCGCTTCATCTTCGATGCGCCGATCGAGTTCAGCCAACTCTTCCTTGTAGGCCGGGTCGTTAGCCAGGCGATCGGCGCGATCTTCCAGGTAACGCATGATGTCGTGGCACAGACGCTCGGTGCCTTGCTTGGCGATCGCCGAGATCACATAGACCGGACCAGTCCATTCCAGACGATCAACGATCTCCTTGACGCGAGCATCGTGCTCTTCCTCAAGGATCTGGTCGCACTTGTTCAGCACCAGCCAGCGATCACGCTCAGCCAGGGACGGGCTGAACTTGGTCAGCTCGCTGACGATCACTTCAGCAGCATCCGGCGCGCTGGTGTCATCCAGCGGCGCCATGTCGACGAGGTGCAGCAGCAGACGCGTACGCGACAAGTGCTTGAGGAAGCGAATCCCCAGGCCTGCGCCGTCGGAAGCACCTTCGATCAGACCCGGAATATCCGCGACCACGAAGCTCTTCCAGCGATCGACACTGACCACACCCAGGTTCGGCACCAATGTGGTGAACGGGTAGTCAGCGACTTTCGGCTTGGCGGCCGACACCGAGCGAATGAAAGTACTTTTGCCAGCGTTCGGCAAACCGAGCAGACCGACGTCCGCCAACACCTTCATTTCCAGCTTCAGGTCGCGCTGCTCACCCGGCTTGCCCGGCGTGGTCTGGCGCGGCGCACGGTTGGTACTGGATTTGAAACGAGTGTTACCCAGACCGTGCCAGCCGCCCTGAACCACCATCAGCTTCTGGCCGGCCTTGGTCAGGTCGCCAATGACTTCCTGGGTGGCAGAGTCGATCACTGTGGTACCGACCGGCACCCGCAGGATCAGATCCTCACCTTTTTTGCCGGTGCAGTCGGTGCTGCCACCGTTGGAACCGCGCTCGGCATCGAAGTGCCGGGTGTAACGGTAGTCGACCAGGGTGTTCAGGTTTTCGTCGGCCATCATGTAGATGGAACCGCCATCACCACCGTCGCCGCCGTTCGGGCCGCCGTTTTCAATGAATTTCTCTCGACGGAAACTCATGCAACCGTTGCCACCGTCGCCGGCCTTTACTCGAATCGATACTTCATCAACAAACTTCATAACAAAACGCCTCTCGCCATACGGACGAGCCGAAAAACAACCAAGACATAAGACTCTTGCAAAAATGAGCGCAGCGACCTCAATCAACGACCGCCAATACAGCGCTGGAGCCCATCACAAACAGCTTTGCAAGAGACTCACCCCACAAACGAAAAAGCCCCGTCGCAAGACAGGGCTTTTCCAGCGATCGCGCAATTAAGCTGCGACGACGCTCACGTAACGACGACCGAAGGCGCCTTTTACTTCAAACTTGATCACGCCTTCGATTTTCGCGAAGAGGGTGTGATCTTTACCCATGCCAACGCCGTAGCCAGCGTGGAATTGGGTGCCGCGCTGACGCACGATGATGTTACCGGCCTTGATGACCTGGCCGCCATACATCTTCACGCCAAGGCGTTTGGCTTCTGAGTCGCGACCGTTACGGGTACTACCACCAGCTTTTTTGTGTGCCATGAGTTCAATTCTCCTAGTGAGGAATTAGGCTGATTAAGCCTGAATACCGGTGATTTTGATCTCGGTGTACCACTGGCGGTGGCCCATACGCTTCATGTGGTGCTTACGGCGACGGAACTTGATGATGCGGACTTTATCGTGACGACCTTGGGAGATCACTTCAGCCACAACGGTAGCGCCAGGAACAACTGGAGCGCCGATATTCACGTCGTCGCCATTGGCAACCAACAGAACGCGATCAAAAGTTACGGATTCGCCGGTAGCGATTTCCAGTTTTTCGATCTTCAGGTATTCACCTGGAGCAACTTTGTACTGCTTGCCACCAGTAACGATTACTGCATAAGACATGGTATTTCTCCGATAATCCTGCTCACCCAGCTCTTTATAAGAAGAGGTATTGGCTGGCATGGCTGCATAAGGCTGGAAGGCCTGTTTGCAATTGCGTAAGGCAGGTGCTGCCCAGGAAGTTCAGGGTGCGCGATTGTACGCAAGCTACTCTGGCGTTGCAAGTGGCCGTCCATCGCGCCTTGACAGGCCCGGACGTGGGTCCTAGCATGCCGCGCAACCCTTCTGGAGCAACTGTCGCTGATGCAACCCCAAGCTTTCTACCGCGCGGTGGCGGACGATTTTAGCGCCGTCGACGGCATCATCAAGAAGCAGCTGACTTCCCGAGTGCCGCTGGTATCGAAAATCGGCGACTACATTACCTCGGCTGGCGGTAAACGCCTGCGTCCCTTGCTCGTACTGCTATGCGGCAAGGCACTGGGCCGCGAAGGCGATGACCTGCGCCTGCTGGCCGCGACCATCGAGTTCCTGCACACCGCCACCCTGCTGCACGACGACGTCGTCGACATGTCCGGCATGCGCCGTGGCCGTTCGACCGCCAATGCCATGTGGGGCAACGCGCCGAGCGTGCTGGTCGGCGACTTCCTGTATTCGCGTTCTTTCGAAATGATGGTCGAACTGGGCTCCATGCCGGTGATGAAGATCCTTTCGCAAGCCACGCGCATCATCGCTGAAGGCGAGGTGCTACAGCTGTCGAAGGTCCGCGACGCCAGCACCACCGAAGAAACCTACATGGAAGTCATTCGCGGCAAAACCGCGATGCTCTTCGAGGCTTCGACCCACAGTGCCGCGGCCCTGGCCGGTGCCTCGCTGGAACAGAGCGAAGCGCTGCGCACCTTCGGCGATCACCTGGGCGTAGCCTTCCAACTGGTCGACGACCTGCTGGACTACCGTGGCGATGCCGAGACCCTGGGCAAGAACGTCGGTGACGACCTGGCCGAGGGCAAGCCGACGCTGCCGCTGATCTACACCATGCGCGAAGGCACTCCGGAGCAGGCCGCGCTGGTTCGTCAGGCGATCCAGAAAGGTGGCATCGAAGACCTGGAAAGCATTCGCGAAGCGGTCGAAGCTTCCGGCTCGCTGGATTACACCGCGCAACTGGCCCGCGACTACGTGGCCCGTGCGATCAAGTGCCTCGACGCCCTGCCCGCCAGCGAATACCGCGATGCGCTGGTGGAATTGAGTGAGTTTGCGGTCGCTCGCACGCACTGATTTCACAACAAAAGATCGCAGCCTCGCTCCGCTCGACAGCTCCTACGGTGACCGCATTAGTCAACATTCCTGTAGGAGCTGCCGAGCGGAGCGAGGCTGCGATCTTTTGATCTTTTGCTGTTGGCTCCCTCCAGCGATAAATCCCTATATAATGTGCGCTTTTTAGCCATCCTGAATCCAAGGAGCTTTAGTGAGCACGTTGCCACCCTGCCCGAAATGCAATTCCGAATACACCTACGAAGACGGCGCACAGCTGATCTGCCCGGAGTGCGCCCATGAGTGGTCCGCCAACGGCGAAGCCGAAGTAGCGTCCGACGACACCGTGAAAAAGGACTCGGTCGGCAACGTCCTGCAGGACGGCGATACCATCACCGTGATCAAGGACCTCAAGGTCAAAGGCACTTCCCTGGTGGTCAAGGTCGGCACCAAGGTCAAGAACATCCGCCTGTGCGATGGCGACCACGACATCGACTGCAAGATCGACGGCATCGGCCCGATGAAACTCAAATCCGAGTTCGTCAGAAAAGTCTGAGCCTTTTGTACTCCATCCCGCGCCTGGCGTGGGATGGTGCTTCGCCCTTCCCCGCGTCACCCAACACTCCTCGCAATAGCCAAACACCAGCCGTTTTGACCTTACGCAATCCTTACCCGATAAAAAACGCAAACCGCCAATAGGCCCTTGCTATTTAATGAATAGGAATTATTCTCATTGAAACCAATCAATGGAGATGAGACCCATGACTTATTTGATCGATGCCTGGCTGGACCGCCCACATCCCTACCTCAGAATCCTGCATCGGGAAACCGGGGAAGTCTGTGCGGTGCTTGAAGAAGAAGCCTTGAACGAGCTGCAGGATCAGGGTGATCTGGACGTCAATGGCCTGAGTTCCAGTGAGCCGGTGGTACTCAAGGAACTGGTGCGCAATCTATTTCTGTTTTGCTATGCCCGGGCGTTGCGCCCGAGTCATGACCTGAATACCAAGTTCGAGGTATGAAGATCATTTGTAAAAATGCCGGAGCTGGCCCTGCAGGAGCGGGCCAGCTCCAACACCGGGATTACAGAACGTCGAGCAGTTCGACGTCGAATACCAGTACGCTGTGCGGCGGAATGCTGCCAACGCCTTGAGCGCCGTAAGCCAGTTCGCTCGGCACGTACAGACGCCATTTGCTGCCCGCGTTCATCAGTTGCAGGGCTTCGGTCCAGCCAGCGATAACGCCGCCTACCGGGAATTCTGCAGGCTGGCCGCGCTCGTAGGAGCTGTCGAACACAGTGCCGTCGATCAGAGTGCCGTGGTAGTGAGTGCGTACTTGATCTTCACGGGTTGGCTTGGCGCCTTCACCTTGAGTCAGCACTTCAAATTGCAGGCCCGAAGCCAGAGTAGTGATGCCTTCACGCTTGGCGTTTTCAGCCAGGAAAGCCAAACCTTCGCCAGCAGCAGCTTCAGCCTTGGCAGCCGCTTCAGCTTGCATGATCTCGCGGATCACCTTGAAGCTGGCGGACATTTCTTCCTGACCCACACGGCTTGGCTTGCCGGCGAACGCGTCGGTCAGACCCGCCAGGATTGCGTCCAGGCTCACGCCCGGTGGCGGGTTGTCACGCAGTTGGTCGCCCAACTGACGGCCAATGCCGTAGCTGACGCGGGTTTCGTCGGTGGACAGATTTACTTCGGACATGACACTGCTCCGCTGTGTGGACGGCCCTGGAACTTGCCGTGCGTGCACAGCGCATCCCGGAGCGCCCGGAATCAAAAGGGCGAGCAGACTAGCACAGATGACGCCACGTTGATGAGCGGCGTCAGCCCTGTTACACAGAACGGAAGGTGCTTGGTAATTTCGGACTTTCCTCGGCACTGGTACCGCACATTTCGTCATCAGCCGGAGTGTGTACAACGTTGAATGACTTGGGACAGGCGTGAAGCACTTCACGCGCATGCTCGACTGAGCGCAGCCGCAATGTCTCGCCATGGGCATCGAGCACTCGATGCGCCACGCCATGCATCCGAGCCTCCAGCACGTAGAACACGCCTTCCGTCGAGATCAGGTTCAGCTCATCGATTTTTCCGGCGACAGCATAGGCATTCAACTCTTGCAGGTTCATGAGTGCACCTCACGCAGTGGCGAGCCAGGATCATTACAGGGATATGCCTCGACGCGCCAAAGTACAAGCCACAAACGACACCGCCCGTCTGTTTCGCAACAGACGGGCGGTGCGGTGCAGCAAGTAAGGGCGGATCAGTGCTTGGTCAGCTTGTCCAGGTAACCCATGGCAAACGCCGATACCACGAAGGTCATGTGGATGATCACGTACCACTGCAAATGCTCGGGATCGACGTTCTTGGCGTCCATGAAGATCCGCAGCAGGTGGATCGACGAAATCGCCACGATGGAAGCCGCGACCTTCATCTTCAACGAAGACGAGTCCATGGTGCCCAGCCAATTGAGTTTTTCCTTGCTGTCGTCGATGTCCAGTTCGGAAACGAAGTTCTCGTAACCGGAAATCATCACCATCACCAGCAAGCCGCCTACCAGCGCCATGTCGATCAGCGACAACAACACCAGAATCAGATCCGACTCGGCCATCGAGAACACGTTAGGGATGACGTGGATGACTTCCTGGAAGAATTTCAGTGCCAACGCCAGCAAGCCCAGCGACAAACCGAAATAGATCGGCGCCAGCAACCAGCGGGAGGCGTACATTGTATTTTCGATAAAGCGTTCCATTGAATCTCACACAAGGGGCTGGAAATGGCGGCGAGTATAACAGCCGCCTGTTACACCCAGAAACCGCCGGAAAATCCGCAACCTGCGTGTGTGTGACAAAGTTTTTCTGCTAGTGTCCAGATCAATGACAGGTCAGCGACATCGGACAGGAAAACTGGAAATGGATGTGCGATTGCCCTTAATGAGTGCCGGACTTGGCTTCGCATTGCTGCTCGGTGGTTGTTCACCCAGCGATGAGAAACGCCAGGTCAGCCTCGAAGAAAAGACCGCGCAGTTCGAAAAGTCTCTGGAGGCGATCAAGGATCCGAAACTCAAGGACGTGGTGACCGAACTCGGCGGTTCACTGCTGCTGCTCGAGCGCGCGCAACTCAAGCTCGACAGTAAACCGGTGGTCACCGAATACGGCGAAGATGCCCTCGCCGTGTTCAAGCACTACCCCACGCCCCAGGCGCTGGTCGACACCTACATCAACGGGCTTCTCGTGCTGCACAAGGAGTCCAGCTCAGATTACCTGACCGATCTGCAACCGGTATTCCCCCTTCACTTCAACACCCCTGGCGCATTCCTTTTCCCTCATGACCTGGAATGGCAATCGGTGACCCTCAGCAACAAGCGCGTCATCGCGTTTCAGCCGGAATGGTCGGAAACCGACCCCGGAATCCAGCTGAGCCCGTCGAGCTCCAACCTGACCAACCCCGATGACTTGACGGTGACCTACCCCTTCATCGAAGGCCTGGGTGTGGACAAGAAGAACCTGCCACAACCGGTGAGTCTGCAAGGCAAGGTGGAGGTCATCGCCCCACGCCGAATCTACAGCTTCGACCTGACAAAAAAGGACGTCGGCCAGACGCGCACCAATGACAACCTTAGTGTCACGCTGCTGAAGCTTGAAAAAAACCACGCCGAAATCGAATTCAGTAACAGCGCACCACCGGCCCCCGAGGTTCGCGATACACCGCCCAACCCGCTGATCGTTCAGGCCAGGGACACCACCGGGCAATTCCTCTCGCGCTCGGGCGCGATCAATGAAACCGCCGCGCAAATTGCGTTCTATCAAAAACAACTGGCGCAAATGCAACAGCAGAAAGCCTGGAGCGAAGCGTTCGAAAAACAGCTCGAGGACGACCAGCGCGCCTTTGAAAAACAACAAACCCGACAGTACGCCAAGGTGTACTTCAACGGACCGATCGACACGCTCGAAGTCAGCTTGCTGGACTTCTCGGCGGTCACGGTGACCCGCAAGAACCTAAACCTGCCGGTACGCCGCTTCGACCCGCACACGACGGAAAAAACCATCCAGCCACTGGCCTTGCCCGTGGTGGTATACGACGACCAGGCTGCGACCTGGCTCAAGGGTGCGACGCTGGACGAGAACCAACTGAAAAAAAGCATCAGTATCAGCCAGTCGATCGATGATCCAAGCGCCGCGCGCATCGATTTCGATCACCCCAGAAGCTTCAATGACGAACTGCTCGGCACCTCGTTCAATCCCGGCGAAAGTCCCGTGACGTTTTTTACCCAAGACAGCAATGGCCGGCGCGACGGGCCGATCGAGCTGCCACCGGAGGCGTATCAGGTCGACCCGCTACGCGGCAGCATCACCTACGATCTGAATCTGTTTGCAGAAACTCCGGCCTACGCAGTGGGCTCCATGCCGCTGTTCCTGGCGACTGTCGACAAGCAAACCTACGACGCCCACCAACTGCCCAAGGGCCTGGCGCTCAAAGGGAATGAGTTGGTGGTTGATCTGAAGCTGTTCCCCGACCAGGACTGGCGCTTTTTCGCCAAGGACGACAGTGGCAACTATCTGAAGGAGATTCTTTCGGTCAGTCACGACGCGAATGCGCAAGGTCCGGGGTTATTCGCAGTGCATTACTTCTACGGCCAGCCCACACGTCTGGAAACTTATCAGCGAACCAACCTCACCACCGTGCAATACGGTTTCGAGGTCAAACTCGACAAGACCGAGCCAGGTAACCTGGATCAATAGCCTGGATCAGCCTTCAGGTCGAAACCCGGGACCGGCAAGGTTGTGGAAACGGCCACCGTTGATCTCTCGCAACTGGGCTTGCAGGTGCAGGCACCAGATTTGCGGGTCATCGGCCAACTCGTAGCCATGCAGGGTCAGACTTTCGACGATGGTGTCGAGGATCGATTCAGCCACGACCGGCCCACGGAACGGGCCTTGAGCCTTGATGGCTGAAGGTTGCTCGCCGGCCATTCCGGCGGCAAAAAGCAAGGTCCACATGCCCGTATCTCCCGCCAGCGGGCGGATAGCACATTCGATACGGGTCACAAGGCCCAGGCATTGACGGGTGAGGCAGAGGTTGCGCGACATGGCGGCGACCCTCGGTAGATCCGGTATTCAGCCTCCACGGG
Organism: Pseudomonas sp. Pseusp11; assembly: GCF_047304405.1. Classification (NCBI taxonomy): domain Bacteria; kingdom Pseudomonadati; phylum Pseudomonadota; class Gammaproteobacteria; order Pseudomonadales; family Pseudomonadaceae; genus Pseudomonas; species Pseudomonas sp. Pseusp11. The sequence goes on from NZ_JBGLZF010000004.1 coordinate 35,090, forward strand.
AAGGCTGTCTCGATCCAGTGATAACTGTCGATATCCTTGAGCAGAGAATAGAAGAAAAGTTCAGCTCGCACGCGGCACGCGGCCAGAAGGCGCCGAGTGGTCGCCGTGCAAATATTGACGCCAGAGTTGTGACGAAATGCTAATCCTTTGAGGATCGCATTTCGCTGAAAAGATCGCAGCCTGCGGCAGCTCCTACGCCGAACGCGTTTCCCTGTAGGAATTGCCGAAGGCTGTGATCTTTTGCTTCACATCAGGCTGGTTTGACTTCCAGCAATGCTTCCTGCGCCAACTCCTTTTCGGCCTCTTTGAGGTCTTCCTCGCTGACCATTTCCGCGATCACCCGCAATCGTTCCACCACCCGCGCGTTGACGCTGCCCTCGGGAAAGTCGCCATTCTCATCCGGCGTACCGGCCGGCTCGCCGACCAGCAGGCTCAGGGCTTCGTCGGCCTGGCGCACCGCGTAGACATGGAACTGCCCCGCGCGCACCGCCGCCAGCACCTTCTCGTCGAGCATCAGCGTGGCGACGTTGGCCTGAGGAATGATCGCTCCCTGCTCGCCCGTCAGGCCGCGAGCCTCGCAGAGCCGGAAGAAGCCTTCGATCTTCTCGTTGACCCCGCCTACCGCCTGCACTTCACCGAATTGGTTGATCGAACCGGTAATCGCAAAGCACTGCTTGAGTGGAGTTTTCGACAAGGCCGAGATCAGCGTGCAGGCCTCGCCCAACGATGCGCTGTCGCCGTCGACGTAACCGTAGGACTGCTCCAAGGCGATGCTTGCGGAAATCGCCAACGGGAATTCCTGGGCATAGCGGCTGCCCAGGTACCCGGTGAGGATCATCACGCCTTTGGAGTGAATCGGCTGGCCGAGGTTGACCTCGCGCTCGATGTCGACGATGCCGCTGCCGCCCGGATACACCGTGGCGGAAATCCGCGCCGGTATCCCGAAGGCCGAATCGCCGACTTCCAGTACCGTCAGCCCGTTGCACTTGCCGACCGCCGCGCCATCGGTGTCGATCAGAATGATCCCGGCCAGCATGTCATCGAGAATCCGCGCCGAAACGCGCCCGGTACGGGTGGCCTTGGCCTTGAGCGCACGCTCGATGTGCCCGGCGTCAGTCATCTTGTCACCCGCCAGGTCACGAATGAAATCTGCCTCGCTGACCAGTTGGAACAGATCGCCGATCCGTGCCGACAAACGTCCCTGGTGCTCGGCCAGACGTGCGCTGTAAGTCGCCAGACGCGCCACCGCATCCGCGGTCAGCGGCGCCATGCCTTCTTCCGAGGTACGGGTTTTGAGCAACTGGGCGAACTGCTCCAGGCTTTCGTCGACCATCGGAATGTCTTCATCGAAATCAACCAGGACGCGGAACATCTCCTGGAAGTCCGGATCGAGGTCTTGCAGCGTGTAGTAGAGCTGCCGGGCGCCGATGATCACGACTTTGACCTGCAACGGAATGTGTTGCGGCGTCAGCGTCACGGTGGCCAGACGGCCCAGCTCACCCAGTGGCGATTCCATTTTCAGCTTGCGCGATTGCAAGGCACGCTTGAGCGCATCCCACACGAATGGCTCGCTGAGCATTTTTTCCGCTTCGAGGATCAGGAAACCGCCGTTGGCCCGGTGCAAAGCACCCGGTCGCAGCTGCCGATAGGTGGTGTAGAGCGCACCCTGATCGGTGCTGTATTCGATGCGGCCGAACAGGTTGTCGTAGGTCGGGTGCGGCTCGAACACCACCGGCGCACCGCCGCTGTGCGGATGCCCGACCACCAAGCTCGGGGCGTATTGCTCTTCAAGCAATTTGCGGGCGACGGCGTCGGTCTTGCTGTCGTCCACCAGTTGCTCGACCACCGTTTTAAGCAGGTACACCTGCATCGCTTGCAAGTAACCGCAAACGCCTGCGTTTTCCGCGTACTTTTCCGACAGCGGCGCCAGCAATGGCTGCAAGGCCAGGGTGATGGTTTCTTCGTTGAGCTGGCGCAGCTGATTGCTCGACTCGCGCTTCCATTGCGGCAGGCTGGCGAGTTCTTCGTTCAACCGCTCTTCGAGCCCGGAAATGTCATCATGAAAGCGCTCGCGCTCGGCTTCCGGCAACTGGGCGAATTCTGCCTCATCCAGGGCCTTGCCTTCGCTCATCGGGGTGAAGGCAATGTTGCTGCTGTCGCGGTAGAGCGCGACGTCTTTCTCCAGCGCCAGACGCTCGATCACATCCAGCGCACGGTCATAACGCTGGTTGAAGGCGCGATCGATGGCGCTTTTCTTCTGCTGGTAGGACGGGTGCTCGAACACTGCCGGAAAGGTCGCCAGCAGGTTGTCGATCAAGCCGTTGATGTCACCGATGAAGGCGCCGGCGGTGCCCGACGGCAATTCCAGGGCGCGAGGCTCGCGAGGCTCATCGAAATTATTGACGTAGACCCAGTCGGCCGGGGTCTGCAGGCGTTTGCCTTCGGCCTTGAGGTAGCGTTTGACGAACGAAAACCGGCCAGTGCCGGGCTCGCCCATGACGAACACGTTGTAACCGGGGCGCGGCATGGCCACACCGAACTGCAAGGCTTCGACCGCACGTTCCTGGCCAAGCACACCGCGAAAGGGCTCCAGATCATTGGTGGTAGAGAAGCTGAACTGTTCAGCGGAAAACGGACGGGTCAGCGCTTCAGGCGCTAGACGCAAGCTGGCAGCAACAGGATCAGGCATCGGGCTTCCTTACATCAGGCGGGGCAGATAACGGCATTCTGGCGCTGCCCGTACCCACTGGCAAGGCGCACCTCAAGCCAAAGCTTAGACAAGCCCCCATCCTCGGGCCGCGCGGGTCAAAATCAAGGTTTTCAGGGAATGTTTCGCAAAAAATCACGGAACCCCTGGAACCTGCCTAAACTCCAAACTGCGCGGCTGGAACGAATAACCGGCCCACTGGCACCATTAGGGGCCAGCACCCTGTCCATTGGTATGCACACAAAGAGAACATAGCTATGAAACGGATTCTTCTTGGTACTCTCTTCACCGTTGTATCCATCAACGCCATGGCTCAGGCGCCAGGCGGTCCGGACTGCGGTTGGGGCAACATGCTGTTCGAAGGTCAGCGTGGCACCCCGGCACACTTCCTGGCATCCACCACCAACGGCACCTCAGGTAACGCAACTTTCGGCATGACCTCCGGTACCAACGGTTGCTCGACCAATGCGGCGCTGACCTATGGCGGCAAATCCTGGCTCGCCATGAATGGCATGATGAACGAGCTGTCCGAAGACATGGCTAAAGGTCAGGGTGAAGCGCTGACCACTTACGCCGTGGTACTGGGTGTGGCGCCGGAAGACCGTGCGCACTTCGCCACCGTGACTCATCAACACTTCCAGCAAATTTTCAGCAAAGCTGACGTGACCGCTGAGGATGTGCATACCAACACCCTGGCCGTACTGAAGAACGATCCTCGTCTGGCCAAGTACGCCACTCAAGCTTAAGCTCGACCCGTCCCGCTCTCTTTGGGGAGCGGGTTTTATTTTTTGACCCGGGCCCTTTTTCGCCTGCCTCTTTGGGTCTTTGTTTCTTTCGACTTAAGTTGCTCACTATGCTCAAACGCCTTGCCTGGCTGGCGCTCTGTGTCTGCGCCCCGCTATCCGCCGCGCCCCACATCGACAATCAACGTTTGCAGCAACTGGCCAACGACCCCTTCTGGATTTCGCTGGGTCATTACGAAACCGCCAAGCTCGGTGGCTGGCGCAGCTATGTCAGCGACAAAAAATTCTTTCTCGCCTCCGACGGCAACGAACACCCCGACCGCGAACTGGCGGCGACCGTACAGGCGCTGTATGCCCCGACCAGTGCCGGCGAGCAGCATGCGCAATGCGTCTATCCGGCCCGTACTCGCTGGCTCAAGGCGCAACTTGACCTGACGGATCTGCCGTCGCTGGACTGTGCTGAATTCAAGCAATGGTTCAAGGACGTTTCGCCCCACAGTGCGGTGATGATTTTCCCGGCCGCCTACCTGAACAGCCCGTCGTCGATGTTCGGCCATACCTTGCTGCGCATCGATCAGGCCGATGTGCAGCGCGACAAGACCTCGCTGCTGAGTTACGCGATCAACTTCGGCGCCTACATCGAAGGGTCGGACAACAGCATTTTGTACGCGTGGAAAGGCCTGATGGGTGGTTATCCGGGGCTGTTTGCACTGGTGCCCTATCAGGAAAAACTCTCGGAATACCGTAGCCTCGAAAACCGCGACCTATGGGAATACCGCTTGAACCTGACCCAGCAGGAAACCGAGCGCATGGTCGAGCATGTCTGGGAGCTCAAGCAGATCCAGTTCGACTACTTCTTCTTCGATGAAAACTGCTCCTATCGCCTGCTTGAGCTGCTGCAGGTGGCGCGGCCGGGCCTGAAGCTGACCGATCAGTTCCCATTGACCGCCATTCCCACCGACACCGTCAAAGCGGTGAAACAGGCCGGGCTGGTGGAGTCGATCGAATATCGCCCGTCCCGCGAGCGTGAACTGCTGAGCCGCGCGCAGCCGTTGACCGATGAAGAGCAGCAGTGGGTGCTGAAAGTCAGCGCCGATCAGAAGCAATTGCAGGAACCGGCGTTCAAGGCGCAACCGCGCGAGCGTCAGGCGCTGATCATCGATGCGGCCTATCGTCTGGAGCGTTATCGGGCCAACGGTCAGGAACGTGACCCGCAACGGGCTCAGCGCAGTTTCGAATTGCTGCGCGCGATCAATCAAAACCCGCCTCCGGAACTGGACATTACGCGACCTGGCTTGCCTGAGGATGGCCACGAGTCCCGCACCTGGCAGGCTGGCATCGGCACCCGGGGTGACAAAGCCTTCGGCGAATATGGCCTGCGCATGGCCTACCACGACCTCAACGACAACGCCGAAAGCTTCCCCCTTGGCGCGCAGATCGAAATCCTGCAGATGAAGCTGCGCCAATACGAAGGCAATCACTGGCAGTTGCAGCAACTGGACCTGGCGACCATCCGCTCCCTGACCCCGCGCAACGCGCTGTTGCAGCCGCTGTCGTGGCAAGTCACCGGCGGCCTGGAGCGTGTGCCGGGCAAGCATGATGACGAAACCCTGGTCAGTCATGTCAACGGTGGTGGCGGCGGAACCTGGCAACTGAGCGACGACATCCTCGGGTTCGCCTTGGGCACCGTGCGCGTGGAGCACAACAACGACTTCGCGGGCTTCATTGCCCCGGCGGCAGGCTTCAACAGTGGCCTGCTGTGGAAAAACCCGTTGGGTAATTTCAGCCTGGAAGCCAAGGGCGATTACTTCACCAATGGCGAAGTGCGCCGGAGCATGAGCCTGAATCAGCAGTGGGAGTTGTCGCGTAACCTCGGTTTGCGCCTGAGTGCCCAACGCGAATTCAGCCACCTGGCATCACCTGAAAACGAAGTGATGCTTGAAGTGAAGTGGTATCACTATTGATCTTTTGACCTTTCTTTCACTCCCATCCGACAAATCCGCTTCTAGACTTCCCCTATAGGCCGTTGAACGGCCCTGGAGTCCGAGATGTGGCGTTGCGTGGGAGTGTTGGGGTTATTGGTCCTGATCACAGGGTGTCAGTCGACCCACGAGGATCTGATCGCCAGGGGTTATCCGCCGGCGTTCGCCGATGGCTTCGATGACGGTTGCAGCAGCGGTCGACAAGCCGCCGGGGCGATTACCGGTGAATTTCGCAAAAACGTCCCGCGCTACCTCAAGGACAAGCAATACGCCGAAGGCTGGACCGATGGCTTCCGTCAGTGCCAGGCCATGCGCGAAAACGAGGATCGAAACGAGTACAGGGAACGCCATTGGGACGAGCGCGAACGGGCCTGGCAACAGCAGAAAGACCGGGACGCCGCGCGAGCCTATCGCTCGCAATAAGTCGTTTACAGACATTCGTCGAAACTTAAAGCCTGCGACCATGGCCCAAACCCTATAACGGGAGAAAAGCATGAGTCGCGCCTTCGTCAATGAAGATAACGCCGCCGCACAAGCCGACCTGCCAGTCGAACGACAGGTTAGCGCGCAGCCCAATTACGTCACGCCCGCCGGGCTCATGCAGCTTCAGGCGAAAGTCGCCGCGCTGCAAAGCCTGCTCGACGAGGAAAGCGCCAAAGGTGACCTGGCCGACAAGCAGCGCCAGGCTGACCTCGATCGCGACTGGCGCTACTTCAAGCAGCGCCTGCAAAGCGCACAGGTGGTCGCACAAGCCTCCTCGACCGACAAAGTGCAGATTGGCAATTGGGTGACCTTTGCCGACGAGCACGATCATGAACAGCGCGTGCAATTGGTCGGAGAAGACCAGGCGGATGCCGCCCATGGGCTGATCAATTGGAGTTCGCCGCTGGGACGGGCGTTGCTGGGCGCGCACAAGGGCGATGAAGTGCTGTGGAAGCGGCCGGCGGGGGATTTGGTGATTGAGGTGCTGGCCATAGAGATCGGGTGATCTTCAGGCCGCCACGATCTTGCTGAACGCCCATAAAAAAACGGAGCCCCGAAAGGCTCCGTTTTTTTATGCGACCAACCTGAAATCAGGCCAGTTTCTTGTGCCGTACGCGGTGCGGCTGGGAGGCCGCTTCGCCGAGGCGTTTCTTGCGATCGGCTTCGTACTCGGTGTAGTTGCCTTCGAAGAACACCGCTTGCGAGTCGTCTTCGTACGCCAGGATGTGCGTCGCGACGCGGTCAAGGAACCACCGATCGTGAGAGATCACAATGGCGGCGCCCGGGAAGTCCAGCAAGGCTTCTTCCAGGGAACGCAGGGTTTCAACGTCGAGGTCGTTGGACGGTTCGTCGAGCAGCAGGACGTTGCCGCCCTCTTTCAGGGTCAGGGCCAGGTGCAAGCGACCACGCTCACCGCCGGACAGGTCCTTGACGAACTTCTGCTGATCGCCACCCTTGAAGTTGAAACGACCGACGTAGGTACGCGACGGGATCTCGTAGCTGCCGATGCGAATCTGGTCGGAACCGTCGGAGATCTGCTGGAACACAGTCTTGCTGCCATCCAGGTCTTCACGGCTCTGATCGACGCACGCCAGTTGCACGGTTTCGCCGACTTCGATGCTGCCCGAATCCGGCGTTTCCTTGCCCATCAGCATGCGGAACAGGGTCGATTTACCGGCACCGTTACCGCCGATCACGCCAACGATGGCGCCTTTAGGCATGGAGAACGACAGGTTGTCGATCAACACGCGATCGCCGTAGCCCTTGGTGACGTTCTTGAATTCGATGACCTTGTCGCCCAGGCGTGGACCGGCCGGGATGTAGATCTCGTTGGTTTCGCTGCGCTTCTGGAATTCCTGCGATTGCATTTCTTCAAAGCGTTGCAGACGAGCCTTGGACTTGGACTGGCGGGCCTTGGCGCCTTTGCGAACCCACTCCAGTTCTTCCTTCATGGCCTTTTCGTGAGCCGATTGCTGCTTGGATTCGGCCGCCAGACGATCGGACTTGGCTTCGAGCCAACCCGAATAGTTGCCCTCGTACGGGATACCGGCGCCGCGGTCGAGTTCGAGGATCCAGCCGGCAACGTTGTCCAGGAAGTAACGGTCGTGCGTGATCGCAACCACGGTGCCCGGGAAATCGTGCAGGAAGTGCTCCAGCCAGGCGACGGAGTCGGCGTCCAGGTGGTTGGTTGGTTCGTCGAGCAGCAGCATGTCCGGGGCGGACAGCAGCAGGCGGCACAGGGCCACACGCCGCTTTTCACCACCGGAAAGATGTTCAACCCTGGCATCCCAGGCCGGCAGACGCAGCGCATCGGCAGCGACTTCCAGTTGGCGATCCAGGTTGTGGCCATCGCTGGCCTGCAGGATGGCTTCAAGTTTGGCTTGCTCTGCAGCCAGCTTGTCGAAGTCGGCATCCGGATCGGCGTAGGCCGCGTAGACCTCGTCCAGACGCGCCTGGGCGTCCTTGATCACGCTGACCGCTTCCTCGACCACTTCACGCACGGTCTTGGTCGGGTCCAGGATCGGTTCTTGCGGCAGGTAGCCGATGTTCAGGTCCGGCATCGGACGGGCTTCGCCGTCGAACTCGGTGTCGACGCCTGCCATGATTTTCAGCAGCGTGGACTTACCCGAACCGTTGAGGCCGAGGACGCCGATTTTGGCGCCGGGGAAGAACGACAGCGAAATGTTTTTCAGGATTTCCCGCTTCGGCGGAACAACTTTGCCCAGCCGATGCATGGTGAAGACGTATTGAGCCATGGAGAACCTAGGGTCAGTGACTGATGAATGATTGGAGCGCAGGCGATGCCCGGCCAGGCCATGCGCGTCGTTCGTTTGATGGGTATCAAGGCGGCGCGCTGAAAAAACCTAGGAGCTGGAACGCTCCCGCGTAACCGGCAAAGCTACCTCATTGACAGAAGGCAGTCCAGCCGAGCGGGGCTGGCACTTCGCCACAACTCAAGGCATGCTAGCCGCCCTTCGGGCGTCCGGCTTATAGTGCACGCCGCGCCAGTCCAGCCAAACCGCAGGATTACAGTTTGTCCAATGTCACTCCGCCACCGTCCGCGAGCGTGCTCAACCCTGGGCTCGGCTCGCCCCTGCGCGGAAGCTTGAAGGGCGCGCTGGCGACTCTCGTGCTGTTGCTGCTCGCTCTGCTGTTCTGGCAGTTGCTGGATCAGCTGCGCGAAACCCAGAAAAACCAGCGCCAGTACACCATCGACTACACCGCCGATCTGGCTTCTCAAGTCAGCCTCAACATGGCGCTCAACGCCCAGATCGCCCTTAATCTGCTACCGATCGTCGAACAACCGCAAAGCGCCGACGAACAGCAGGCATTGCTGCGCAAACTGCAACAGTCGCTGCCCGACCTGCGCAGCCTGGCGCTGCTCAGCCCTTCCGGGAAAGTCCTGAGTGACAGCGCCGTCGACAGCCAGGACGCCAACTACCTGAGCGAACTGGTCCAGCGCAGCCGCGCCCAGGCCCACTATTTCAGCAATGCCGATGACGGCTCGGTGGTGCACCTGCTCCTGCATCAGGCCAGCGGCAGCACTCGCGGCTACTGGGCCCTGCGCCTGACACCGACATTTTTCTCTTCATTGACCAAACAGGGCGACGCCGGCATTCGCCCCCTGTGGCTGGTGGAAAACCGCATCAATCATCAGATCATCAGTCGCGATGACGCCCTGGCTTCAGCCAAACCCGCGGTGCTGACACCCGACGAACTGACCAACAGCGTGTTGACCGTCCCCCTTAGCAGCAGCGACTGGCAACTGCGCGGACTGTTCGACCGGCAACGGGTGATCGAACAACTGCTGCCGGCATTCATCGGCAAATGCCTTCTGGGCCTGGCCTTCTCACTGTTACCGTTCATCGCTTTGCTGAACATTCGTCGCCGCCAACGCCAACTGCATGAAGGCCGCCGACGCTATCAGGACATCTTCGAAGGCACCGGCGTTGCCCTGTGCGTGCTGGACCTGTCCGGGCTCAAAAGTTTTTTCGACAAAGAGCAACTCACCAGCAGCGAGCAGCTGAGAACCTGGCTCGAGATACCGGAGCAACGCCAGCAACTGTTGCAGGAACTGCGCATCACCGAAGTCAACCAGGTCGCCCTGCAACTGCTCAACGTCAATTCCTGCGATCAGGCCTGGAAACTACTGATCAACGGCTGCCCACTGGACTGCACGGCCATCGGTAATCAAGTGCTCGAAGCGGTGCTCCACCAGCAGAAACAGCTTGAGCTGGAAATCAAGCTTCAGGACGCCAATGGCCGCGACCAGCACTTGTGGCTCGTGCTGCGCCTGCCGGAAGATCAGCCCGACTATAGAGCGGTGATCCTGAGCATCAGCGACATCACCAGCCGCAAACTCATTGAGCTTTCGCTGCTGGAGCGCGAAGGATTCTGGTCCGATGTGGTGCGTACCGTGCCGGATCACCTGTATGTGCAAGACGTGATCAGCCAGCGGATGATCTTCAGCAACCATCACCTTGGGCAGACGCTGGGTTACAACCGCACCGAGCTGCACCAGATGGGCGAGTACTTCTGGGAAATCCTCTTGCACCCGGAAGATGCCGACTACTACCACCGCTCTCGCCAGTCTCAGCGTCAGGCGGGTTATACCCAATTGCTGCAGTGCCAGCTGCGCTTCCGTCATCGCGATGGCAAATGGCGGCGTTTCGATATTCGCGAACAGGCCCTGGCGCGGGACAAGCACGATCAGGTCACGCGCATCATCGGCGTGGCCAAGGACATCACCGAGCAGATCGAAGCCAGTGAATCCCTGCGCGACAGCGAGCAGCGCTACCGGATGCTCGCCGAAAGTATCAGCGACGTGATTTTCTCCACTGACAGCAAGATGGCGCTCAATTACGTCAGCCCTTCGGTACAAGCGGTGCTGGGCTTCGACGCCGACTGGATATTCCAGAACGGCTGGCAATCGACCATCGCCAACCCGCAACAACTGAGCGGCATCTACAGCCTGATGGACCGGGTCAGCAAAGCGCTGGATAAACCCGATCAACTGACACTGCTGCGCAGTCAGGTGCAGACCCAACTGTTTTTGTTCGACTGCCTGCGGGCCGATGGACGCAAGATCCCTATCGAGTTGCGTCTGGTGTTGGTCTGGGACGAACACGGCGCCTTCGAAGGTGTGCTCGGGGTCGGTCGCGACATCAGCCAGCAACGCCGGGCCGAGAAAGACCTGCGCATGGCGGCCACGGTATTCGAGCACTCGACCTCGGCGATTCTGATCACTGACCCGGCCGGCTACATCGTCCAGGCCAACGAGGCCTTCAGTCGAGTCAGCGGCTATGCGGTGTCCCAGGTGCTCGATCAGTTGCCGAACATGCTCACCGTCGACGAGCAGCAGGAAACTCATCTGCGCTACGTGCTCAAGCAATTGCATCAGCACAGCACCTGGGAAGGCGAAGTCTGGCTCAAGCGTCGCAACGGCGAGCACTACCCGGCCTGGGTCGGGATTACGGCGGTGCTCGACGACGAAGGCGATCTGGCCAGTTATGTGTGTTTCTTCAGCGACATCAGCGAACGCAAGGCCAGTGAGCAACGGATTCACCGCCTCGCCTATTACGACGCCCTGACCCACCTGCCCAACCGCACGCTGTTCCAGGATCGCCTGCACACCGCGCTGCAGTCGGCCGAACGGCAGAAGTCCTGGGTGGTGCTGATGTTCCTCGACCTGGACCGCTTCAAGCCGATCAACGACTCCCTGGGTCATGCCGCCGGCGACCGCATGCTCAAGGAAATGGCCACGCGCCTGCTCGGCTGCGTCGACGATGACGACACAGTGGCGCGCATGGGCGGCGATGAGTTCACGCTGCTGCTGCAACCGCGGGTCAACCGCGAGATCGCGCTGAACCGGGCCATTCACGTGGCCGAACAGATCCTCGCCAGCCTGGTGAAACCGTTCGTGCTCGAAGGCCGCGAGTTCTTCGTCACCGCCAGTATCGGCATCGCCCTGAGTCCTCAGGACGGTAGCGAACTCAGTCAGCTGATGAAGAACGCCGACACCGCGATGTACCACGCCAAGGAGCGCGGCAAGAACAACTTCCAGTTCTATCAGGCCGACATGAACGCCAGCGCCCTGGAGCGTCTGGAGCTGGAAAGCGACTTGCGCCACGCCCTGGAACAAAACGAATTCGTGCTGTACTACCAGCCGCAATTCAGCGGCGACGGCAAACGCCTGACCGGCGCCGAAGCCCTGCTGCGCTGGCGCCATCCGCGCCGCGGCCTGGTGCCGCCGGGAGATTTCATTCCGGTGCTCGAAGAGCTCGGGCTGGTGGTGGATGTCGGCGACTGGGTGATCGGTGAGGCCTGTCGTCAACTCAAGACCTGGCACCAGGCCAAGGTGCGGGTGCCGAAGGTCTCGGTGAATATTTCGGCCCGGCAGTTCTCCGACGGGCAGCTCGGCACACGGATCGCCACCATCCTCAGGGAAACCGGCCTGCCGCCGGCGTGCCTGGAGCTGGAGCTGACCGAAAGTATCCTGATGCGCGAAGTCAGCGAGGCGATGCAGATCCTCGCCGGACTGAAAAACCTCGGCCTGAGCATTGCGGTCGACGACTTCGGCACCGGTTATTCATCGCTCAACTACCTCAAGCAATTCCCGATCGATGTGCTGAAAATCGACCGCACCTTCGTTGATGGCCTGCCGTCGGGTGAACAGGATGCGCAGATTGCCCGGGCGATCATCGCCATGGCCCACAGCCTCAATCTGGCGGTAATCGCCGAGGGCGTAGAAACCCACGAACAGCTCGACTTCCTGCGCGAGCACGGTTGCGATGAGGTTCAGGGCTACCTGTTCGGCCGCCCGATGCCGGCCAGCCGGTTCGAAGCGCAGTTCAGCAATGATGCGTTGTTCATGTTCGACTGAAGAGGAACTTCTGTGGCGAGGGAGCTTGCTCCCGTTGGGTCGCGAAGCGGCCCCAAAACCTGCGCTGACATTTCTTCAGACAAACCGCATTCGCGCAAACTACGACTGCTTCGCAGCCGAACGGGGCGATGCGGCGTTCCGACAAGCCCCCTCACCACAGACGCCACAAATCCTGCGCATGAACACCACTTGTCTGCGACATGATGTCCTTTCATATGCCATCTAAAACCCATTGGGTTAGAATGCCTCCCTTTTCTGCCCCGATCCTTGAGGACCGCCATGTTCAGCCGTGATTTGACTATTGCCAAGTTCGACGCCGATCTTTTTGCCGCCATGGAGCAAGAAGCTCAGCGCCAGGAAGAACACATTGAGCTGATCGCTTCGGAAAACTACACCAGCCCTGCGGTGATGGAAGCTCAAGGCTCGGTACTGACCAACAAGTACGCCGAAGGCTACCCGGGCAAGCGCTACTACGGTGGTTGCGAGTTCGTCGATATCGTCGAACAACTGGCCATCGACCGCGCCAAAGAGCTGTTCGGCGCCGATTACGCCAACGTTCAGCCGCACGCCGGTTCGCAAGCCAACAGCGCCGTTTACCTGGCCCTGCTGCAAGCGGGCGACACCATTCTGGGCATGAGCCTGGCTCACGGTGGTCACCTGACCCACGGTGCCAGCGTTTCTTCCTCCGGCAAGCTGTACAACGCCGTTCAGTACGGCATCGATGCCAATGGCCTGATCGACTACGACGAAGTCGAGCGTCTGGCCGTTGAGCACAAGCCGAAAATGATCGTGGCCGGTTTCTCTGCCTACTCGCAGGTTCTGGACTTCCCACGCTTCCGCGCTATCGCGGACAAGGTTGGTGCTTACCTGTTCGTCGACATGGCCCACGTGGCCGGTCTGGTCGCCGCTGGCGTCTACCCGAACCCGGTGCCTTTCGCTGACGTGGTGACCACCACCACCCACAAAACCCTGCGCGGTCCACGTGGCGGCCTGATCCTGGCTCGCGCCAACGCCGACATCGAGAAGAAGCTGAACTCCGCAGTATTCCCGGGTGCCCAGGGCGGCCCGCTGGAGCACGTGATCGCTGCCAAGGCGATCTGCTTCAAGGAAGCGCTGCAGCCTGAGTTCAAGGCCTACCAGCAACAAGTGGTGAAAAACGCCCAGGCCATGGCCGGCGTGTTCATCGAGCGCGGTTTCGACGTGGTGTCGGGCGGTACTCAGAACCACCTGTTCCTGCTGTCGCTGATCAAGCAGGAAATCTCCGGTAAAGACGCCGACGCCGCACTGGGCAAAGCGTTCATCACCGTGAACAAGAACTCGGTACCGAACGATCCACGCTCCCCGTTCGTCACCTCCGGCCTGCGTTTCGGTACCCCGGCTGTGACCACTCGCGGCTTCAAGGAAGCAGAGTGCAAAGAGCTGGCCGGCTGGATCTGCGACATCCTGGCTGACCTGAACAACGAGGCGGTGATCGATGCCGTTCGTGAGAAGGTCAAGGCCATCTGCAAGAAACTGCCGGTGTACGGCGCTTAATTGCCCCGCTAAACCGCAGCAATGAAAAAACCGGCCAGTGATGGCCGGTTTTTTTTCGTCCGCCATAAAGATCAATGGGGTTAGCACCACTGGTCAGACCGGTCATGCCAATTTTTAGATTTTCACTTGTAATCCCGAAAAAACTCAGCGTAGACTGCGCCTGCACTGGACATACCGGTAAGACCACAATAATTAAGTCCTGAATCTGATGCGCTTAGCGCACGGCAGCCAGGACACCGACCAGGATTCCTCCCATGCTCAGATGGTGCTCGCGTTCAATCTTCCTTCAAGTGGTTCTCGGACTGGTGCTCGGCATCGTCTGCGGGCTGACCCTTCCCGAATACTCCGCCCAACTCAAACCCCTTGGCGACGGCTTCATCAAACTGATCAAGATGCTTATTGGCCTGATCGTGTTTTGCGTGGTGGTTAGCGGCATCAGCGGTGCCGGTGACCTGAAGAAGGTCGGACGCATCGGCCTCAAATCGGTCATCTACTTCGAAATACTGACCACCATCGCGCTGGTGATCGGCCTGGTGTTCGCCTTCACGACCGGCATCGGCAGCGGCGCGAACATTCATCTTGAGCAGCTCTCCGCCGCCGACATGGGCGACATCGCCCAGCGCGGTCAGCACATGCACACCACCACGCAGTTCCTGATGGAACTGATTCCGACGTCGGTGATCGGCGCCTTCGCCGACAACAACATCCTGCAAGTCCTGCTGTTTTCGGTGCTGTTCGGCAGCGCGCTGAACCTGGTGGGTGAAGCGGCGTCGGGTATTTCCCGGCTGATCAACGAGCTGAGCCATGTGATCTTCCGCATCATGGGCATGATTGTGCGCCTGGCGCCGATCGGCGTCTTCGGCGCCATCGCCTTCACCACCAGTAAATATGGCCTGGACTCGCTGCAACACTTGGGCAGCCTGGTCGGCCTGTTTTACCTGACTTGCGCGGCATTCGTGACGCTGATTCTCGGCCTGGTGATGCGCCTCTCGGGTCTGCGGATGTGGCCGCTGCTCAAGTACCTGCGCGAAGAACTGCTGATCGTCATGGGCACCGCTTCTTCCGACGCCGTGCTGCCACAAATCATGCGCAAGCTTGAGCATCTGGGCATCGGCAGCTCCACGGTCGGGCTGGTGATTCCAACCGGGTATTCGTTCAACCTTGATGGTTTTTCGATCTACCTGACCCTGGCCATTGTATTCATCGCCAATGCCACCGGCACGCCGCTGGCCATGACTGACCTGCTGACGATTTTGCTGGTGTCACTGATCACCTCCAAAGGTGCCCACGGGATTCCCGGCTCGGCGCTGGTGATTCTCGCCGCCACCCTGACAGCGATCCCGGCAATTCCGGTGGTGGGCCTGGTGCTGGTGCTGGCGGTGGACTGGTTCATGGGCATCGGCCGGGCGCTGACCAATTTGATTGGTAACTGCGTCGCCACGGTGGCCATCGCTCGCTGGGAAAAGGACATCGATATCCAACGGGCAAACAAAGTGCTTTCCGGCCAAGTGGGATATACCTTCCAGCCGAGAAAACCGGTGGTCCCGGCGCATCAGCAGGAATTTTAAACAACATGTGCCTGCCCATGGGCGGGCACATTTATCGCGACTTGGAGCGAACAGTGATTACCTCGTCAACCGTCGTAAATTCAGTGGTAGAAAAACTTCGGGCCGCGCTGGCCCGCGGTCAGTGGCGTTCCGGCGACATGCTGCCGGGCCAGCGTGAACTGGCCGAACAACTGGGCATCAGCCGCCCAAGCCTGCGCGAAGCGGTGATCGTGCTGGAAACCCTCGGGCTGGTGCGCTCGATGCCGGGCAAAGGCGTGGTGGTGCTGGAGGCCAATCTCAGCGACAGCCAAAGCCACGACAGCGCGGTCGCCGGGGCCAGCCTGGAAGACGTGCTGCAACTGCGCTACACCCTCGAACCGTTCATCGTCGGCCTGGTGGCACAGTCCATCAGCAGCAAGGAAGTCGGGCAACTGCGCCTGACCCTGATGGACATGCGCGAAGCCCTGGAAGCCAACGACAGCGAGGCCGGTGTGAACGCCTACATCGCGTTCCACGAAGAGTTGTTCACCCTGACCTCGAATCCGATTTTCCAGAGCGTGGTGCAGCAGACCAGCAACGCCCTCAAGCAAAGCGCCGACGTGCTGCGCAATTCTCCCGAGCACTTGGCTGAGCGCCTTGAAGAAAGCGAAGCCATGGTACGAGCGATCCGCAGCAAAAACAGCGCCCAGGCCAGCGCCGAAATGCGTCGGCACATCCTTCGGGAAGGTCAACGGATGGGCATCGAATTGAATATCCCGGACGACCACCTCGGCAATTGACCCCCTCTTCGAACTGGAGACAGGCCATGAACAGCTTCGCCTCACCACAAACGCTTGTTGCCCTGCCCTTTCGCCCGCCGGTGGATGATCTCTATTCGCGAATCTTCGACGCCATTCTAGAACAGCGCATCAATGCGGCCAGTCGCTTTACCGAAGAAAGCCTGGCGCAGATGTTCAGTGCCAGGCGCAGTGACATTCGTGGTGTGCTGACGCAGTTGTCCCATCAGCAGATCATCATCCTGCGGACTAATCATCGCCCCCGGGTCGCCGATCCCGATGCCGAACAGACCCGTCAGACGCTTCATGCTCGCCGTTTGACCGAAGTCACGCTGGCTCGACTGGCCTGCCAGCAACCTCGCCCACAGGACCTGAAACGCCTGCGCGCCTTGATCGACAGCGAACGCCAATGCACGTCGCGTGGTCCGGCCATTCGATTGTCTGGGGAGTTTCATCTGCAACTGGCCGAAATGGCGGGGAACGCACCGTTGGCGCATTTTCTCGGGAGTCTGGTGCCGCTGACTTCGCTGGCGATTGCGCAGTTTGATGCGCAGGCGGAGGGTTATTGCACGTGGCAGGCGCACGAAGGCATTTTGAATGCGGTTGAGTGCGGGGATGTGGCAATGGTAGTGATGTTGATGACCCGGCATCTGGATCATTTGGAAGAGACATTACTGAACTCAGAACCGGTATCTAGCCGAAATCGTGTTGCCGGTTAGATCGCCTTCGCGGGCAAGCCTCGCTCCTACAGTTTTGATCATCTGTAGAAGCGAGGCTTGCCCGCGAAGACGTCATCATCGACGAACACAGTTTCAATCCGCCGCAACCCGCGCAAACCCCTCGCGAATCTTCTCTTCCGGCAACTCATCGGCAATGAACACGATCACGCTTTCCCGCGTCTCGTCGTCCGCCCACTCCGTATCCCAATCGAAGCCGTACAGTTTCAGCACGCCCTGGAACACCATGCGCCGCGGCTCACCAAGGATGTTCAAAACGCCTTTGTAGCGCAGCAATTGCTTGCCGTGGTCTTCCAGCAGTTCGTTCATGAACTCGCTGAGCTTGTCGATATCCAGCGGCTTGTCGGTACGCAGCACCAGGCTGGAAATGCGATCGATGGAGGGCGCCTTGCTCACCGGGCGCAAACTCACGCCACCACCGAGGTCGGCATTGAGGTTGAAGCCACGCACATCGAGCAATTCGGCCAGATCAATCTTGCCGTGGTCGACCACACGAATCGGTGCGCGACGGTTGATACGGGTCAGGCGCTCGCTGAGGGCAGTGAAGCTCGGCTCATCCACCAGATCGCGTTTGCTCACCAGCAAGCGGTCGGCAAAACCGATCTGCGCCTGGGCGATGGTCTGGGTCAGGTGCAGGTCGGCATGAGCCGCGTCCACCAGGGTGATGATGCCGTCGAGGATGTAGCGTTCGCGCAGCTCTTCATCGATAAAAAAGGTTTGCGCCACCGGGGCCGGGTCGGCCAGACCGGTGCATTCGATCACCAGGCGGTCAAAGGCGATTTCGCCACTGTCCAGGCGCTCCAGTAGCAGGTACAGCGCTTTGGTCAAATCGGTGTGGATGGTGCAGCAGACGCAGCCGTTGGACAGCGTCATCACTTGCACAGGCTCGTCGCCCAACAGTTGGGTGTCGATGCCGGCGTCACTGAACTCGTTTTCGATCACGGCGATTTTCAGGCCGTGCTCGGCTTTGAGCAGGTGGCGCAACAAAGTGGTTTTACCAGCGCCGAGGAAGCCGCTGAGGATCGTGACAGGGATTGGCGCTAACAAAATAAGATCTCCCGGACGCAAAAAAACTGTAGGAGCCAGGGTTGCCGGCGAAAGCATCTTGAAGATCGCCTTCGCCAGCAAGCCGTGCTCCTACAGTGGTGTATTGCCTAAACCGCGTACATCAACAGCACTTCGGTCCACCCTTGCCGCCGTAACGAGCCTCCTGACGTTCGCGAAAGAACGCCTCGTAGCTCATCACCGGTTTGTCCGGGTGTTTGGTTTGCATATGCTCGACGTAGTTGTCGTAGTCGGGCATGCCGACCATCAGGCGCGCGGCCTGACCGAGGTATTTACCGAGGCGACTCAGGTCATTGAACATGGTGCAATCCTCAGGTTACGCATCCGGCTGAGCCTGGAATGGTGATTCTTTATCCGTGCGTTCTTTGGTGCCCCAGGCGGCAATGCCGACCTTGAGCGCGTAGAAGAGGATGCTGAACACCACGAACAGGAACAGCGCAGTCAGCGTTGCATTGGTATAGGCGTTGTAGATCACATGCTGCATCTGCTCGATGCTCTTGGCCGGCGCGAAGATCTGGCCGCTGGCCAACGCGTCGCTGTACTTCTTCGCCAGCGACAGGAAGCCGATCGCCGGGTTGGCGTCGAACAGCTTGATGAAGCCTGCGGTGGTGGTGCAGATCAGCAACCAAACGGCTGGCAGCATGGTGACCCAGATGTAGCGTTGGCGTTTCATTTTGATCAATACAACGGTTGCCAGCATCAGCGCGATACCAGCCAGCATCTGGTTGGAGATACCGAACAGCGGCCACAAGGTGTTGATGCCGCCCAATGGATCGATCACGCCTTGGTACAGCAGATAGCCCCACATCGCCACGCAACCAGCAGTGGCAATCAGGTTGGCGGTCCAGGACTCGGTGCGTCTCAGCGCCGGCACGAAGGAGCCGAGCAAGTCCTGCAGCATGAAACGTCCGGCACGGGTGCCGGCGTCGACCGCAGTGAGGATGAACAGCGCCTCAAACAGGATCGCGAAGTGGTACCAGAACGCCATGGTGTTTTCACCCGGCAGCACGCTGTGCAGGATCTGCGCGATACCCACCGCCAGCGTCGGCGCACCGCCGGCACGGGCCAGGACGGTGGTTTCACCGATGTCCTTGGCTACCGCTTGCAACGCTTCCGGCGTGATGGCAAAGCCCCAGTTGCTGACCGCTGTCGCTACCGCCACCACATCACCGCCGACGACCGCGGCCGGGCTGTTCATGGCGAAGTACACGCCCGGCTCGATCACCGAAGCGGCCACCATCGCCATGATCGCCACGAAGGACTCCATCAACATGCCGCCGTAACCGATGTAGCGAGCGTTGACTTCGTTATCCAGCAGCTTCGGCGTGGTGCCGGAGGAAATCAGCGCGTGGAAACCGGATACCGCACCACAAGCGATGGTGATGAACAGGAACGGGAACAGCCCGCCCTTCCACACCGGTCCGGTGCCGTCGATGAACTGGGTCAATGCCGGCATTTTCAGCTCGGGCATGGTGATCAGAATGCCGATCGCCAGCGCAACGATGGTGCCGATCTTCAGGAAGGTGGACAGGTAATCACGCGGCGCCAGAATCAGCCACACCGGCAACACGGCTGCCACGAAACCGTAGCCGATCAGCATCCAAGTGATTTGTACGCCTGTGAAGCTGAACGCCTTGGCCCACACCGGGTCCGCGGCAATCTGCCCGCCGAGCCAGATCGAACCGAGCAGCAACAGCACGCCGATCACCGAGATTTCACCGATGCGGCCCGGGCGGATGTAGCGCATGTAGATGCCCATGAACATCGCGATCGGGATGGTCGCCATCACGGTAAAGATGCCCCACGGGCTTTCGGCCAGGGCCTTGACCACGATCAGCGCCAGCACCGCGAGGATGATGATCATGATCAGGAAGCAGCCGAACAGCGCGATGGTCCCGGGGATGCGGCCCATTTCTTCACGGACCATGTCGCCCAGGGAACGGCCGTTGCGGCGGGTGGACATGAACAGGACCATGAAGTCCTGAACCGCACCGGCCAGCACCACGCCGGCAATCAGCCACAACGTGCCGGGCAGGTAGCCCATCTGCGCCGCCAACACCGGACCGACCAGCGGCCCCGCACCGGCGATGGCTGCGAAGTGGTGACCGAAAAGGATGTGTTTGTTGGTCGGCACGTAGTCCAGACCATCATTGTTGATTACGGCAGGTGTAGCCCGACGTGAATCGAGTTGCATCACCTTGTTAGCGATGAACAGGCTGTAGTAGCGGTATGCGACAAGATAGATAGCGACTGCTGCGACAACGATCCACAAGGCGTTGATCGCCTCGCCTCGGCGCAATGCCACTACGCCCAGGGCGCACGCTCCCAAGACTGCCAGCAGCAGCCAGGGTAAGTGGCGTAGCGGGCTATTATTATTTTTCATTTTATGATTCCAGCCAGAGTGGACAAGAAAGACAGCCATCCCGAGTTTAGCGCTACTGGCGGCAAAGACCATAGTTCGACATCAGTCTAGAGCCATCACTGTGCTGGCAGCCTTCGGCAATGCGGGTCTATAGTCAGCGAACCTTTACGAGGATTGCGCCATGAGCGAACAAACTGCCGATCGCCGCCGCTTCAGACGTATTGCGTTCGATGCTCGAACCGAGCTGAGCCAAGGGGAATTCACCTGGCCGGTGCGGCTGATTGACCTGTCGCTCAAGGGACTGCTGGTCGAGAAGCCTGAGCCATGGCTGGGTAATCGAGAATGGCATTTCCTGGTCGACATTCATCTCAACGATGACGTCGCCATCAAGATGGATGTGCAACTGACCCACGATGACCATGGCCAGCTCGGGTTCGTCTGCAAACACATCAGCCTGGAATCCATCGAGCGCCTGCGGCGGTTGATTGAGTTCAACCTGGGCGATCCCCGGGAACTAGAGCGCGAATTGGCTGCCCTGATCGAAGTCTGAAAGCCTCCCGCCTTCCATTGTGGGAGCGAGCCTGCTCGCTCCCACAGGGTTTGTGTCCCGTTTACGGTTTATTCGAACAGTGCGTCGAGGGCCTGTTCCAGGCGCGTCACGGCGATAATCTGCAACCCCGGCGGCGGCTCTTTCGGTGCATTGCCCTTGGGCACGATGGCGCGTTTGAAGCCGTGCTTGGCAGCTTCTTTCAAGCGCTCCTGGCCACTGGGTACCGGGCGTACTTCACCCGACAACCCGACTTCGCCAAACACCAGCAGATCGTGCGGCAGCGGCCGGTTGCGCAAACTGGACATGACCGCCGCCATCAGCGCCAGGTCGGAAGCGGTTTCCAGGACTTTCACGCCGCCGACCACGTTGAGGAACACGTCCTGATCGTGGGTCGGGATGCCGCCGTGGCGGTGCAAAACCGCCAACAACATGGCCAGGCGATTCTGATCCAGACCGAGCGTCACCCGGCGCGGGTTGGCCAGGTGGCTGTCGTCCACCAGCGCCTGGACTTCCACCAGCATCGGCCGGGTGCCTTCCCACGTGGCCATGACCACACTGCCCGGGACTTCTTCCTGAGCGCGTGTCAGGAAAATCGCCGAAGGGTTGGAGACTTCTTTCAGGCCTTTGTCGGTCATGCCGAACACGCCCAGTTCATTCACCGCGCCGAACCGGTTTTTCACCGCCCGCAGCAAACGCAGGCGCCCATCGGATTCGCCTTCGAAATACAGAACGGTGTCGACCATGTGCTCCAGCACTCGGGGGCCGGCCAGCGCACCTTCTTTAGTGACATGGCCCACGAGGAAAATCGCCGTGCCGCTTTGCTTGGCGTAACGCACCAGCAATGCTGCACTTTCGCGCACCTGGGAGACGCCCCCCGGTGCCGACTGCAGTTGCTCGGTGAAGATCGTCTGAATCGAGTCGATCACCATCACCTTGGGCTTTTCCTGCCGGGCGGTGGCAATGATGGTTTCAATGCAGGTTTCAGTCATCACCCGCAGTTGATCCTGAGGCAAGCCCAGCCGTCGGGCACGCATGGCCACTTGTTGCTGGGACTCTTCGCCGGTGACATACAGCGCCGGCATGCTCTTGGCGAGGTTGCACAAGGTTTGCAACAGAATCGTCGACTTGCCGATGCCGGGGTCACCACCGATCAACACCACCGAGCCATCCACCAGGCCGCCGCCCAAAACGCGATCGAGCTCGCTGGACGCCGTGGAGAACCGCGGAATTTCTTCGACGCTGACTTCAGCCAGGGTCTTGATCTGCGCCTGCTGGCCGGTCCAACCGGTACGACCGCTAGGGGCCGCGGCGCCGCCACTCTCCACCATGGTTTCGGTCAGCGTGTTCCAGGCCCCGCATTCGCCGCACTGGCCGGCCCACTTGGGGAAGGTTGAACCGCACTCGGTGCAGCCGTACATGCGCTTGGCCTTGGCCATCTGAACTCCCGGCAAAAACCGCGATGATAGCTCAGCTGACGCGGATCAGCGCGGCGCCGCCGTGCGGATTTCACCGCTGGCCAGACGCGCGGCACTGTTGCCCAACGGATCCTCGGCGTTCAGGTCCGCCCCTTTGGCCTTGAGTGCGTCGAGCAACTCGACGCGCTTGAACAGTCCTGCATACATCGCGGCAGTCTGCCCCGCGCCGTTGCGTTGGTCGGGGCTGCAATTGGCGGCCAGCAGGGTTCGAGCAATCTGCACTTCGCCTTTGAAAATCGCGCCCATCAGCGCGGTATTGCCGCGTTGATCCTGTGCGCAGGCGTCCGCCCCGGCCGCGAGCAAACGCTCCACGGCGGCACCCTGACCATGATAAGCGGCCAGAATCAGTGCGGTGTAACCCTTGCTGTCGCGGGTGTCGAGGGAATAGCCGGCTTCGATGAAGGTCTCGAGCATCGGCACATCACCCCGTCGAGCGGCATCGAAATAGTAATCCTGTAATTGCGCTTTCAGCGCCTCGGGGTCCTTCGAGATTTGCGGCTCAGCCCCGGCGAGCACACTGAGTGACCAGCACGCCAGAAACACAGACAAATAAAGACGCATGGCAGCGCTCCTTGATCAGACGGGACCTCGCGTGAGGCCCCGCTTCGGACAGATAGATCAATCGACCAGCTTGGCCGCCAGCGTCTTGACCCGGGCCAGATCACCCTTGGCCACTTTGGTTACTCCCGTCCCGTATTCCGGGTCGGCCTTATAGAGGAAGGACAAGATGATGTGCTTGCTCTCGTCATCGGTGGTGGCCAGGGAGCCGCCGAAGCTGTCGATCAGGTCCTGACGCTCCTTCTGTGTGAACGAGCGATACAGATCACCGGCCTGCTTGAAGTTCTGCTCACGCTGAATCTTCGCCTGCTGCGTGCTGCCCGACAGGGTCGACTGACTGTAACGCGCAGTTTGCGGCTCCTCACGGGGCAGCAGACGGCTCGGCTGGTAATTCACCCCCGTGCTGCTGGCGCCGATGTTCATCGCACCATCCTGATTACCGTTGTTCACGGCGATTTTCGGTGCGTTGATCGGTAACTGCAGAGCGTTGGCCCCCAGGCGATACAGTTGGGTATCGGCATACGAGAACACTCGCCCCTGCAATAAGCGATCTTCCGAAGGCTCGATACCCGGCACCAAGTTGGCCGGGGCCATCGCCACTTGTTCGGTTTCCTGGAATACATTCGCCGGATTACGGTTCAATACCATCTGTCCAACTTTTCGCTCAGGAACACCCGGCCAGATCTTGGTGGCGTCCAATGGATCGAAATCAAACTTGGACAAGTCTTGAGGTTTTAGAACCTGGACGTACAAGTCCCACTTCGGAAAATCACCCTTGTTAATATGAGCGACCAAGTCGTTAGTCATATGACTGTAGTCTTGACCTTGAACATTGGTAACTTCTTTGGGGTCGAGATTTTTTATCCCCTGCAAACTTTTCCAGTGAAACTTTACATAGTGAACTTCGCCCTGGGCGTTAACCAACTTGTAGGCATGTACACCGTTGCCGTCCATCTCCCGATAACTGGCCGGGGTGCCGGAGTTGGAATACAACTCGGTCAAGGTGCGAGTGGCTTCCGGAACATGAGAGAAGAAATCGAAACGACGGGAGTCATCGTCAAGATTGGTGCGCGGGTCCGGCTTGAAGGCATGGACCATGTCCGGAAACTTGATGGCGTCCCGGATGAAGAAGGTCGGGAAATTGTTGCCGACCAGGTCCCAGTTACCGTCTGCGGTGTAGAACTTGGTGGCGAAC
This sequence comes from Pseudomonas sp. Pseusp11, assembly GCF_047304405.1. Taxonomy (NCBI): domain Bacteria; kingdom Pseudomonadati; phylum Pseudomonadota; class Gammaproteobacteria; order Pseudomonadales; family Pseudomonadaceae; genus Pseudomonas; species Pseudomonas sp. Pseusp11. The sequence goes on from NZ_JBGLZF010000004.1 coordinate 59,185, forward strand.
CCCCGTGGGTCACGCAGGGTTTCCGGTGAGTGGTTGCCATGGACCACTGCGGAGAAGCGCACAAATACCGGCGTGCTCTGGCCGCCGGCGAACACCTTGGCCTTGGTCAAGTCACTGAGGTCGTCAGTCACGGTGAACGTGCCATGGGCGCCGGTGCCACGGGCATGCACCACACGCTCAGGAATGCGTTCACGGTCGAAACGCTGGAGCTTCTGAATCAACTGTACGTCTTGCAACAGCACCGGCCCGGTCGCGCCGGCGGTTTGCGAGTTCTGGTTGTCGCCGACTGCGGCACCATTATCACGGGTCAACGTCGCAGCGTTGATGGAGAAGGACAGCAGGCTGACGGTCAGAACACCGAAGGTACGACGGAGGGGAAAAGCCCCGAGGCCAAGGGGAGTTGTCATGGAAGTTTCCTCTGGTTTTATTAAGCGCATCCTGGTGCGCACCACAGAGGCTAGTGACCCAAAGGCCAAAACATAAATAGAAATCCCGTACCGGGCCGATAGCAAAAAGGTTCTGGAAAGCCCGGTCTAGAGCGGGTAGACGCGCGCGAAGAGTGGCATTTTGTAAACTAATTGCAGGAAGATGTGTCGATAGACACGGGCATTGTAAGAAGGTGTTTCAAGCAAGGGGCGCTTTGCTGATTTACACTGCGTTCACCAACCTCATCTGTAACAAGGAAATAACCTATGGGCGTGATAAGTGAGTTCAAGGCCTTCGCGGTCAAAGGTAATGTGGTCGACATGGCCGTCGGTATCATCATCGGCGCTGCCTTCGGCAAAATCGTTTCTTCGTTTGTCGGCGATGTGGTGATGCCGCCAATTGGCTTGCTGATCGGTGGGGTGGACTTCAGTGATCTGGCCATTACGCTCAAGGCCGCTAACGGTAACGTCCCGGCAGTGGTGCTGGCGTACGGCAAGTTCATTCAGAGCATGATCGACTTCATCATCGTTGCCTTCGCGATCTTCCTGGGCGTCAAGGCCATCAACCGTCTGAAACGCGAAGAGGCCGTTGCGCCCACCTTGCCGCCGGTACCGACCAAGGAAGAAGAATTGCTGAGCGAGATCCGCGATCTGCTCAAGGCTCAGAACAATCGGCCCTGATCGCTGATTGCCCAAAGAAACGGCGCCTTCGAGGCGCCGTTTGTTTACCAGTAGGTTTCCACCGCCACTTGGCCAGGTCGGCGACTGAGGCTCAAGTGCATGTCCCGTTGTTTCAATAGCTTGCGCGTCTCATCGATCATCTGTGGGTTACCGCAGAGCATCACCCGCGAATGCTCGGCTGTCAGCGCTACACCAGCCGTCTGTTCCAGTTCGCCATTCTCAATGAGGCTGGTGATCCGCCCGTTCAAGGCACCCGGATGCTGTTCGCGGGTGACGGTGGGAATGAATTGCAGTTTGTGCGCGTACTCGGCCAGGTAGTCACGCTGCGCCAGCTCCGCAATCAATGCCTGGTACGCCAGCTCCCGCGCTTCGCGCACGCTGTAGACCAGGATGATTCGTTCGAATTTCTCCCAAACTTCGAAGTCCTGTAGGATCGACAGAAACGGCGCTACACCCGTGCCTGTGGATAACAACCAGAGGTCACGGCCATCGACGAAGCGATCCAGCGTCAGATAACCGAAGGCCTGACGGTCGACCAGCAGCGTATCGCCAGCTTCCAGCCGACTCAGTTCACTGGTGAATTCCCCTCCCGGCACAACAATGGAGAAGAATTCGAGGAACTCGTCATAAGGCGAAGAGACCATGGAATAAGCTCGCCACACCGTGCTGCCGTCTGCTTTGGTCACGCCCAAACGGGCGAATTGCCCCGCGCGAAAACGAAAGCCCGGATCCCTGGTAGTGCGCAGGGTAAACAGATTGGGAGTCAATGGCTGGACGTCAAGCAGCGTCTGGCGAGTGAATTTTTCTGCACTGGCAGTCATGGGTCGCTCCATTCAACAGATGACCCCAGTGTCCCGCAAAGCGCTCTGTGTAAACACCGATGAATTGTAATGTCTTTCATCCAGGCAACAAAACAGTACAACAATAAAAATAAATACATGAACGTTGGATTTTGTCTTTCCATAGAAAATAGCTAAGAACCAGTTATGTCGCTGCACGCTTTTTTAAAGAGCAAAATAGTTCAGCATGCTTGTAAGAATTCTCCTACACTCTGGGACGTGCCGGATCTTGGATCCAATCGGCACCCCCGAAGAAAGTCCGCATGGAGTTACCCAATGAAAGTGTGGAAGGAGTCACAGTTAACACAGCTTTCTTGCGCTCAAGAAATAAAGACTGCATATGAGATGTCGCTTAATTTCGTCAAAAATATGGGCTTTAATTTCTGTGCATTTTCAATAACATCCCCAACAACAGGGACACGCCACCATAAGATAAATCTGAATAATTACCCTAGCGGATGGAATGCGAAATATGAAAAAGAACATTTCAGTGAGATTGATCCAGTACTAGCCCATTGCAATCATTCCGAATGGCCGATTCTCTGGCAGGATGAGATCTTTTCAAAGACACAGACGTTGTGGCAAGCCCAAAAAAATCAGGGTTTGCAGTTTGGCTGGTCGCAATCCGTTCATGATAAGAACGGGCTTTGCAGCATGCTGAGCGTGGCCAGAACCCATAGCCCGATTACCGCATATGAACTGTACAAAAATCTGGGCTACGCGACGTTTATTAGCCGTCACCTGCACGGGCTTGTCGCGAAAGACCTGCGTGTCTCCTCGCTGAAGCCGGCTACGGCGCATCTATCATGCAGAGAAGTTGAAGTGCTGAAATATTCAGCCGAAGGCAAGACGGCCTGCGAGATCGCAATCATCCTCAGCCTGAGCGAAAGCACAGTAAATTTCCATATAAAGGGCGCTATCCGCAAATTTGGCGTCAACAACAAGATTGCAGCGGTGATCAGCGCTGCAAGATCGGGGGTTATCTGAAACTGTTCGAATCTGGTAATCCCTGCGAGTAATCCGGACGAAAAAAACGTACCATTGCGATCCGTTCTGAGTGATGCCGTGGAAAGTTCCACGACGCTGTCCGCTCGAATGGTTCCGCCCGCTACAACGCCCCGAAGCGGCGGCCCCCCGTTGATTATCAGAGCCCCGCCTCATGCCCCTGCTCGAAACCCCCTTCGCTCAACTCGACCTGATCCGCCAGCCAGAACAGCAGAACGAACCGCTGCAAGCGTTTGATGCCGCAGACGAATACCTGCTCAATCATCTGGCCGGGCAACAACCGACAGCAGATACTCGCGTACTGGTACTCAACGACAGCTTCGGCGCATTGGCCGCTAGCCTGGCGGGCAAGGTCCGGGTGACCAGCAGCGGCGATTCATTTCTGGCCTTTCAGGGGCTCGAAAAAAACCTCATGCGCAACGGCCAGGCGTTTGATGCGGTGCCGAGCGTACCTGCCAGCGAAGCCTTCGTCGGACCGTTTGACCGAGTATTGATCCGGGTACCGAAAACCCTGGCCCTGCTGGAAGAGCAACTGATCCGGCTACAGGGTCAATTGGCTCCCGGTGCTCAAGTGATTGCCGCCGCGATGGTCAAGCACCTGCCACGTGCCGCGGGCGATCTGCTGGAGCGCTACATCGGCCCGGTGCAAGCCTCGCTGGCCGTGAAGAAGGCTCGGCTGCTGATCGCCACGCCCGAAACCAAAGCCCCCGCTGTCTCTCCATACCCGACGCGCTATCGACTCGACACGCCTGCAATCGAACTGCTCAATCACGCCAACGTGTTCTGTCGCGAAGGGCTGGATATCGGCACGCGAGCCTTTCTGCCGCATTTGCCGAACAACCTCGGCACAGCGCGGGTCGCCGATCTGGGGTGTGGCAACGGCGTGCTGGCGATCGCCAGCGCCCTGCAAAACCCCGAGGCCCATTACACATTGGTGGACGAGTCATTCATGGCCGTGCAATCGGCCGCTGAAAACTGGCGCGCGGCGCTGGGTGATCGTGACGTGATCGTACGTGCCGGCGATGGGTTGGCGGGGCAGGAACCCCAATCCCTCGACGTGGTGCTGTGCAATCCGCCATTCCACCAACAGCAAGTGGTCGGCGATTTCCTGGCCTGGCGGATGTTCCAGCAAGCGCGCGAAGCGCTGGTGGTGGGCGGCGCACTGTACATCGTCGGCAACCGTCATCTGGGCTATCACAGCAAGCTTGCGCGGTTGTTCCGCGGCGTCGAACAAGTGGCCGCTACCCCCAAGTTCGTGATTCTCAAGGCTCGCAAATAAAAGCAGGCAAAAAAAACCCTCCGTCGCAGGAGGGTTATAAATCCGTGCCGCAAGGCAACGGGATGGGAATTTCAGTGGGTACTCAGGCCCGCGGCATTCATGAACATGCGCATCAGCGTGGCCACGATGAACAGTGCCCCAACGCTGCCTGCCCAGATCAACGCCAGCCAGCCGAGTCGTTGCCAAAGCGGCTTTTTCTCTGCGGCTTCGATTTCCTGCAAATCAGGTTTGCCAGCCATCATCGCGTTCTCCTCTGCAACGGCGCAGGTATCAACCTTGCGCCGTATTCGTATGGGCTAGTGGTAACCGTCTTCGTGGGTGACCTTGCCGCGGAACACGTAGTAGCTCCAGAAGGTGTAACCCAGGATGAACGGGATGATGAACAGCGTGCCCACCAGCATGAAGCCCTGGCTCTGCGGCGGTGCGGCAGCGTCCCAGATCGAAATCGACGGCGGCACGATGTTCGGCCACAGGCTGATACCCAGACCGCTGTAGCCGAGGAAGATCAGCACCAGGGTCAGCAGGAATGGCGTGTAATGCGCATTGCGAGCCACCGCGCGAATCAGACCGTACAGAGTCACCAGTACCAGAATCGGCACTGGCAGGAACCAGAACAGATTCGGCAGGGTGAACCAGCGTGCGGCGATCTCGGCGTGGGCCAACGGTGTCCAGATGCTGACGATGCCAATCACCGCCAGCAACACGAAGGCCAATGGTCGCGCCAGGTCATGCATCTGCTCCTGCAGCTTGCCTTCGGTCTTCATGATCAACCAGGTGCAACCGAGCAGCGCATAAGCCACTACCAGCGCCGCGCCACAGAACATCGTGAACGGTGTCAGCCAGTCGAGTGAACCTCCGGCAAACTGACGATTGACCACCGGCAGCCCATCGATGAACGCACCCAATGCCACGCCCTGGAAGAAGGTCGCGGCGATCGAACCACCGATGAATGCCTTGTCCCACAAGTGGCGCTTGGCGTCCTTGGCCTTGAAGCGAAACTCAAAGGCCACGCCACGGAAAATCAGCCCGATCAGCATGAAAATCAGCGGCAGGTACAACGCCGAGAGCACCACCGAATAGGCCAGCGGGAAGGCGCCGAACAAGGCCGCACCGCCCAATACCAGCCAGGTTTCGTTACCGTCCCAGACCGGGGCGACGGTGTTCATCATCACGTCACGGTCGGTCTTGCCCTTGACGAACGGGAAGAGAATCCCGATCCCCAGGTCGAAGCCGTCCATGACCACGTACATCATGATGCCGAAGATGATGATCACGGCCCAGATCAGCGGAAGATCAATACCCATGATTCAAATCTCCTTGGTCTGGCTGTGGTTGTGATCGCCGTCACCGTTGTCGTCGGCTGCGGCGGACAGCGGACGGGCCGGCGTGCGTTTCTGGCCAGGACCACCCTCGTTGGTTTCCTTGCCTTCGTCGATCTTCGGCCCTTTGCGCACCAGGCGCATCATGTAGCCAAGACCGGCACCGAACAGCGCGAAATACACCACAACGAACATGATCAAGGTGATGCTCATCTGCACGAAACTGTGCCCGGAGGACGCATCCGCCGTGCGCATCAAGCCGTAGACCACCCACGGCTGACGGCCGATTTCAGTGGTGAACCAGCCGGCGAGAATCGCGATCAGGCCGGATGGGCCCATCCACAGCGCCAGGTACAGGAACGGACGCGAGGTATACAACGTGTCGCGCTTGCGCAGCCACAGACTCCACAAACCGGTGAAGATCATCAGGAACCCCAGGCCGACCATGATCCGGAACGACCAGAACACGATGGTCGAATTCGGCCGGTCTTCAGGCGGGAACTCCTTGAGCGCCGGTACCTGTTTGTCCAGGGTGTGGGTCAGGATCAGGCTGCCCAGGTACGGAATCTCGACCGCGAATTTGGTCTTTTCGGCTTTCATGTCCGGCCAACCGAACAGGATCAACGGGGTCGGTTCATCACCGACATTTTCCCAGTGACCTTCAATCGCAGCGATTTTCGCCGGCTGGTGCTTGAGGGTGTTGAGGCCGTGGAAGTCACCGATGACGGCTTGGATCGGCGCCACGATCAGCGCCATCCACATGGCCATCGAGAGCATGGTGCGGATGGCCGGGTTGTCCTTGCCGCGTAGCAAGTGCCAGGCCGCCGACGAACCGACGAAGAAAGCGGTAGCGACGAATGCCGCCGTAGCCATGTGCATCAGGCGGTAGGGGAACGAAGGGTTGAAAATCACCGCCAGCCAGTCCACCGGAATGACTTGCCCGTTGACGATCTCGTAGCCCTGCGGGGTCTGCATCCAGCTGTTGGAGGCGAGAATCCAGAAGGTCGAGATCAGGGTACCGATGGCGACCATGACCGTGGCGAAGAAGTGCAGCTTGCGCCCGACCCTGTTCCAGCCGAACAGCATGACGCCGAGGAAACCGGCTTCCAGGAAGAACGCGGTGAGCACTTCGTAGGTCAGCAACGGCCCGGTCACGGAACCGGCGAAATCCGAGAAGCGGCTCCAGTTGGTGCCGAACTGATAGGCCATGACCAGGCCGGACACCACACCCATGCCGAAGTTGACGGCAAAGATCTTCGACCAGAAATGGTACAGATCGCGGTAAGTGTCGTTGTGCGTCTTCAGCCACAGGCCTTCGAGTACCGCCAGGTAACTCGCCAGGCCAATGGTGATGGCCGGGAACAGGATGTGGAACGAAATGGTGAACGCGAACTGAATCCGGGCGAGATCAAGTGCCTCCAAACCGAACATAAGTCTTCCTCTGTCAGGTAATACTGGCTGAAGGCTTGCGGCCTGCACCCACTGCCCCCACGGTTATGGAGTGTGGCGAATTTGAACTCGTTCTTTTTCTACCATCATCACAACGTAGGGAATCTGGCCATCTGGCCACCGGATCATTTCCACGAAGGGTCTTGATCTGGATCAAGCAACGTTGAAAGAGTAGTCGCATTTTTGCCGATGGACGGTGTGGTCTATTGCCGCGTGACAGGTTGCCTCACGGGTTTGGTCATGCGTTGCAATGCATTTTCCCTGTGGCGAGGGAGCTTGCTCCCGCTCGGCTGCGCAGCAGTCGTAAAACCGGGTAACGCGATGTGCCTGTGGTATGGGGTAGCAGGTTCGGGGCTGCTTCGCATCCCAGCGGGAGCAAGCTCCCTCGCCACAGGGTATTTGTATGTTCTGTGGGATCGGTGTCTAGCTAACTAAATTTTCCGTGCTCGCAACTCCCGGTTACAGGTTGGTGATAATCTCGCCCTTCCCCTCACCCAGACTTGCCTTCAGATGCCCAGCCAAGCGCCCCTGCTGTTACGTCATCACCGCCCTTTTATCGCGTTCTGGCTGGCTCGGGTATTTACCGCCAGCGGTTTTCAAATGCTGACCGTGGCCATCGGCTGGAACCTGTATCAACTGACCGGCAATGTGCTCGATCTGGGTCTGGTGGGTCTGGTGGAATTTGCCCCGCGGGTGTTGTTCATGCTGCACACCGGGCATGTCGCGGATCGCTATGACCGGCGCAAGGTCGCGGCGATCTGTCAGTCTGTGCAAGCGCTGATCGCCCTGTCGCTGGCCATCGGCAGCGCGACTGACCATGTCACCCGGGAGATGATCTTCATCCTCGCATTCCTGCTCGGCGCCGCCCGCTCCTTCGAGATGCCGACCACCCAGGCCTTGCTGCCGAGCATCGTGCCCAGTGCTCTATTCCCGCGCGCGGTTGCTGCCGCGCAATCTGCGCAGCAATCGGCCACCATCGTTGCCCCGGCGCTGGGCGGTTTGCTTTACGCCTTCGGCAGCGTCTGGGTGTATGGCCCGACGGTGATTCTCTACCTCATCGCCTGTGCGCTGATGCTTAACCTCCCGGCCCGGCAGACACCGTTGAACAAGGGCAAGGCAACCCTGGATTCGCTGCTCGCAGGCATCCGCTTCATTCGCAGCCGCCCGGACATTCTCGGGGCGATTTCCCTGGATCTGTTTGCCGTCTTGCTGGGTGGCGCGACTGCGCTGCTGCCGGTGTTCGCCAAAGATATTCTGCTGACCGGCCCTTGGGGTCTGGGCCTGCTGCGTTCGGCCCCGGCGGTGGGCGCACTGCTGATGTCGCTGTTTCTGGCGCGATTTGCCGTGGAACGCAACGTCGGACGGGTGATGTTTACCGCCGTGGGTGTATTCGGCGTCGCAACCATCGCTTTCGGCCTGTCGACTTCGTTCTGGTTCTCTCTCGCTGTGTTGGTGGTTTTAGGTGCGGCAGACATGATCAGCATGGTGATCCGCGCCTCGTTCGTGCAGCTGGAAACCCCGGACGAGATGCGCGGCCGGGTCAGTGCCGTGAATGGCTTGTTCATCGGCGCTTCGAATCAGCTCGGCGAATTCGAGTCTGGCTTGACGGCCCACTGGTTCGGCACCGTACCGGCCGTGGTGATGGGCGGCATCGGCACACTGATGGTCACCGGGGTCTGGGTCAAACTGTTCCCGACGCTGGCCAACCGCGACCGCATGCATGTGCCAGTGGAAGAGGTCAGGGCCTGAAGCAGTCTTCTATACCAGCAACTCCCCCGCCACCGCCGACCGCGTGGCTTTGCCGCAGAGTTGCTCCACCAGCGTCAGCGCAAACTCCAGCGCGGCGCCTGCCCCCTGGGCGGTGATGCAGTTGCCATCGACCACCACCGGTTGATCGACGAAGTTGCAGCCCGACAATTGATGGCTGACGGAAGGCAGGCACGTCATGCGCCGCTGACGCAGCACGCCAAAAGTCTGCAGCGCCAGCGCCGGCGCTTCGGCAATGCCGGCGAACAAGCGTCCGGCGGCGACCTGGTCCTTGATCAATTGTTGCAGGGGTTGGTGGGCCGCCAAATGCTGCGCCCCCACGGCGCCGCCGGGCAAAACGATCAAGTCGAAGGGTTGGGCCAGCAAATCGACCAGCATCGCATCGGCAGTCAGGCGGGTGCCGCGCGCGCAGGTCAGCATGCGCCGCGACTCGATACTGGCCACCACCACTTCAACCTTGGCGCGGCGCAGTACATCGATCAGGGTCACGGTTTGCAGATCGTCGATGCCCTCGGCGAGGGTAATCAGGGCTCTAAAGGTCATGGGCGCGGTCCAGAGAATGATCTTTAAAGCGTAGTCAGCTTTCCTGACCCTTGTTCGAGCCTGGCCGTTACTTGATGTAAAGCTGCGTCGACATCGTGTTGCCCGGCGCGTTGATCGAGGTGTTGCTGAACGTGAAGATGCCGTCCTGCTTGCCTGCCAGGTCGAAGATGTACAGATAGCCGACAGTTTTTTTCCCGACTGAGCACTCGGTCAGGTTGCCGGTATCAAAAGCACAGACTGGGGTCCGGGTGCCATCCACCTCGAAACCGTCCAGGGCAACATGGGCTTCGCGACCGTAGCCGACTTCCAGCACATACACCTTGATGTTCGGCCCCTGGTGATCGCAACGGGTCTGCTCCTGCTTGTCCGCAATATCTTCAAAGCCACAGTTGGGCGACTCGACCTTGAGCACCTTGACCTGACTCAGTGGTGGAGCCGTCGCTGCCAAGGCGGTTTGGGCACCCAGGAACAACGCGATCAACATTGCGAATGCGGCAACCACGCGCGTGCTCATGTACTTCATATTCCGCCCTTCCCCGCCCTAAAAAAACAGCGCGCAGTATGGCGCAGTTCCCTTTTTGGCAAAACATCGACGACGATCGCAGCCATAAGCAGCCATGGCTCCACGCTGCTGGTATGATGCGCGGCTTTTTCCGACCCACAGAAAATTCCCAGGCGCCTACGGCGGTCTGTGCTTTGCTGTTGAGGTCGATACATTCACGGCGCCGGGCGCGCCACGGGGAGCAGACATGCTGGAAAGGCTGTTTCAACTCAAGGCACACAACACCAACGTGCGGACCGAGATTCTGGCGGGCGTCACGACCTTTTTGGCCATGGCCTACATTCTGTTCGTCAACCCGAGCATCCTCGGCGAGACCGGCATGGACAAAGGCGCGGTGTTTGTCGCCACCTGTCTGGCAGCTGCCATCGGCTCGACAACCATGGGCCTGATCGCCAACTACCCGATCGCCCTGGCACCGGGCATGGGCCTGAACGCCTTCTTCACCTATACCGTGGTCCTGCACATGGGCCATACCTGGCAAGTGGCACTCGGCGCGGTGTTCCTCTCGGCGGTGATGTTTTTCCTGCTGTCGATCTTCCGCATCCGCGAATGGATCATCAACAGCATCCCGCTAGCACTACGCTCGGCGATTGCCGCCGGTATCGGCCTGTTCCTGGCACTGATCGCCCTGCACAACGCCGGCATCGTCGTCAGCAACCCGGCGACCATGGTCGGCCTCGGCGATCTGAAGCAACCGGCGCCGATCCTCGCGACCCTGGGTTTTGCCCTGATCGTCGCGCTTGAAGCCCTGAAAGTCCGCGGTGCGGTGCTGATCGGCATTCTGTCGGTGACCATCGTTTCCATCCTGTTGGGCTTCAGCCCGTTCGGCGGCGTGATGTCGATGCCACCGTCGCTGGCGCCGACCTTCCTGCAACTGGACATCAAAGGCGCACTGGACATCGGTCTGGTCAGCGTGATTTTCGCGTTCCTGTTCGTCGATCTGTTCGACAACTCCGGCACCCTGATCGGCGTCGCCAAGCGCGCCGGCCTGATGGGCAAGGACGGCCACATGCCGAAAATGGGCCGCGCCCTGATCGCCGACAGTACCGCGGCCATGGCCGGTTCGTTGCTGGGCACCTCGACCACCACCAGCTACATCGAATCCGCAGCCGGCGTGAGTGCCGGTGGCCGCACTGGCCTGACCGCCATCGTGGTGGCGATTCTGTTCCTGCTGGCGCTGTTCTTCTCGCCATTGGCGGCCAGCGTTCCAGCCTTCGCCACGGCGCCTGCATTACTGTTCGTCGCCGTATTGATGACATCCGGCCTGGCGGAAATAGACTGGGACGACATCACCGTCGCCGCACCGGTCGTGGTCACCGCCCTGGCCATGCCATTCACGTACTCCATCGCCAACGGCATCGCCTTCGGTTTCATCTCCTGGACCGCCACCAAGTTGTTGTCCGGTCGCGGCCGTGAACTGAATTCGGCGCTGGTGATTCTGTCGATTCTGTTCGTGATCAAGTTGGGTTGGTTCAACGCATGACTTTTGATTCCCAGGCTTATGCCGTTCAGCTCGAAGAAAAGGTCACGCGCCTGCGCGACCTGCTGGCCCCGTTCGATGCGCCCGAACCAGTGGTGTTTGATTCGCCGCTGAAAAACTTCCGTCTGCGTGCCGAATTCCGCCTGTGGCGTGAAGCCGGCGAGCGCCACTACGCAATGTTTTCCCAGGAAGACAAACGCACGCCGATCCTGATCGAAGAATTTCCGATCGCAAGCCTGCGCATCAATGAGTTGATGCCGCAGCTCAAGGCGGCGTGGCAAGCGAGTGCAGCCCTGAGCCACAAACTGTTTCAGGTGGAGTTTCTGACCACGCTGGCCGGCGATGCGATGATCACCCTGTGCTACCACCGCCCGCTGGACGAGCACTGGCACACGGCGGCGTCGAAGCTGGCAGCCGACATGAACGTCAGTATCATCGGTCGCTCGAAGGGCAAACGCGAAGTGATCGGTCACGATTACGTGGTCGAGCAACTTGAAGTCGGCGGCCGTACCTTCAGCTATCGCCAGCCGGAAGGCGCGTTCACCCAGCCCAACGGCACGGTGAACCAGAAGATGCTCAACTGGGCGTATGACGCCCTTGGCGATCGTTCCGACGATTTGCTGGAGCTGTATTGCGGCAACGGCAACTTCACTTTGCCGCTCGCTACCCGCGTGCGCAAAGTGCTGGCCACTGAAATCAGCAAGACCTCGGTCAACGCAGCGCTCAGCAACCTGAGCGAAAACGCGGTGGATAACGTCACGTTGGTGCGTTTGTCTGCTGAAGAGCTGACCGAAGCCCTGAACGAAGTTCGCCCGTTCCGTCGCCTGCACGGCATCGACCTCAAGAGCTACGAGTTCGGTAGCGTGTTCGTCGATCCGCCCCGCGCCGGCATGGACCCGGATACTTGCGAACTGACCCGGCGCTTCGACAACATCCTCTACATCTCCTGCAACCCGGAAACCCTCGCGGCCAACATCGCCCAACTAAACGACACTCACCGCATTACTCAATGCGCGATGTTCGACCAGTTCCCATGGACCCATCACATGGAGTCCGGAGTGTTGTTGACCCGTCGTTGATTGCAGTCGTTATACAAATCAGCCGTCCTTGGGACGGCTTTTTTGTAGGCGATCAAAGAGCCGCATCGACCTTGCGTGGGCGACCGCCCTTCTTGCCGTTGGCCCGAGCTGCCTCGGCCTTGGCGGCGCTGCTCTGACGACCATTGCGCGAGGCGATCACCGAGGCCGCCATATCCATCAGCGGCTTGCTCGCCGAAATCAAACCGGCGATGGACACCTGCAGATCCTTGTCTTCATGAAAAAGCGCGGTGCCGGCGAAACCGACTGTCAAACCGGCGAAATCCTCGGTCTCAAAACCATCGAACTCTGGATAGTTTTTCACTGGCAACAACACACCGCTGCCATCCTCGAAACCGACGGCGAGACATGGATCGAGAAAGATCACCGTCGTTGCATTCAATCCACTGCGACGGCGTAACTCGCCACTCTCGATCGCTTCGTCCAAAACGCCTTCGGTCACAGGGTGATCTACCTGCATTTTTGCACTTATCGTTTTCATAATTCGATCTCCACGCCCTCCGGTGCTCCCATCAGCGTCAATAAGGTCTTGTTTCCTTCAGGCTCATAGCGAGCCGAACCAATCATGTAAGTCGTGCTGGCAATCCTCTTCATCACGACCACTTCATTGCCCTGCCAATCCCATAACTGATTGTCGAGGCAGGCCGTCCGCAATTTTCTCCACCAGATGTCACGGGCTCGCCGCAAATGGGCAGGTTGCCTGAGCGCCTGGCGTAACCCCTCCAGCATGGCCAGAGGAGGTCGATGCGAATGAGGAATGACATCCCAGAGCTCTACGCCGTTGTGCCAGAAGCTGAACCGAAAGCGTGCGCTCCATGTGCCTCCATCGACGTGAACATGTGGCGGGCAATGCTCATCACGCAACATGACTACCAGTGACAACCCCTTGTAGCGGCATACATTCATGCTAACCCATCCGTTAGGTTATAGAATCCGAAGATTCGCCATTCCTTGAAAAATCCGATAACTGGCCCTAACCGTTCGATCAGCTGACCACGTTTGAGCCTAGCGTTTCAGGTCGACCGTCCCCTGCTGATCAGGGCAAAAAGAGTAAGCAATCCTTTCATTGGCAACACGTAGACGGCGGTGAGTTTCGGTATTGGCGGTTGAAACGTGCCCTGTATTTGTGCGCCCATCTTTGATAAATACAGCCTCAGACACTTCATTTGATTCTTGGTGTAATCAATCATGCAGCGACATTTCGACGATCTTCAGCTCGGCAGCATCGAACTGTTTTGCCTGGCCGCCGAAGCCGGCAGCTTTACCGCTGCGGCCCTGGTGGCGGGTGTGACCCCGGCTGCGGTCAGCCGCTCGGTGTCGCGGATGGAAGAACGCCTGGGTGTGCGGCTGTTCGCGCGTACCACCCGCAGCGTCAAGCTGACCGACAGTGGCCGGCGCTATTTCGAGGAGTGTCGCCTGGCCCTTGCGCAATTGGTCGAGGCTCAACGCGAGGTCATGGGCCAACAGCAGGAACCCTCCGGCACCTTGCGTATCAGCATTCCCACCACCTATGCCCACCACCGTATCCTGCCGCTGCTACCGGCGTTTCGGGCGAGTTTTCCCGCCGTGAAAGTCGAGGTGCACATCAGCAATCGCAACATCGATTTCGTCGGCGAAGGCTATGACATGGCCATCCGTGTGCGGGCGATTCCCGACTCCGGGCTGATTGCCCGGCCACTGGAGGACGCCGCGCTGGTGATGATTGCCAGCCCTGACTATCTGAAGCGTGCCGGCACGCCACAGACCCTCGACGACCTGGCGCACCACGAATGCATCCAGTTCGAACTGCCCAGCAGCGGGCGGAGGATTGCCTGGCTGTTCAACGATAACGGCGTGCCGCTGGAGATTTTGGCAGAAGGTAATTATTGCTGTTCCGATGATGTATTGGGCGGCGTGACGCTGGCGAAACACGGTGCCGGGTTGTTTCAAACCTATCGCTTCATCGTCGAAAATGAACTGGCGGATGGCTCGCTGGTGGAAGTGCTCAAGCCCTATGGCGGGCGCTCCCGCCCCTTCACGTTGCTGTATCCGCAAAGCCGCCATGTGCCATTGCGGCTCAGGGCGTTTATCGATTTTCTGGTTGAGCGTCTTCCGCGCTGAATGTTCGATCACCGCACAGATAATCCAGGGCCGGCGCCTCTTCAATTGACCTTATTAACCAGTTAGTACAATTTATCTCCACAGGCTGAGACCCTCGGCCAATGCCAAAAATAATAAGTGGAGAGACCCGATGCCCCCTATCGTTCTGGTGCTCAACGGCCCGAACCTGAACCTGCTCGGCACCCGTGAACCGGCGACTTATGGCCACGAAACCCTGGCGGATATTTCAGCGCTGTGCGGTCGCGCCGCTGAAGAGTTCGGCCTGAAGGTGGAGTTTCGCCAGACCAACCATGAAGGCGAACTGCTCGACTGGATTCATGCCGCCCGTGGCCGCTGCGCCGGGATCGTCATCAATCCGGCTGCCTGGACCCACACCTCGGTCGCCATTCGCGATGCGCTGGTCGCCAGCGAACTGCCAGTGATCGAAGTGCACCTGTCCAACGTCCATGCCCGCGAACCCTTCCGGCATCACTCCTTTGTCTCGTCCATCGCCACGGCGGTGATGTGCGGCTTCGGCAGCCACGGCTATCGTTTGGCGCTGGAGCATTTCAGCCAACGTTTGAAAGGTTAAGCGTGATGACACAGAACACCGTGGTATTGGCCGGGCTGATCGGCGCCGGCATTCAGGCTTCCCGCACTCCGGCACTGCACGAGCACGAAGGCGATGCGCAGGGTTTGCGCTACCTGTATCGACTGATCGATCTGGATCAGCTGAAACTCGACAGCGGCGCCCTGCCCGACCTGCTGATGGCCGCCGAACGGATGAATTTCACCGGGCTGAACATCACCTTCCCGTGCAAGCAGACAATCATCCCGTTGCTCGACGAATTGTCGCCGGAAGCCCGCGGCATTGGCGCGGTGAACACGGTGGTGTTGAAGGACGGGAAACGCATCGGCCACAACACCGATTGCCTGGGCTTCGCCGAAGGGTTTCGTCGCGGCCTGCAGGACGTTGCCCGTGAGCGTGTGGTGCAAATGGGCGCCGGTGGCGCAGGCGCAGCGGTGGCCCACGCGTTATTGAGCGAAGGCGTACAACTGCTGAGCATTTTCGATGTGGATCACAGCCGGGCTCAGTCTTTGGCGGACAACCTCAATCAGCATTTCGGTTTTGGCCGCGCCGTGGCCGGTCATGACTTGCCGGGCACGCTGGGTCAGGCTGATGGACTGGTGAATACCACGCCCATGGGCATGAAAAAGCTGCCAGGCATGCCGGTGCCGGTAGAGCTGCTTCGGGCGCAGTTGTGGGTGGCAGAGATCGTTTACTTCCCGCTGGAAACCGAACTGCTGCGCAATGCTCGCGCGCTGGGTTGCCGAACCCTGGACGGCGGCAACATGGCGGTGTTTCAGGCGGTGAAGGCGTTTGAATTATTCAGCGGCGTGGTGCCGGATGCCCAGCGGATGCTAGCGCATTTTCAAAGCATGAATGGTTGAAATGCAAAAGATCGCAGCCTCGTTTCACTCGACAGCTCCTACAAGTACCCATACCCCTGTAGGAGCTGTCGAGTGAAACGAGGCTGCGATCTTTTAAGGTCCTGAAAATCAGGCCTGCAGATACCGCAACACCGACTCGCAAATCATCTCTCGATGACGCTGCTTGATGCTTTCGTCCGGCAAGTCGATCTGAAAGATCTCACCGAAGGTATGACGGTTCGACACGCGATAGAAGCAAAACGAACTGATCAGCAGGTGCACATCCAGCGGATCGAGACCGGCGCGGAATACACCCTCTGCGGCCCCACGACGCAAAATCTCGCCCAGTGAATCGAGGATGGTGTTGTTCATCGCCTTGATCGCATCGGAGCGCTTCACATACTCGGCGTTGTGAATGTTCTCGATGCAGACGATGCGCACGAAATCAACGTTGCGATCATGGTGATCGAAGGTGAATTCCACCAACCGCCGAATCGCCTCCACCGGTGCCAACTCGGCCAGGTGCAAGCGACTTTCGGTGCTGCGGATATCTCCGTAGAGTTTTTCCAATACCTCGACGTAGAGCTGTTCCTTACTGCCGAAGTAGTAATAGATCATGCGTTTGGAGGTGTGGATGCGCTCGGCGATCGCATCGACGCGCGCACCGGAAAGCCCCTGCTGGACGAACTCGACAATGGCCTCTTGAAGGATGTTCTCGCGGGTTTTTTCCGGGTTGTTCTTGCGACTCTTGCGAGGCTCGGCAATTGGCTTTTCGGGCGCTACGGAGAGTTCTGAAATTATTGTCATTGCGGGCTCACGGCCATCACTGCACAAGTAGGCGATTATGGGCCGCTGCGCACAGTGAAGGAAGCCACGCGGCAGCGGTTTTGTACCCGTGTTTACGATTTTCCTACAACTTTGTCTGACGTACGCCACCACTTCGGGATTTGGCCATGGCCGCCAGTCGCACGGCTACGTTGGCCGCGCCGTAACCCGCATAGCCGTTTTTGCGCTGGATGATTTCAAAGAAAAACCGCCCTTCGAACGGCTCGGTGTACACGTGAAACAGCTCGCCACCCTGGGCATCACGGTCGTAGAGCACATTGAAATACGCCAGCTCGCTGAGGAACTCATCGTCGAAATCGAAGCGCGCGGCGAGGTCATCGTAGTAGTTGAGCGGGATATCCAGCAGCGGCACGCCCGCCTCCTTGGCACGGCTGACTTCGGCAAAGATGTCGTCGCAATCGAAAGCGATGTGATGCACACCGGAACCGCGATAACTCGACAGTGCGTGTGAGATCGCGGTGTTGCGATTCTCGGAAATGTTCAGCGGCAGGCGGATCGAACTGCAACGGCTGCGCAAGGCACGGCTCTTCACCAGACCATACGGGTCGGGCAGCACCACTTCATCGTCGGCTTCGAAATCCAGCAGGCTTTTATAGAACAGCACCCAGCTGTCGAGGCTGTCGGCGGGCAGTGCCATGGCCATGTGGTCGATGCGCTTGAGGCCACCGCTGGCCACGGCCGCCGGTTGCAGATTGAAGTCGGTGCCATAGACGTCGGCGTCCTGGTCCACCAGGTAAATCAGACTGCCGTCCGGCGCACGCACGGCTGCCAGTTCAAGTTCATTGGGGCCTACCAGCCCGCGATACGGCTGGCCTTTGTAAGCCACGGCTCGGGCCAACGCACTGGCGCTGTCCTTGACCCGCACGGCGGTGGCGCACAGCGATGGCCCATGGGCCTCGAAAAAACTGTGGGCGAAGGAATAAGGTTCGGAGTTGAGGATCAGGTTGATATCGCCCTGACGCAACAGGCTGACACTCTTGGAACGGTGTTGCCCGGCCTTGACGAAACCCAGCCGCTCCAGCCAGTGGGACAGCTTGGCGCCGAGGCTTTCGTCCACGGCGAACTCAAGAAACTCGATGCCGTTGTATTCGCTGGCGCCTGGGGTATCGAACAGAATCTCGCGATTGGCCACAGGCGCGGCTTCCTGTTCCAGACGCTGGCGGGTTTTCTCTTCCAGGTACAGCAACGAACGCAAACCATCGGCAGCGTTGGCCCGGGGCGGTGCGGCGCGGAAGCCGTCGTTGAAGATCTCCAGCGACAGCGGGCCGGTGTAGCCGCTCTTGATGATCGGCGCGAGGAACCCCGGCAGATCGAATTCGCCCTGCCCCGGGAAACAACGGAAATGCCGGCTCCACTCCAGCACGTCCATGGCCAGGATCGGCGCGTCGGCCATTTGCACGAAGAAGATCTTGTCACCGGGAATCTCGGCGATCGCCTTCGGGTCGCCCTTGAGCGACAGCGTATGGAAACTGTCCAGCAACACGCCGAGGTTCGGATGGTCGGCCTGGCGAACGATGTTCCACACCTGTTGATATGTGTTCACGTGTCGGCCCCAGGCCAGTGCTTCGTAACCAATCCGCAAACCACGAGCGCCGGCCCGTTCGGCGAGCAGGCGCAAGTCGTCGACCAGGATCTGCTCATCGTCGATGGAGTCGGCCGAGGCGTTGCTGCACACCAGCACCAGGTCGGTGCCCAGCTCCTGCATCAAATCGAACTTGCGCTCGGCCCGCTCCAGATTGCGCGGCAGGCGATCGCGGCGGCAACCTTCGAAATCCCGAAAGGGTTGGAACAGTGTGATCGCGATCCCGAGATCAGCGCACATCTGCCTGATTTCCCGTGGGCTGCCGTCGTAGTAGAGAAGGTCGTTCTCGAAAATTTCCACCCCGTCAAATCCGGCGGCGGCGATGGCTTCTAGTTTTTCCGGCAGGGTACCGCTCAAGGAAACGGTGGCAATGGAACGTTGCATGTGTCGACTCCCGGTGGTGGGGACATTCTTGTTGGGCAAATTATTGGCTTGACGAATCCGCACAGCAATTCAAAGTGTACTACCCGGTTAGTTTTGCGGGCGATTATCGAACACAATGGCGGTTGGCGAATTGACGATTTTTCGTCCACTGCGCACCATCGACACCACATTGAGTCCGGTCACGACCCCATGGACTCGGTTACCAAAGACCCTGAACACCACATAAAAATTTCAAAAAACGGGTACACGCTCATGCGCTCATTCAACGCCTTGTTTGCTTGCTCCACCGATCTCACGCCAGACCTGGTGTCCATCCGAACCTTGCGCCCCCTCGGCCGAACCGTGCCGCTCGCTGAATAAAACGTTGTCGTCACCTGACGAGAACACCTCAGCCGATCAATCTCACCCGCGCCCGTCGCCATCGATTGATCACGCGCCCTTGAAGTCCCGACAAGCCTCGCTTGTCAGTCATTGAACGGATGGCACACATGTTTCCTTCTCAAAGCTCTCGCGTGGCTTCGGCCCAAAGCGTCGCCACTGGCGGCATCGGCGACAAAATCCGCGGCGCCATGGCCGTCGGCAAAACCCGCTGGGGAATGCTGGCGCTGGTATTTTTCGCCACCACCCTGAACTACATCGACCGCGCCGCCCTGGGCGTCATGCAACCGATCCTCGCCAAGGAAATGAGCTGGACGGCGATGGACTACGCCAACATCAACTTCTGGTTCCAGGTCGGCTACGCCGTCGGTTTCGTGCTACAGGGCCGGTTGATCGACCGGGTCGGCGTGAAGCGCGTGTTCTTCTTCGCCGTACTGCTCTGGAGCCTGGCCACCGGCGCTCATGGCCTGGCCACTTCGGCGGCGGGCTTCATGGTCTGCCGGTTCATTCTCGGCCTGACCGAAGCCGCCAACTACCCGGCCTGCGTGAAAACCACGCGGTTGTGGTTCCCTGCTGGCGAGCGCGCCGTGGCCACCGGTATCTTCAACGCCGGGACCAACGTCGGTGCGATGTTCACACCGATGCTGCTGCCACTGATCCTTCACGCCTGGGGCTGGCAAGCCGCGTTCCTGTGCATGGCAGCGCTGGGCGGCATCTGGTTGCTGTTCTGGGGCCTGAAGTACTTCAACCCGGAAGATCACCCGAGCGTTAAACAATCGGAACTGGACTACATCCAGAAGGAAGTCGAACCGGAACAATCCCGCGTACCGTTCTCGCGAATCCTGCGCATGCGTGGCACCTGGGCCTTCGCCCTCGCCTACTCGATCACAGCGCCAGTGTTCTGGTTCTACCTGTACTGGCTGCCGCCGTTCCTCAATCAGCAATACAACCTGGGGATCAACGTGACCCAGATGGGTATTCCGCTGATCATCATCTACCTCACGGCTGACTTCGGCAGCGTCGGCGGCGGGATCCTGTCTTCGTTCCTGATCGGTCGCGGGATCAACCCGATCAAGGCCCGACTGATGTCCATGTTCCTGTTCGCCTGCTGCATCATCGGCGTGGTCATGGCCGCCGGTTCGAGCAGCCTGTGGCTCGCGGTGTTCGCCATCTCCCTGGCCATCGGCGCGCACCAGGCCTGGACCGCGAACATCTGGAGCCTGGTGATGGACTACACGCCTAAACACATGATGAGTACGGTGTTCGGCTTCGGCGGCATGTGCGCGGCGATCGGCGGGATGTTCATGACCCAGTTGGTCGGCCACATTCTGACCATCACCAACAACAACTACACCGTGTTGTTCACCATCATTCCGGCGATGTACTTCATCGCGCTGACCTGGATGTACTTCATGGCACCGCGCAAGATTCCGACCGTAAAAGATTGATACACCACAAACGCAGGCCTGATCCCGGGCCTGCGTTTTTTTATGGCCGCGATTTATCCATTTCACCCTTTTTTTCTCACAGCCACAGAGGCACACCATGTCGCCAGGTAACTTGAGCATCGCCAAGCGTGCCGTGATCAGCTTCGGTGTCATCGCATTGCTGGTCCTGTTGCAGGGACTGTTTGCCCTCAAACAGGTCGCGCAGGTCCGCGCCACCGGCCAGCACACTGAAAACGTCTCCCTGCCCAGCATTCGCCACTTGGGTGAAATCCGCGACTACATCCTGAGCATTCGCGTGCTCAGCCTGCGCATGGCGCTCAACCGCGATCCAAAGGTGCTCGATGCCACCGTCACACGCCTGCACCAAGTGCAGGGTTGGCTTGCAGAGACGCTGGAAAAATTCACTCCGCTGGTCGGTGATTACAACCGGGGGCCGTACGAAAAGTTCGTCGCCACCGTCACCAGCTACCGCCAGGCGCTGGCGCAATACGAAGCGCTGTCGCGGGAGAACCGCAGCGAAGAAATGACCGCGTTGCTCAATGGCAAAATCCAGGACTACTCGACCCAGACCGGTGACCAGTTCGCCGAATTGATGGCGCTTTCCGCCAACGAAGTCAGCCTCTCGGCGAACCAGGCCGACTCGCTCTACAACCAGGTAAAAATCACCGTGATCGGTGCGCTGATCGCGGTTGCGCTCCTGACCCTATGCCTGGCCTGGCTGTTGATTCGCAGCATCGTCATGCCGATCCGTCAGGCGGTCGAAGTGGCCGAGCAAGTGGCCGCCGGTGACCTGAGCCAACCGATCCGCAGCCACGGCGCCGATGAAACCGCACGCTTGCTCAAGGCCCTGTCGGCCATGCAGACCAGCCTGCGGGAAACCCTGCAACTGATCAGCGGCACGTCGACGCAACTGGCGGCCGCCGCCCTGCAGATGAATCAGAGCACTCAGCAGGACTCCAGTCGGCTGCAACAGCAGCACAATGAAATCGAGCAAGCCGCCACGGCCGTCAACGAAATGACCGCCGCGGTGGAAGAAGTGGCGCGCAACGCGGTATCGACTTCCGACAGCACTCGCCAGTCAACGCAGCAAGCCAGCCAGGGCCAGGCGCGGGTGATTGAAACCCTGGATTCGATTCAGGCGATGAGCGGCAATGCGGGCATCGCGCTGCAACAGGTTCAGACCCTGGCCGAGCAGTCCCGGGAAATCGGCAGGGTGCTGGACGTGATCCGCGCCATCGCCGAACAGACCAACCTGCTCGCGCTCAATGCCGCCATCGAGGCTGCGCGGGCCGGTGAAGCCGGACGTGGTTTCGCGGTGGTGGCCGATGAAGTTCGGGCACTGGCGCATCGCACTCAGCAATCAACCCGGGAGATCGAACAGATCATTGGCCGGGTTCAGGGCGATACCAACGGTGTGGTGATGTCGATGCACGACAACAGTCAGCGTGTCGCCGAAACCCTGTCGATTGCTGAACAGGCGGGCCTGGCGTTGGCAGAAATCACCCGGGCGATGGAGCAGATCCATGAACGTAACCTGGTGATCGCCAGTGCCTCGGAGGAACAGGCGCAAGTGGCCCGTGAGGTGGATCGCAATCTGCTGAACATCCGCGACCTGTCGCTGGAAAGCGCCGATGCCGCAACCCGGACCAGCGCCACCAGCCAGGAGTTGTCGCGACTGGCGGACGGCCTGCAAAACCTGGTGGTGCGTTTCAGGTTTTGACCGGCCTCAGCGGCGGCTTTGTTGCCACGCCGCCGCCAACCCACTGCAGCAAATCACGGCGATCCCGACCACTGTGGTCAGGGTCGGTGTGTGAGAAAACAGCAACCAGCCGAGCAATCCGGCAAAGACAATCTGGCAATAGCCGAACGGCGCCAGCAGCGCGGGGGCGGCGTGGCGGAACGCCTGGGTCAGAAACAGGTGCGCCGTCATCCCGCAGGCGCCCAGTGCAACCATCATCAATCCATGCCCAAGGCTTGGCACTTTCCAGAAAAACGGCACCAACGCGCTCATCACCAGGGTGTTGCACAGACCGGCAAAGAAGTTACTGGTGGTCGGGCTGTCGATTTCACTGAGCTTGCGGGTGAGCAATTGATAGAAGCAGAAAAACAGCGCCGAGCAGAGCGGCAGCAAGACTGCTGGCGTGAACAGATCACCGCCGGGATGGACGATAATCAATACGCCGACAAATCCGCAAATCACTGCGATCCATTGGCCACGAGTGACCCGCTCACGCAGCAGTGGCACTGACAGCGCGGTGACCAGAACCGGTGCGAGAAAGTTGACCGCCGTGGCTTCGGCCAACGGGATGTACTGCAAACCGGTGGTGAAAAACAAACTGGTACCCAACAGGCACAACGCCCTGAACAACTGCAGCAACGGCCGTTTGGTGCGCAGGACTCGCAACCCCGATTGCGGCAGGAAAATCCCGGCCATCAGCAAGGTGTGAACCACATAGCGGGCCCAAACCACCATGACGATCGGATAGAAACCCGATAGATATTTCGACAAGGCGTCGTGACTGGAAAAGAGGAAGGTCGCGACGACGATCAGCAGAATCCCTTTGAAGGGTTTGTTTACGCCGGAGAGCGGTGTGCTGATGGTCATGCAAGGCCTCTGGAATCAAATCAGAATGTGGCGAGGGAGCTTGCTCCCGCTGGACTGCGCAGCAGTCCCCAAATCAGCAAAGGTGTTCCGTCACTGCATATAACAGGTCGTTGACGACCGCTTCGCGGCCGAACGGGACGGTGCGGCGGTCCGACAAGCTCCCTCGCCACAGGTTCAAAGGCGCGCCAACAATTCCCGGGTTTTATCCAACGCCATCTGCGCCCGTTGCAAACCGCTCACGCCCTGCTCCAGCAACTTCACGGTGGGAATCTCCAGGCTTAACGGAATATCGGCCGGCAAACACTGCAACAACCCCGCCAGATCACAATCGCCATCGCCCGGAAAACGCCGTTCGTTACGCGCCTGACGCAAAATCTCCGCCATGTCCGTTGGCCGTGGTCCCGCAACATCGCACAGCTGTGCATACCGTAACCGTGACGGGGCAACTTTGGCCAGATCTTCCAGCCGCGAACCCGATCGGTCGAAATGGAACGCGTCCACCAACACCGCGCCGTTTTCACGGTCAGCGTTTTCGACGACGCGCACCGCTTGTTCGAGGTTGCGCGCATCGGTCCACGGCATGAACTCCAGGTGCGGATGCAGCCCATAAAATGCCGCCAGATCGCACAACCGGGCGAAGTTCTCGGTAAGTCGCTGCTCGTCAGAATCGTTACCGGCCACCAGTAATTCACTGGCACCAAATTCCGCTCCGACCGCCAGAATCTTCTCGAAGTCGGCGACGACGGTTTGCGGTTTAAGGCGCAGGATTTCAACATCCAGCACACGAATGCCGGTATCGCGCAGACGTGCCAGCGTCTCACGCCGTAAACTGACATCGGCTACCAGCGCAAAGTGATGTTCTTCGGGTGTCGCCGGTTCAAGGCGTAATCCGACATGGCTGTAACCGGCACGCGCCGCAACGTCCACCATCTGCGGCGGAGACAACTCCAGCACGGTCAGGCTGGCCAGGGAAAAGATCCGCTCACTCATGTTCATTCCTCGATCAACATCGGGGTGCAGGCACGACCGGTTTCGGCGGCCTCGCGAATCGCTTCAACCAGCGCCAGGGTGCGCGCAGCATCGGCAGCGCTCACCAACGGTTCGACTTCCCGGCGCGCCACGCGCACGAAATGCTGCAACTGCAAACGCAATGCTTCATCGGCGCTGAAACTTTCCTGCTCCGCCAGCAACGGCTCATGCCATCCGCCATCGACGTCGGCGTAGTGCCAGCGCTTGAGCTGCGGAATGCTCAACGCACCGCCCGTCCCGGCCAGCAAGTAACACGGCTGATCGGCCTGGCGCGGATAGACCGGGTTCTCCCCTGAATCCAGCTCCCAACTCCAGGGCGCCGCCACCGCGTCGGAACCGGTCAGGCTGCCCAGTGCGCCATTGTCGAACTGCAGCAACACCGCCGCGCAATCTTCGTTGGCAAACCCGCGCACCGCATTGCTGGTGATCGCCTGCACCTGCCGCACTTCGCCGCACAGATGACGCAGCAGGTCGAGGTCATGAATCAGGTTGGTCAGCAACATCCCCGCACCGGGCTCGCGGCGCCATGGCGTTTCGAAATAGCTGTCGGGTTTGCGCAACTGCCAGAGCGCCGTCACCGTCGTCAGCTGCCCCAAAGCGCCACCCTGCACCAGTTCATGGGCGCGGACGATCAACGGATTGTGCCGGCGATGATGGCCGACCAGCACGGGAACACCGGTGGCTTTCGACGCAGCCACCAGTTCGCGCGCTTCATCCAGGTGCACACCGACCGGTTTTTCCAGTAGCACCGGCACGCCGGCGGCGAGGCAATCGAGCGCCGTGCTGACGTGGAGTGTGTTCGGGTTGGCGACGATGACCGCGTCTGGCTTCACCTGCTCCAGCATCTGACGGTGATCGGCGAAATACCCCACGCCCCATTCGGCCGCGAGGCCTGCCGCTTGTGGGCCGGGATCGGCCACCGCACACAACGTCGCTTGCGTCAGGGTTTGCAGATGCCGGTAATGCTGCTGGCCCATGTTGCCGGCACCGATCAGGGCGATGCGAAGGGGCGAAGTCATGCTGCGGTCCTCTTGTGATTATTGTCGGAAGGATGAATTCCGATAATTTAGAACCAGGTTCCAGATTCTTACACAAGCGAACCATAAAAGTGTGCGAACAGCGCACACGATTAAACATCAGCTGAACAACTCAGAAGCCAGACTTGCCGCCGATAGCTCTTCAGTAAACTTCAACAACAGCGGCGCCAACTCATGCAACCGTGCCCCAGGCATCCGCGCGCTTGGCCCGGCAATGCTCAGCACACCGATCACTCGCCCATCGCCAGGGTGGCGCACCACCGCCGCAATCGCCGAGGTGCCCACGGCCGAACTCTCTTCGACCCAGGCATAGCCCTGCTCTCGCGCCAGACGCAGACGCTCCAGCAATTCAATGTTGGAGCGCGGCGCGTTTGGCCCCAGGTCTTTCGGCCGTTCGCTCCCCTGACGCTCCACCAGCGACAACGCTTCGGCATCGCTCATGCACGCCAGCCATGCGTGGCCCGAGGCGGTGTAGAACAACGGCGCATCACGGCCCATGTCCGGGTCGTAGCGCAGGCCCGAGCGGGCACCCTGAGACTTGGCGATCCAGACCTGCCGCTCGCCTTCAATAACGCCAAGGCGCACCAGTTCACCAGTTTCCTCGGCCAGGCGATCGAGCACCGGCTGCACGATATCGGCGCCGCTGCTCGACAGGTAACGGAAACCCATCGCCACCAGTTTGGTCGACAGGTGATAGCGCAGGTTCTCCGGATTCTGTCGCACGTAACCTAACCGAATCAGCTCGGCGAGCAGACGGTGGGTCGCGCTTTTGGGGATGTCCAGTTGCTCCGCCAACGTCTGCATCGGCAGGCCGCGAGGGTCACTGGTGAGGCTTTCCAGCACGCTGAAAACACGTTCGATCTGACTGCCGGCCATGGGGGGTTCCACTCGAAATTTTGCCGATTCTAGAAGACAAACCACGTAATGCGAAATCTGGAACCCGCTGTCCGATAAACGCCCTCTTTACGCCCTTGAATGATTGCCGAGGCCAATCTCATTCTTATATTTTCTGGAATCAAATTCTAAAAATACGCGATGGAGCTTTTAGACGATGCCTGCCGAATCCACCCTCCTTGCGGACATCGAATGCGATGTGCTGATCGTCGGCTCCGACGCGGCCGGGTTGTCCGCAGCCGTTACCGCGGCCTGGCATGGTTTGAAAGTGATCGTGGTCGAGAAAGACCCGGTGTTCGGCGGCGCCACGGCGTGGTCCGGTGGATGGGCCTGGGTGCCGTGCAATCCCCTGGCGCGTCGTGCCGGCATCGTTGAAGACGTCGAGCAACCGCGCACTTACCTGAAGCACGAATTGGGTGAGCGTTACGATCCGGCGATGATCGACGCGTTCCTTGAAGCTGGCCCGCGAATGGTTGCGTTCTTCGAGCAGCACACCGCCCTGCAATTCGCCGACGGCAACGCCATCGCCGACATTCATGGCGACACGCCGGGTGCCGGCACCGGTGGACGCTCGGTGATCGCTGCGCCTTATGACGGGCGAAAAGTCGGCAAGCTACTGAAGCGTCTTCGCAAAACCATGCGGGAAACTTCGTTTATGGGCATGCCGATCATGGCAGGGGCGGACCTGAGCGCATTTCTCAACCTGACTCGCTCTTTGCCCGCTGCATGGCACGTGACCCGGCGCTTTACCCGGCACCTGCTCGACCTCGCCGTTCATGGCCGGGCGATGCAACTGGTCAATGGCGTTGCGCTGATAGCACGGCTGGCAAAGTCCGCCGAAGACCTGGGCGTCTTGCTCTGGGAATCGGCACCGGTGACCGGGTTGCTTCGCGAAGGCGATCAGGTGCGAGGCGCGGTTGTCAGCACCGCCAAAGGTAAAACCCGCATCCGTGCGCGCAAGGCCGTGTTGCTCGCGGCCGGCGGGTTTGCCAATGACATCGAGCGGCGCAAGGCACTGTTCCCTCGCACACCGACCGGCAACGAACACCTGGCGCTGCCGCCTCTCGGCGTCGCTGGTGATGGTTTGCGATTGGGTGAAAGCGCCGGTGCGCGGGTCAGCACCGACATGGCATCGCCCGTGGCCTGGGCACCGGTTTCGCAAGTACCGCACAGTGACGGCAGCATCGGCCACTTCCCGCACATCATCGAACGCGGCAAACCGGGAATCATCGGTGTGCTGAGCAACGGCCAGCGCTTCGTCAACGAAGCCGACGGCTACTACGACTACGTGACGGCCATGGTCGCCGCCGCACCGCAGGGTGAAGAAGTCGCCTCCTGGCTGATCTGCACCCATGGTTTCCAGCGGCGTTACGGCTTGGGAATTTCTCGGCCTTTTCCAGTACCGCTGTCATCCTTTATCCGCAGTGGCTATCTGAAAACCGGCAACACCGTCGAGGAATTGGCCCTGGCCTGCGGCATCGACCCAAGCGGATTGCTCAGCACGGTGGATGAGTACAACCGGCATGCGCGCAACGGTGAAGATCCGTTGTTCGGTCGTGGCTCGACGCCCTACAACCGCAAACAGGGCGATGCGTTGCAGCAGCCCAACCCGTGCGTCGCACCGATTGAACAAGGCCCGTTCTACGCCGTGAAGGTTCAGCCCGGCTGCTTTGGCACCTTCGCCGGGCTCAAGGTCAACGAACACGCGCAAGTCCTCGACGCATCCGGTCAAGCCATCGCCGGGCTGTATGCGGCGGGCGGTGACATGGCCAGCATCATGGGCGGGCACTATCCCGCCGGGGGCATCAATCTTGGCCCGGCGCTGACTTTCGGTTACATCGCTGCACGGCATATCGCCGGTATGGAGTGAGTTTGATCAGTGATTCTCGAGACAAGCATTCGCCCACTCGGTAAAAACCTGTCGCCCTGAAGGAATTCGCTGGGCTATCCGTGTTCAATACAAGTCTGAAACATTCCGTGCGCAGTAAAAGACAGACGACCGGACTGGCGCCGCTCTCACTGACCAGCAACACTCATCACCATATTCAAACGAGGATTCCTCCCCATGCTTTGGAAAAAAGGCCGACGCAGCGACAACGTGGTCGATGCCCGTGGCGATGATGTCGGCGGTGGCGGCGGCGGGATGCGCTTCGGTGGAGGCAAGGGCCTGAGCCTGACGGCGATCCTGCTGATCGTCGGGATCGGCTGGATCACCGGCCAGGACCCGTTGCAGATCCTCGGCCAACTGACCGGACAGATGAGCGAGCAATCGGCCCCGGCCACCACCCAAACCCGCAAGGCACCACCGGCCAATGATGAAGGCGCCGAATTCGTGCGCTCGATCCTCGGCGATACCGAAGACACTTGGGGCCAGATTTTCCAGCAGGCCGGTCGGCAATATAAAGACCCGACCCTGGTGCTGTTCAGCAATCAGGTGAACTCGGCGTGCGGCCTGGCGACGTCGGCGACCGGTCCGTTCTATTGCCCGGCGGACCAGAAGGTCTACCTGGACATGAGTTTCTTCCAGGAAATGTCGCAACGCTTTTCCGCCGCAGGTGATTTCGCCCAGGCCTACGTGATCGCTCACGAAGTCGGACACCACGTGCAGACCTTGCTCGGTGTTTCGGCGAAGATTCAAACCGCTCGCCAACAGGGCCGCCAAATGGAGGGCGACGGTGGTTTGCTGGTGCGCCAGGAACTGCAGGCCGATTGCCTGGCCGGGGTCTGGGCCAACAATGCGCAGAAGCGCCTGAACTGGCTGGAACCCGGTGACATCGAAGAAGCCTTGAACGCCGCCAACGCCATCGGCGACGACCGCTTGCAACAGCAAGGTCAGGGCCGCGTGGTGCCGGACTCGTTTACTCATGGTACGTCAGCGCAAAGGGTGCGCTGGTTCAAAGCCGGATTCGCACAGGGCGAGATCGGCCAGTGCGATACCTTTTCTGCGAAGAATCTGTAATGCGTAAGTGGCTGCTGGCTCTGTTGATCACCTGCGCAAGTACCCAGGCGGCCGAGCATGGGGTCAAGGCAATCAGTTCCGGGCGCCTGCTGTTGAGCGCCGGCGAAATCGCCGTGGGCATCGGCCCGACACCGCCGGAAAAGATCGAACGGGTGCTGATCATCATCCATGGTCGTTTGCGCAACGCTGAAACCTACCGCCAGAGCGCCGAGCATGCCGTCGAGCAAGCCGGGCAAAGCGCGAACACCTTGGTGCTCGCCCCGCAGTTCCTCAATGAAACCGACATCGCGAGCCACCCGGTGCCTGACAGCGTTTTACGCTGGCAGGGCAATGACTGGATGGCCGGCGGCTTGTCCACAGCACCGTTTACGTTGAGCTCCTATGCGGTGCTCGACGAAATCATCGCTCGCCTGGGTGATCGGCGACAGTTTCCGGACGTGAAGCAAATCGTCATCGCCGGTCACTCCGGTGGCGCTCAGGTGGTTCAGCGTTACGCCTTGTTGAGCCACCCTCAGCCAGCCCTCGACACAGCGGGGGTGAAGGTGCGCTATGTGATCGCCAATCCTTCGTCGTATGCCTATTTCAATGAGCAACGGCCGGTGGCGTTCAGTCACGCGGGGTGCCCGAACTTCAACCGCTGGAAGTACGGGCTGGCGGACTTGCCCGCCTATTCCGGTGGGCAAACGCCCGCGCAGTTGGAAGAAAATTACGTCAAACGTGACGTCGTTTATCTACTCGGGCAGCAGGACATCGACCCGAATCACCCGGCGCTGGATAAAAGTTGCGAAGCCAAAGCCCAGGGCGCTTCTCGTTTGATTCGCGGGCGCAATTATTTCAATTATCTGAAACGGCGCCATCCTCAAGGGTTGAGTCAGCAGCTGATCGAAGTGCCCGGCGTCGGGCACAATGGGGACGGGATGTTTACCTCGCCCGAGGGGCAGAAGGCGTTGTTCGGGCAGTGAGTTTTGGGGCGTCTGATCGGACGCCCAATCTCTCAAGCCGAAAGCAGCTGCCGCAACTCCACGCAATCGCGCGCATGCCAATCGGTCAATTCCGGCCACGGATTATCCGGCAGGTTCACCAACACCGTCCGTGTCCCCGCCGCCCGACCGCAATCCAGGTCGAAGCGGTAATCACCGACCATTACCATTTCACTCGCCGGCACCTTCCAGGCTTCGGCCAGTTTCAGTAAACCACCGGGATGCGGTTTGGGCGGTGCTTCATCGCGGCCCAGCACATCCTCCACCGCAAAGCAGTCGGCCAGGCCGATGGCCTCCAGCGTGACATGGGCCAGCTCGCGAGCATTGCGCGTGAGAATGCCCAGGCGATAACCGCGCCCGGCCAGCTCACGCACCAGTTCCACCGCACCCGGCGCCGGTTTCGAACCCAGTGCCAGATCCCGCTCATGCTCCAGCAGCCACGCATGTTTGGCCGCCGCTTCTTCGGCCGGCAGCCCAGCGAGGTGAGTGAGGATGTCGTGTTCTGCAGGAATCGCCAACGCCACGCGGATCGCCGCGAAGTCATGCACGGCCACGGTCAGGGTGCCGTCCATGTCGAACACCCAGTGCCGCACTTCGGCCAGGCTCATGCCCAATCCTTGCGATGGCGAATCAGGCCTTCCTGAGTGACCGAGGCCACCAGTTGCCCGGCACGGTTGAACACGCTGCCACGGGAGAATCCACGCGAGTTGCCGGCCCACGGGCTGTCCATGGCGTACAGCAACCAGTCATCGGCGCGCAGGTCGGCGTGGAACCACAACGCGTGATCAAGGCTGGCGACCTGCATGTCTTTCTGCCAGACCGATTTGCCATGGGGCAGCATCGAGGTGGTCAGCAGGCCGAAGTCCGACGCATAGGCCAGCAGGTATTTGTGCAGCGCTGGAGTGTCAGCCAACGCACCATCGGCGCGGAACCAGACGTATTTGACCGGATCGGCAGGCTGCGGGTTGTAGGGATCTTTCTCGGTCACCGGGCGGAATTCGATCGGTTTCGGGCACAGCAGCTTTTCGCGCATGTGCTCCGGGATCAGGTGTGCGCGCTGCTGAGTGAGCTCCAATTCCGACGGCAGATTTTCCGGGCCGACCACTTGCGGCATTTGGCTCTGATGCTGGAAGCCCTCTTCGTCGTACTGGAACGAGGCGCTGCAGGTGAAAATCGGGTTGCCCTTCTGGATCGCCGTCACCCGGCGCGTGCTGAAACTGCCGCCATCGCGCACCCGATCGACCTGATACACCACCGGCAACTTCGCATCGCCCGGACGCAGGAAATAACCGTGCATCGAGTGCACATGGCGTGTCTCTTCGACTGTCTGACTGGCCGCCGACAGGGACTGGCCGAGCACCTGGCCGCCGAACAACTGACGGAAACCCAGGTCCTGGCTGCGGCCACGGAACAGGTTTTCTTCAATCGGTTCCAGGGTCAGCAGGTCTACCAGATCTTCCAACACTTGGCTCATTCAGACTCTCCTCACACAGAGCAATAATGCCGCGCAGTCTTGGCTGCGGCGGTCGATTCAGTTTATGGCCCGGTTCAACATGAGGGCCATTGTAAACGTCCGTGCCTGCTTATCCATGCAAGGTTTGCAGCCATTGCTCACGGGTGATGCGATACAACACGTGCGGGCGCAGCGGATGATCCTCTGCAAGCCGCGGGTGCTCGAAGTCATCGGCGGGGGCATGGTGCATGCCGATCGCCTGCATGACTTTTTGCGAAGGCAGGTTGGTTTCGGTGGTGAACGCCACGACCTCTTGCAGCGCCAAGCGATCAAACCCACAGCGCAGAGCGGTCCATGCCGCCTCGCTGGCATAACCCAGGCCCCAGTGCTCGCGCGCCAGGCGCCAGCCGATTTCGATGGCTGGCGTGAACGGTGCGTCAAAGCCGACCACACTCAGCCCGGTAAACCCGATGAACGCTCCGGTGTCCTTGCGCTCCAGTGCCCAGAGGCCGAAACCATGCTCGGCAAAATGCCCGCGAACCCGCCCGATCAGCGCGGCACTTTCCAGCCGACTCAAGGGCTCCGGAAAATAACGCATCACCTGTGAATCGGCGCACATCGCCGCAAACGCCGGCAAATCCTCATCGCGCCACTGTCGTAATGACAGTCGTGCGCTTTCGAGTTCCAGTATCGGCTCCATCGTGCCCCTCCCCTCTGTTTCCATGCCGCAAGTCTACATCGCTGGTAGGATCGTTCACTCATTCCTACAGGCTTCCCCGATAAATCAGCCATGCCCCTGCCCCTGATCTACCACGAAGACTACAGTCCCGAGTTCCCGGCGGATCACCGCTTCCCCATGGACAAGTTTCGCCTGCTGCGCGATCACCTGGTGGACAGTGGCCTGACCCGCGACGCCGACCTGCTGCGCCCGGACCTGTGCCCGGCGGATATTCTCGCCCTCGCCCATGACCCTGCGTATATCGAACGCTACATGGGCGGCGAGTTGTCCCGCGAAGACCAGCGGCGCCTCGGCCTGCCCTGGAGCGAAGCACTGGCCCGGCGCACAGTGCGGGCGGTCGGCGGTTCGCTGCTGGCGGCCGAACAGGCGCTGGAACATGGCTTGGCTTGTCACCTGGCCGGCGGCACACACCACGCGCATTACGATCACCCTGCCGGGTTCTGCATCTTCAATGACCTGGCGGTGATCAGCCATTACCTGCTGGAAAGTGGCCGGGTGAATCGGGTGCTGATCTTCGACTGCGATGTGCATCAGGGCGACGGGACTGCACGAATCCTGCACAACACCCCGGAAGCGGTGACCGTTTCCCTGCACTGCGAAAAGAATTTTCCTGCACGCAAAGCCGAAAGCGACTGGGACATCCCGTTGCCGATGGGCATGGGCGATGCCGATTACCTGAAGGTGGTGGACGATGCGCTCAACTATTTGCTGCCGCTCTATCAACCGGATCTGGTGCTGTACGACGCCGGTGTCGACGTGCACAAGGATGACGCCCTGGGTTATCTGAAGCTGACCGACGAAGGTGTCGCCGCGCGTGATGAAAGCGTGATGCGCCATTGCCTGGGCCGGGATATTCCGGTGGTCGGCGTGATCGGCGGCGGCTACAGCAAGGACCGCAAGGCCCTGGCGCGCCGTCATGGCATCCTCCATCACAGCGCCCAACGGGTGTGGCAGTCATCAGGTTGTCATTGATGTGTGAGTCTTTACCCACAATGCCTGTGGAGCCGCCTGTGGATAACCTGAGTGAAAGGGCCTGCAGCCCATGCGGGATATAGGCTACAGAGTGGTGGTTGTTTTTTAACCAGCCCTCGAATCATCCCACAGGGAGCAGGGCTGGTAGAATGCGCGGCTTATTCCGCCACGCCGCAGCTCTCGCCATGACCCAGTCCTCCACTTCCCTCCCCCCTCACGTCGCCATCATCGGCGGCGGCCCCGCCGGCTTGATGGCGGCTGAAGTGTTGAGCCAGGCCGGGATCAAGGTCGATCTGTACGACGGCATGCCTTCAGTGGGGCGAAAATTCCTGCTCGCCGGGGTCGGCGGCATGAACATCACCCACTCCGAGGCCTACCCGGCATTTCTCTCACGCTATGCCGAACGGGCGCCGCAGATTGCCCCGCTGTTACGCTCGTTCGGCGCCGAAGCCTTGTGCCAATGGATTCATGACTTGGGCATCGAAACCTTTGTCGGCAGCTCCGGCCGGGTGTTTCCTACCGACATGAAAGCCGCGCCTCTGTTGCGTGCCTGGCTCAAACGCCTGCGCGATGCCGGCGTAGTTATCCACACCCGCCATCGCTGGCTCGGTTGGGATACCAACGGTGATTTGCGCATCGACAGCCCCGAAGGCGAAAAAACCGTTCACGCGGATGCGAGCCTGCTGGCACTCGGCGGCGGCAGCTGGTCGCGTCTCGGCTCGGACGGTGCCTGGATGCTGCCGCTGGAACAGCGCGGTGTAGGGCTGGCGCCATTGCAACCGAGCAATTGCGGCTTCGAAGTGCAGGCCTGGAGCGAATTGATGGTCAGCAAATTCGCCGGCAGCCCGCTGAAAAACATCGCCATCGGCCTCAATGACGACGTGCCGCGACTCGGCGAGTGTGTGATCACTGCCACGGGGATTGAAGGCAGTTTGATCTACGCCCTGTCGGCAGCGATCCGCGAAGCGATCAATCAACACGGCTCGGCAACCCTTCACCTCGATCTGTTACCAGGCAAGCCTGTGGATAAAATCCAGGCGGCGCTGAGCAAACCGCGCGGCTCACGCTCCATGGCCAAACACCTGCACAGTCAGCTTGGGCTTGATGGCGTGAAAGCAGCATTGTTGCGGGAACTGACACCGGCCGAATGCTTTGCCGATCTGGCGCTGCTGGCCAAAGCAATCAAGGCATTGCCGCTGACGCTGGTGAAAACCCGGCCATTGGACGAAGCCATCAGCAGTGCCGGTGGCGTGATGTTCGAGGCGATGGATGAACGTCTGATGCTCAAGCAACTACCCGGCGTGTTCTGCGCAGGGGAAATGCTCGATTGGGAAGCGCCGACCGGCGGCTATCTGCTGACAGCGTGTTTCGCCAGTGGGCGAGCGGCGGGGTTGGGGATGGTGGAGTGGTTGAAGCACCGAAACTGATCGTTCCCACGCGCAGCAAAGGAATGCAACCCGGGACGCTCCGCGTTCCTTTCGAAGCGGACGCAGAGCGTCCATTGAGGCGTTCCCACGCAGAGCGTGGGAACAATCTTTACTGGATCAAGGCTTACGCTTGCGCGGCCCGGTATTGAATACCGGCACTTTACGCACCGGCTTGATCGAAGGCTCCGGCGCCGACGCCTCACCGCTCTCGACCCATTTACCCAGGTTGCGCTTGCCGCCACCGGAGGTTTTGGGCTTCTTCGGTTTTTTCGGCTTCTTGATCACCTGACCGCTGGCATCGGTATCCGGCACGCGGTGTTCAGGTTCGAAGTCCGGCTCCATCTGGCGAGTCAACGTCTGACGGGTCAACATCTCGATGGCCGACAGCTGATTCACTTCATCGGCGCAGACCAGCGAAATCGCCTGCCCGGTTGCACCCGCACGGCCGGTACGACCGATGCGGTGGATGTAGTCCTCGGCCACGATCGGCAGGTCGAAATTGACCACCAATGGCAAATCTTCGATATCCAGACCACGGGCAGCGACGTCGGTGGCCACGAGGATCTGCACTTCGCTGGCCTTGAAGCGATCCAGCGCCCGCTGGCGAGTTGCCTGGGGTTTGTCGCCGTGGATGCCGTCGGCATTGACGCCCAGGCCCTGGAGTTTTTCCACCAACGCGTCTACGCCGTTACGGGTCTTGGCGAACACCAGCACCTGCTTCCACTTGCCCTTGCGCATCAAGTGAATGAACAGCTCCGGCTTGCGCTTTTTGTCCACCGTCACCACCCATTGCTTGACGGTGTTGGCGGCCACGTTGCGCGGGCTGACTTCGATGCTCAACGGGTCGTTGAGCATTTGCCCGGCCAGCATGCGGATGGCATCGGAGAAGGTCGCGGAGAACAGCAGCGTCTGACGTTTCTTCGGCAGGGCTTTATAGATATTCCCCAGCTCCTCGGAAAAGCCCAGATCGAGCATGCGATCGGCTTCGTCCAGCACCAGGGTTTGCAGCTGGTTGAACTTGAGCGCGTTCTGACGGAACAGGTCGAGCAAACGGCCCGGGGTCGCTACCAACAGGTCGACGCCCTTGCGCAGCTTCATCATTTGCGGGTTGATGCTGACGCCGCCGTACACCGCGTAGGTGCTCAACGGCAGGTTCTCGGCGTACTGGCGCACGGCTTCGTGAACCTGCTCGGCCAGTTCGCGGGTCGGCACCAGAATCAGCGCGCGCACGGAGTTGGCGCTGACTTTCGGCCCTTCCATGGCCAGCAATTGCAGCAGCGGCAAGGCGAAACCGGCAGTTTTGCCGGTGCCGGTCTGGGCCGCGGCCATCAGGTCGCGACCGGCCAGCACCGCCGGAATCGCTTGCGCCTGAACCGGCGTCGGGGTCTGGTAGCCGAGCGTCTCGAGGGCGCGCAGCAAGGGTTCGATCAGGCCAAGGGTGGCGAAAGTCATGGGAGTACCGTAGGAAAAATCAGCGCGATTGTGCGAAACAAGTGTGCAATGGCGCGCAGTTTACCCTAATTCGCGCGGGATTCTGTCGGCACCACTACGGCAGGGGCAGGCCGATCTGTACCACGGCGCCACTGCGGCAACCCGATCAACACCACGGCACTGATGATCACCGCCATGGCCAGCGCTTCCTCGATACCGATGGTCTCGCCAACAAATACGATCCCCAGCAACACCGCCACCGCAGGGTTGACGTAGGCATAGCTAGTGGCCGCGGCCGGACGCACGTGTTTCAACAGGTACATGTAGGCGTTGAAGGCGATGATCGAGCCGAAGATGGTCAGGTACGCCAGCGCCGCCCAGCCTTCGATCGGCGGCAGACTTTCCAGACGCTCGCCACTCACCGCACTGCCGATCAGCAACACCACGCCACCCACCAGCATCTCCACGGCACTGGCCATCGCGCCCTGAGGCAACGGCAAATGTTTGCTCCACACCGAGCCGAAGGCCCAGGACGCCGCCGCGAACACCAGCAACGCTGCGCCCAACGGGCTCGATTGCAGGTTGGAGCCGAGGTTGAGCATGGCAATACCGGTCAGCCCGAGCACAATCCCGGCCCATTCGAGACGGGTATTACGCGCGCCCCAGAAATATCCGCACAGCAAAGTAAACAGCGGCACCGTCGCCACCGCCAACGCGGCCACGCCAGAGGCCACGCCCGTGTGTTCGGCGACGCTCACCGCACCGTTACCGCACGTCAGCAGCAAAATCCCGATGATCCCCGCCGCTTTCCACTGCGCCCAGGTCGGTGCCGGTGCTCCACGCCAACGCAGGTACGCGTACATCAACGTCCCGGCGAGCACGAAGCGGATACCGGCGAGCAGCAACGGCGGCCAGTACTGCACGCCGATGCGAATCACCAGGTAGGTCGATCCCCAAATCACGTACAACGCGAAAAAAGCAGCGATCAGCGGTAAGGAAAAACGGCGTAGACCAGACATGGGCAGCTCGATGAACAAGACAAGGAGAGCCGCTATTCTAGAAAGGCCAACGCTGGAAAATAAGCTACAAAACCTGTTTATAGCGCCGGTACACTTTTCAAAACACGGAGTTCGACGCTATAAACCGTGCTTTCGAAAGTCAGTCATTTTTCAGGTAGGCCACGATGGACAAATACGACCGCATGCTCCTCAGCGCCCTGCTGGAAAACGGTCGTGCGTCCTACGCCGATCTGGCGCGCAAAGTGAACCTGTCCGCTCCGGCGGTGGCCGAACGCGTTGCCAAACTTGAAGCCTGCGGGGTGATCACTGGTTACCAGGCGAAAGTCGACATGTCCAAAATCGGCCTGCCGATCCAGTGCGTCATCGAGCTGCGCCTGAACCAGCACGGTAAACAGAAAACCTACGACGAACTGATCAAAATCCCACAGCTCACCGAATGCCATCGCGTCACTGGCGACCCGTGCGTGATCATGCAAGCAGCGGTTGGGTCGATGCCCGAGCTGGAGGAGTTGATCAACCGGATCGCCACGTTCGGGTTCAGCAAGACCTCGATTGTGTTGTCCAGTGCCATCGAAAAGCGCGTGCCGTTGGGTCAACTGGAAGGAAACGGAAAATAATTCCCCCGTAGGAGCTGTCGAGTGAAACGAGGCTGCGATCTTTTGATCTTGATCTTAAAAGTCAAAGGATCGCAGCCTCGTTTCACTCGACAGCTCCTACAGAGGTTCAGGGGTTCAGGGGTTCAGCAGTGCTTCTGTCAGAACCCGCGATACCGCTTCAAATGCTCATTGATCTTCGCCGCCGGCACTTTCTGCAGGCTGCACAACAGATCATGGGACAACTCGCGCAACCCGTGCTTTTGCCGCAACTCTTGCGCCAGATGCGCGGTCAGGTTGGCGGCCATTTCCGCATCGGCCATGGCCCGGTGAGCCTTGCCGGTATTGGGCAGACTGGCGAAGGTGGTGAGGGTGCCGAGTTTGTGGTTCGGCGCGGCGGGCATCAGGCGGCGGGCGAGTAACAGTGAGCAGGCAAAGTTCTGCAAGCGTGTACGTTTGATTCGCCCAAGCTCGTAGTCCCAGAACTTCTGGTCGAACGCAGCGTTGTGCGCCAGCAGCGGCGTGATGCCGACGAATTCGTTGACCTCGTTCATCACCTGCTCGGCCGAAGGCGCGGTGCGCAGCATGGCGTTGCTGATGCCGGTCAGTTGTTCGATGAACGCCGGCACCCGCACGCCGGCATTCATCAGGCTTTGGTAACGCTCGACGATACGCCCCTGTTCAAGAATCACCACGGCAATTTCCGTGGCCCGGCAGCTGCTGCTCGGGGAGATCCCGGTGGTTTCAAAGTCGATGACTGCTATGCGTTCCAAACCTGTTTCAACTCCGTAAAAATCAATTCTTGAGCAGCAACGCGCCTTCGATCGGTACGTAACGACTGGCGGCGCGGATCAGCGAGTTGGCCGTCAGGCCCGGCACGCCGTAGGCCACCGCCTGCACGCCGTGCTTGGCGATAATGCGCTCCAGCAGCATGTCGAAATCACCGTCGCCAGAGGCCAGCACCACTTCGTCGACATGGTCGGCGGCGTCCATGATGTCGAGGGTGATGCCCACGTCCCAGTCGCCTTTGGCCGAACCGTCGCTGCGCTGGATGTAGGGCTTGAGCTTCACGACGAAGCCGAGGTTGCGCAGGATCTGCTGGAACTGCTGCTGTTTGCTGTCGCCACGATCGATCGCATAGGCGTAGGCCTCGACGATCTGCCCCTGCTTGCTGACGTCAGCCCACAAAGCGGCGTAGTTGAAGTGGCAACCATAGGCCTGGCGCACGGTGTAGTAGAGGTTCTGTACATCGGCGAACACTGCGATTTTTTTCACCGTACATCCTCTCAGCGCGTTGGCGCGCGGGGTCGTGGCGCACAGGCGCGCGGGCTGGATCAGGCTCCAGGCCCGAAAAGTCGCCCAGTATGCCAGCCAGAAGGATTGTTCCGCGAATAATCGGCCGTGTGGCGAGGGAGCTTGTCGGAACGCCGCACCGTCCCGCTGGGGTGCGAAGCGGCCCCCTTGCTTTAAAACCCAAGGGCCTGCTACGCAGTCCAGCGGGAGCAAGCTCCCTCGCCACAGGTGAATCAGATGAAGGAGTCGTCGTCATCGCCACCGAAGAACGATGAACCGTCATCGTCGTAATTCGCGTCGGTGAAACCGCCCTGATCGCTGGAGTTGTCAGCCACGCGCTGATCATTGCCCCAACCGCTGCTATCGCTCTGATCGTTGACCTTGGCCGGTTCTTCCTTGATGACTTCAACCACTTCCGGCTGCTGATTGTGATGGAACAGGCTGCTGATGCCTTGCGCCAGCATCACGCCACCGGCCACGCCCGCTGCCGTTTTCAACGCACCGCCGAGGAAACCGCTGCCGACAGGCTGTTGCGGTGCGTAATTCTGCGAAGGCGGCGCTCCGAAATTCTGCTGAGCAGGCGGTGCACCGAAGTTTTGCTGCGGCTGCGAGTTGAACGACGGCCGTCCTGGTTCACGCCAGCCGCCATTCGATTGAGCTGCGCTTTGCGTCGGCGCAGGCTGCGGATCACGGGAAGCGCCGCCGAAGATGCTCGACAAAAAGCCGCCGCTCGACGCCGGCGCCGCTGTCTGCGCCTTGGCCTGTTGCAGTTCGGCCTGCAATTGCTGCACTTGCTGGGTGAGTTGCTTGTTCTGTTCGTCGAGGCTCTTGATGGCTGCCTCTTGCACCAGAATCGCCTGGGTCATGAAATAGCCCGCCGCTGGCTGGCGAGTCAGGTGCTCCTTGATCCGTGCTTCGGCCTGGGCGTCGCGCGGGGCTGAGTCCGTTTCGGCCTGTTGCAGCCGGGAAAACAGTCCATCGATCAGGGTTTGTTCTTCGCTGTTCATGGCGACCTCGTAGATTGCCGGGAATATCATTGCCCTCACCCACAGTGGATAAGGTGCTCACCAGTAATGGGGCTGATACAGGATGTTTCAATGACCTTTACCGAACGTTTACGTTTGTGCCCCGAAGGAGTTGATCGGTTAAAGTGAGGCACTGCTTTCAACCTGCGATACCGACTGATGAATTCGTTCGATGTACTGCGTGACTCTCTGTATTTCTTCAAGCGCAATCTGAGCCAGATCGTGCAGCTATGCCTGCCGCTGGTGATTGTCGAGGCGCTGCTGCAACAAGTGGTCGACCGCTCCACCGGGCCGGACAGTTTCGCCGGCATCAGTGTGATTGTCGGCTTGCTGGTGTATCCGCTGTACACCGCCGCGCTGATCCTGTTTCTCGATGCCCGCAGCCGAGGCGAATCGCCACGTACCCGCGACCTGTTGGCCGCCGCTGCGACCCTGTGGCCGCGCTTCGCCGTGCTGACCGCCCTCAATACGTTGCTGATCCTGATCGGCCTGTCGCTGTATTTCCTGCCGGGCATCTGGCTGATGGTGACGCTGGCGTTCGGCGAGTACCTGTTGGTGCTGCGTGGCCTGGCACCGCTGGCGGCGATGAAGGAAAGCCTGCGCCTGACCCGCGGGCATTTCATGCGCATTCTGGTGTGCATTCTCTGTGTGATGGGCCCGCTGTGGGTGCTCAAGGGAGCGACACTGGCGGTTTACCCTGACCCGCAGAACCCGGTGATCTCGCTGCTGATCGACAGCGCCCACAGCTTCCTGCAACTGTTTACCAGCGTGGTGCTGTTCCGATTGTTCATGCTGATCGCCGATGCGCCCGAGAAATCTGATGAGCGGCTCTGACCGCTCTACCCTTGGGCTTTGGCGCGGCTCTCGGTTATGCTCGGGGTCAATATTGTAACGCGATAAGCCGAGCGATGCCCCGTCTACTGCGCTACACCCTGCTGTGCCTGCTGATCGCCATCAGCCTGATTGCATTGCTGATCTACAGCCTGACCTGGCGCCCCGACGCCAAGGAAGCGCTGCCGGTCAGTTGCAACGCCCAGGCGCCGACGCTGGTGCCCGGCCAGGCGCTGAAGGTGATGACCTGGAACGTCCAGTATCTGGCTGGCAAGCGCTATGTGTTCTGGAACGACCTGGCCGCAGGAGACGACGAATCCCCTACACCTGAAGACATGGCCTTCAGCCTCGACGAAGTGGCGCGGGTGATTCGCGACGAGCAACCGGACATCGTGCTGTTGCAGGAACTCGATGACGGCGCCAAGGCCAGCGACTACCAGAACCAGTTCAAATTACTTCAGGATCGGGTCACCGACCTGTATCCGTGCAGCACTCAGGCCTTCGACTGGAAAGCCGACTTCGTACCTGAACCGCATATTTTCGGCAGCGTTGGCCGGCAATTGGCGACCCTGAGCCGCTACCGGATCGAACACGCCGAACGCCTGCAATTGCCGGTCACGCCGGCCAATGTCATCAGCCGTCAGTTCAAGCCGAAAGACGCCTTGCTGGTCACGTACCTGCCATTGAACGGCGGTGGCCAGATGGCCGTGCTCAACACCCATCTGGACCGCGCCACCCAGCTCGACGATACCTTGCAAACCCAAGTGACCGCCGTGGCCAAGGTGCTCGACAAGTTCGAAAGCCGCGGCACGCCGTGGTTGATCGGCGGAGATTTCAATCTGTTGCCACTGGGCCAGTATCAACGCCTGCCCGCCGAGCAACGCACGCCCTACTCTGCCGACAGCGCGCTGCATGTGCTGTGGGACAAATACCCGATGATCCCCACCAACAACGAAGCCAGCGGTATCGACCGGGCACAATGGTTGACCCATTACCCGAATGATCCCGGCTTGAACGGGCCGGACCGGACCGTCGACTACCTGTTTTACAGCCCGCGCATCAAACGGGTCGAAGCGCGGGTGCGGCAGGACGATACGTTGCGCATTTCCGATCATTTGCCGGTGATTGCGCGGTTTCTGTTGCCGGCCGCGCCATAAAACACCTGTGGCGAGGGAGCTTGCTCCCGCTCGACTGCGCAGCAGTCGTAAACCGATT
The DNA here is from genome assembly GCF_047304405.1 of Pseudomonas sp. Pseusp11. NCBI lineage: Bacteria > Pseudomonadati > Pseudomonadota > Gammaproteobacteria > Pseudomonadales > Pseudomonadaceae > Pseudomonas > Pseudomonas sp. Pseusp11. The sequence continues at coordinate 101,281 of NZ_JBGLZF010000004.1, forward strand.
GACGCCACGCACCTGAAAAATGATGTGACAGAATTTGGGGCTGCTTTACAGCCCAACGGGAGCAAGCTCCCTCGCCACAAAAATCCGTGCGCTACTTACGAGGCTTAACCCGCGCCGTCGCCTCGGCCACCAGCGGATCATCCGGCCAATAGTGCTTCGGATACCGCCCCTTCAAATCCTTCTTCACCTCGGCATACGTACTGCGCCAGAAGTTCGCCAAATCCTGAGTCACCTGCACTGGCCGCCGCGCCGGGGACAGCAAATGCAGTTTGACCACCTGCCGGCCACCGGCAATCCGCGGGGTCTCGGCCAGGCCGAACAACTCCTGCAACCGCACCGCCAGAATCGGCGGCTGCTCGCTGTAATCCAGACGAATCGATGAACCCGACGGCACGCTCAAATGATGCGGCGCCAGCTCATCCAGCCGTTGCGGCAACGGCCACGGCAGCAAGTTGTGAACGATGCTCGACAGGTCCAGATTGGCGAAGTGACTGAGCCGCGAGACTTTCCCCAGATAGGGCATCAGCCAGTGTTCGAGGCTTTTGAGCAATGTTGCGTCGCTGACATCCGGCCATTCGCTCTCGCCTTTACCCGCGAGATCCAACTGCCGCAACAACGCCACCCGCGCCTGCCACTGACGCAGCTCTGGCGTCCAGGGCAACAGCTCCAGACCTTTGCGCCGCACCAGATTCACCAACGCCTGGCTGCGAGCACTTTCATCGAGCCCGGTCAGCGGTTCGCGGCTGAGGATCAACTCGCCGACCTTGCGCTGACGCTCGGCCCGCAGCACACCTTCGCGCTCATCCCAATCCAGTTGATCGACGCACCGCACCTGTTCGGCCAGCACGGAGTCGAACAGCGCCGGATCAAAATCCGTCGCCAGATAAATCCGTTCTTCACGCTGGCCCTGACGACTGCCCAGATCGGCGATCACCAACCACGGTTGCTTCATCAGGCTGTCCGCCTCGGCAAACAATGCCGCACGACCGTTGGCCAGGCGATATTCAGCGCCACCGGCCCGCCGCTGTTGGGCGACCCGATCGGGATAAGCCAATGCCAGCAACGCACCGAGCCAACGCGGATGTTCGGGATCGCTGACCGGCTCCGACGCTTTGCCGCGCAAATAACCGCGATACTGCCGCGCCAGTTGCCGAGCCCGTTGAACACCGCCCTGCGCACCGCGAGCGGCCCGCTCTTCACCGGGTAACAGCACCAGTCGGCTGTGCAGGTCTGCGCCAGCACCACGCAAGATATCGCGCTCGCCGAGCAGTGCCGCGACATCACAGGCCATGTCAGACAGGCCGAGCGCCTGGCCACGCAACAGCAAATGGGCGATCCGAGGATGGGCCGGCAGTTCGGCCATGGCCTGACCATGACGGGTCAGCGCTTCACCCTCCAGCGCACCCAAACGCTCAAGCAGATCCTGAGCCTGTGCATAAGCCGCTGCCGGAGGCACATCGAGCCAAACCAATTGCCCCGGTGTCACGCCCCAACGACCGAGTTGCAAGGCCAGCCCGGCAAGGTCCGCCGAGAGTATTTCCGCACTGGCGTAAGCCGCCAGTTGTTCGTGCTGATCCTGCGACCACAAGCGATAACACACGCCAGGCTCCAAACGCCCGGCCCGGCCCGCGCGCTGCGTGGCACTGGCTTTGGAAATGCGTTGGGTGTCGAGGCGAGTCATGCCGCTGCCGGGGTCGAAACGCGGCACGCGCGCCAGCCCGGCATCGATCACCACGCGGACACCGTCGATGGTCAGGCTGGTTTCGGCGATGTTGGTGGCCAGCACCACTTTGCGCTTGCCCGCAGGCGCCGGATCAATCGCCGCACGCTGCGCCGCCAGGTCCAGTTCACCGTGCAACGGGCACAGCAACACAGGCGTGCCCTCGCCCAGCGCATCGACCAATTGTTGATGCACCCGCCGAATTTCCGCCTGCCCCGGCAGAAATACCAGAAGGCTGCCGGTCTCATCGTTCAGCGCATCAAGGATGGTCTGCACCACCTTTGGCTCGATGAACTCACCGGGCTGAAACGGCCGGCCCCAGCGCATCGCCACCGGGTACATGCGACCTTCGCTGCGCAGGATTGGCGCGTCATCCAGCAACCCGGCCAGGCGTTCGCCTTCCAGGGTCGCCGACATCAAGAGAATTTTCAGCGGTTGATCGTCGCGGAACAGCTCCCGGCCATTCAGGCTCAGGGCCAAGGCCAGGTCGGCATCGAGGCTGCGTTCGTGGAACTCGTCAAAGATCAGCAAGCCCACGCCTTCCAGTGCCGGGTCATCCTGCAAGCGCCGGGTGAGGATGCCTTCGGTGACCACTTCGATGCGGGTATTGGGGCCGACCTTGCTGTCGAGACGAATGCGATAGCCCACGGTTTCGCCGACCTTCTCGCCCAATTCACTGGCCAAGCGCTCTGCCGCCGCCCGCGCCGCCAACCGGCGCGGTTCGAGCATCAGAATGGTCTGCCCGGCCAGCCACGGCTCATCGAGCAAGGCCAACGGCACCCGGGTGGTTTTACCGGCACCGGGCGGTGCTTCGAGCACGGCTTCGTGGCGTGTAGCGAGGGCTTCACGCAGGGCGGGTAAAACTTCATCAATTGGCAAAGAAATCATGCTGGCTCCCAAACAGAGGGCCGAGTATAACGGCGTTCAGCGCGGTCCTAATTCATATCGACGATGCTTCGTTTCCAGATAACCCAGGAGATTTCAAATGCGTGCTCCCTTTCGCTTGATCGGCGGTGTATTGATCGCGTCCTTGCTGACCCAGGTGACCGCCTGCGGTTCGATTTTCTACCCGGATCGTCGCGGCCAGATCGACGGCAAGATCGACCCGGCCATCGCTGCGCTGGATGCCGTGGGCCTGCTGTTCTACATCATCCCCGGCCTGATTGCCTTTGCGGTGGACTTCGCCACGGGTGCCATTTACTTCGAGCCCGGTCGGACCGCTCAGGTGGCCCCGGAAAAACTCAAGGAAGCCATCGGTGCCGACGGCAAGGTCGATAACCACAAGTTGCAGACTATTCTCGAAAGTGAACTGGGCCGCAGCTTCCCGCTGGACGATCCGCGTCTGATCCAGCACAAGGGCAACGCCCAGCAACTGGCCATGTTCGGCCTGCAACCGGCCGCATAATTCGTGCATTTGAAGGAACCACAGCACTGATGACTACCCCTACCGACCACGCCCGCCTGCTGCGGCTGGCGACGCGCGCCTCGGTGGCGGTCGCGTGCATATTGATCATCGCCAAAGCCATCGCCTGGTGGCTGAGCGGCTCGGTGAGCATGCTCGCCGGGTTGACCGACTCGGCACTCGACGGCGTCAGCTCGCTGCTCAATCTGATGGCCGTGCATTACGCCTTGCGCCCGGCCGATGACGATCATCGTTATGGGCACGGCAAGGCCGAATCATTGGCGGGCATGGCTCAGGCGCTGTTCATTGGCGGCAGCGCAGTGCTGATTGCCTTGCAGGCGATCGAACGGTTGAAACATCCGGAGCCGATAGGCGCAGCGTGGCTCAGCATCGGGGTGATTGTGTTCTCCCTCGTCCTGACCGTGGCCCTGCTGATGTTGCAGCACCGGGTAATCAAGGCTACCGGTTCCAACGCGGTGAGCGCCGACTCCTTGCATTACCGCTCGGACCTGCTGCTCAACGGCGGCATTCTCGTGGCGCTGGTGCTGGCCGGGTTTGGCTGGCAGCAAGTCGACCCTTGGTTCGGTCTGGGGATCGCGGCTTACATCCTCTGGAGCGCAATTCAGATCGCCCGGGAAAGTTTTGCAGTGCTGATGGATGAAGAGTTACCGACTGATGTCAGCCAGCACATGCTCGAACTGGCCTGCAGCGTACCGGGGGTTTTGGGCGCCCACGACTTGCGCACGCGGATTTCCGGTAACCAGTGGTTCGTGCAATTGCATCTGGAATTGCCGGGGGACTTGACCCTGTCAGTCGCCCACGGCATCAGCGATCAAGCCGCCGATGCGATTCACGCCGCTTACCCGCGAGCCGAAGTGCTGGTGCACGCCGACCCGCAGGAAGTGGTAAAGGCTGCCAGGGCTCAGTAACTCACCTGATAACCGCGACTGCTCAGGCAGTTGCCTTGGGCCTGTCGGTAAGCTTGCACCACCGACGGATCCGGTCGGTAGGTAGCGGTGCGCGGATCGAAACCGCTCTGTTGCACGGCCCAGCGATAACATTCATAAGCGTCCCGACTGACTTCCTCCGGCGACTGACCGTTGGCCGGGTACGCCACCACGTCATAACCATTGCTCACCGGTTGCGGCTGCACGGGCGGTTCGACCACGACGTAATCCTGAGTGCTCTCCTGGTAGGCGTAATACGCGCCGGCCGCCAGGAACAACAGCGTGCCACCGATCCACACCTCACGGGCGTAATCGGGCAAATAGCTGACACGAATCCCTCGAGGCGGCTGAACCACCACATAACGCGGGCCTTGCGGGCGATACCAATACCCACCGGAATAGAAATAATCCTGGCCACGATACGGCACACGGAAGTGACGCTCCTCCGGGAAGCGGTCGATCACGTACCCCGGACGATACTGCGGACCGGGGCCCCAGCCATTACCGTGCCCATCCGGGCGACCGGGCCAGCGACGGTCATCGTGACGCGGCTCCCGCCCCCCGGTCTGCCATGGCTGGTTGTAATTGTTACGCCACCGCTCGTCCTGATAGTAGCCACGCCGCGGTTCCTGGGTCTGGCGCACGGTATCGGGCCGACTCTGGATTGGCAGATTATTACTCGGTTGTTGCGGCGCTCGCTCCTGAACGTTTGGATCGTGTAGCGGACGGTTCTGCCACTGGCCACCCTGAACGCTGGAGTCGTGCGGCGTACGGTTCTGCCACTGGCCGCCCTGATTGTTGGACTCGTGCGGCGCCCGGTTCTGCCACTGGCCACCCTGATTCTGGTCGTGGAGCTCAAACTTGCGACTGTTGTCGCCACGAATGATTTCGGTGTTCTGCGGGCGTGGCTGATTGCTGCCGCCACGGCCCTGGCCCTGTTCATTGCCCCGATGATCAGGCCCATGCTGCCCGCCATCGGGGCCGCGGTTCTGTGGTTCATCGGCAAGCGATTGTGCAGTGACACTCACACACAGCAAACCAACACCGGCCAAACGCCAGATGCGCGATTTCATGCTTTTCCTCACGGCGGGTTAGGGCCTGTACGTAAGACTGGGAAAGCGCAGGCCGGTTCTGCAACAGGTTATCAGTCACGTAACTTTTTTATTGAGCGGCTTTTTATTAAGGGCATGCCAAATTGCGGGCAAGAAAAAAGGGAGACCCGTCGGCCTCCCTTTGAGAACTTCGTCCGTGCTCGACGCTTATGACGTCGGCTCACCTCACGCCGTCTTCTGGACAGTGTGTAGCTCGGGGGCCGACGCATCCCCGGTGGGGGTGGCGACCGCAGCTGGCCTGATTGGGCGAGCCGCACTGGACTGTTTGTCCGAGCAGTGATTCTGGTGATAAGAATAGGCCCGGAGCGCCGGCAGAGGATTGCGAAGATTGCTCAAATAAACATCACTTGCGCAATTTTTAACTCAGGATAGATAATCTGCCGCAATAGTTATGACAAAGGCCTGATTGATGAGCAAACTCGACCGATACGACCTGAGTATTTTGGCGGAATTACAGCGTGACGCGCGCATCTCCAATCAGGAGCTGGCCGAACGCATCGGCCTGTCGCCTTCGCCTTGCTCGCGGCGGGTCAAGCAACTGGAAGACGATGGCTATATCTCCCGCCAGGTCGCCTTGCTGGACCGCAAGATGCTCGGCCTGAGCCTGACCGCCTACGTGCTGATCGGCATGGACCGCCATACTCCCGAGCGTTTCGAGAACTTCGAAGCCGCCATTCGCACGTTACCGCAAGTGCTGGAATGTAGCCTGGTGACCGGGATGGATGCGGATTATCAGCTCAAGGTGGTGGTGCCGGACATGGATCACTATCAGAAGCTGCTGCTGGGGCATCTGACCCGAATTGAAGGGGTGACGAGTGTACGGTCGAGTTTCGTGTTGAACCAGGTGCTCAATAGCACCGAGTTGCCGTTAACCCATCTGCGCAGCTGAGAATGCCTTTGTGGCGAGGGAGCTTGCTCCCGCTCGGCTGCGAAGCAGTCGTAAAACCAGTGAACGCAGTGTGCCTGATTAAACTCGGCCACAGATTTTGGGGCCGCTTCGCGCCCCAGCGGGAGCAAGCTCCCTCGCCACAATCCGACGCAGGTCAATACCCCCGCCAATCCCCCTTGGCGTATACTCCTCCGGCCTTTTTAGCCCCGCCCGCGCTGGAGATATTCGATGGATCCTGCAGTTTTCGAAGAGTGGATGATGACTGGCCTGGTCAGCATCCTGATCATTTTCATGGGTTTCATCGTCTGGGATCTGGCAAAAAAATCCAAAGCCGGACGCTTCGGCTCGTTCATTCTGTTCTTTGTGCTGGGGTTGGGCGTGGCCGCATTCGTGATCAAAAGCGTGGTCATCGGCCTGATCGAATCCGGCACGCTATAAACGCGCCGGCACTTCCTTCCACTGGCCCTGATCGAGCCCTTCGATCGACCAGTCACCGATTCTGACCCGCACCAGGCGCAACGTCGGCAAGCCGACCGCCGCGGTCATGCGCCGCACCTGACGGTTGCGTCCCTCGCGAATCACCAACTCCAGCCAACTGGTGGGCACGCTTTTGCGAAAGCGCACCGGCGGGTTGCGTGGCCACAGTTGCGGCTCATCCAGTTGTCGCGCTTCGGCCGGCAAGGTCATACCGTCGTTCAGCTCGACGCCCTCGCGCAAACGCTGCAACTGCTCGGCGGTTGGCTCGCCTTCCACTTGCACCCAGTAAGTCTTGGCCAGTTTGTGTTTCGGGTCGGCAATCCGCGCCTGAAGCTGGCCGTCGTTGGTCAGCAGCAACAAGCCTTCGCTGTCACGGTCCAGCCGTCCTGCCGGGTAAATCCCCGGAATCTCGATAAAGTCCTTGAGCGTCGCCCGCCCTTCGCCGTCGCTGAACTGCGTCAGTACATCGAAAGGCTTGTTGAACAGAATCAGCCTCGGCTCGGCCGGTGGCGCTTTGGCGACACGGCGCGGGGCTGATTGCGGTTTGTTCGCGCCTGGGCGGCGAGAGTCGGGACGTTGAGGACGAGACATGAGCAAAGGAACATCTAACGGTCAGGGCCGCTAATGCTAGTGCCCCAACCGTCAAATGACCATGAGAACAATCAGCGGAACGGCGGCTCGTCGAAGCTGCGCAGTTTGCGTGAGTGCAGCGAGTTGAGCTCGGTGCGCAACAGATCCACCGCCTCGATACCGATCTTCAAGTGCTGGCTGACCGCGCGCTCATAGAACGCGTTGGCCGACCCCGGCAGTTTGATTTCGCTGTGCAGCGGTTTATCCGACACACAAAGCAACGTGCCGTAGGGCACCCGCAAGCGATAACCCTGGGCCGCAATCGTGCCGCTTTCCATGTCCACCGCCACGGCGCGGGACAGGTTGATCAGCGGACGCTCCTGCGCCCAGCGCAGCTCCCAGTTACGGTCGTCGTAGGTCAACACGGTGCCGGTACGCAGGCGCTTCTTCAGTTCGTCGCCCTTCTCGCCGGTGATGTTGGCCGCCGCTTGCTGCAACGCCAACTGCACTTCGGCCAAGGCCGGAATCGGAATGTTCGGTGGCACCACCCGGTCGAGAATCCCGTCGCGACGCATATAAGCGTGTGCCAGCACGTAATCGCCAATGGTCTGCGACTGACGCAAGCCGCCGCAGTGGCCGATCATCAGCCAGCAATGCGGACGCAGCACGGCCAAATGGTCGGTGATGTTCTTGGCGTTGGACGGGCCGACACCAATGTTTACCAGGGTCACGCCATGGCCGTCGCTGGCGATCAGGTGATAGGCCGGCATCTGGTAACGATGCCAGACCACGCCCGCGGCAATCGCCGAGGCTTCGCCGTGGTCCATACCCTTTTCGATGATCACGTTGCCCGGCAACACCATGCGCACAAAACGCGGGTCTTTGCGCAGTTGTTCCAGGCCATGAACGATGAACTGGTCGACGTAACGGTGGTAGTTGGTCAGCAGAATCCACGGCTGCACATGCCGCCAGTCGCTGCCGGTGTAGTGCACCAGTCGGCGCAGGGAGAAGTCCACCCGCGCGGCATCGAACAGGGCCAATGGCAGCGGATCGGTGTTTTCCCAATCGTACAAGCCATCAGCGATGCCATCGGTGGCGGCCGACAGATCCGTACTCGGGAACACCCGCGCCAGTACCGCCGCCGTAACGCCAGAGCCGGCCAGTTCATCGCCCTGCTCGACCACATATGGATAAGGAATGTTTTGCTGGCTGACACCGACTTCCACGGTCACGGTGAAGTCGTGCATCAACGGAACGAGTTGCTCCAGCAGGTATTTGCGAAAGGCTGCCGGATGAGTGACGGTGACGCTGTAGGTCCCCGGCAATTGAACCTTGGCATAGGCGCGAGTGGTCTGTGGGACTTCGCCCTGGCAGAGGTAGGTCAGACGCAACTCGGGATAGCGAAACAGGGCACGCTGTTCAGCGTCCGGCTCGACGCGATCCTTGAGATAACGCTTGAGCGCTTGATTCAGCGCTGTGGTTGCACGCTCGTGCAAGACAGCAAGCCGATCAACGGCTTGCTCGGCGGTTTGAACGACAATAAACGCTTCGGTCACGATCAGCTTCCTGTGTTCTGACTTGCAGACCTTCATCTTGCCTGCATCATCGCTTCACGGGAACAGTGAAAAAAGATCGTAGCCTTCACACGCCTGTAGGAGCTGCCGAAGGCTGCGATCTTTTCGCCCTTCAGAAGCCCTGCGGTGTCGAGCGGGCCACAATCGCTTGCACATCCAGCCCACGTGGCAACGTTCCATACACCCGAGCGGCCGAACCGAGGCGGCCGGCGATGAACGCATCACTGACCGCCGCATTACCCGCCTCCAGCAACAGCCTGGCCTGAAGCCCCAAGGCGATGTCTTCGGTGAGCTGGCGGGCGCGGTATTGAATGTCGTCGGTGTCCTTGAACGCCTTCTGCAACTGGCCGATGTGTGTGGCCAGGCGTTTGTCGCCATGGCCATCGCCCAACTCGTTGAACAGCACATCGAGCACACCCGGTTCTTTCGACAACGCGCGCAACACATCGAGGCATTGCACGTTGCCGGAACCTTCCCACGTCGAGTTGACCGGTGCCTCACGGTACAGTCGCGGCAAGATGCTTTCTTCGACGTAACCGGCGCCGCCCATGCATTCGGCCGCTTCGTTGATCATCGCGGGCGCGCGTTTGCAGATCCAGTACTTGCCCACTGCCGTCACCAATCGAGCGAATTTCGCTTCGTGGTCGTCATCCAGATGATCCAGCGCTCGCCCCATGCGCAGGCTCAACGCCAGGGCGGCTTCGCTTTCCAGGGCCAGGTCGGCCAGCACGTTTTGCATCAAGGGTTGTTCGCTGAGCAACTTGCCACCGACCTGGCGGTGGGCGCAGTGATGGCTGGCCTGGGTCAAGGCCTGGCGCATCAGCGCGCTGGAGCCGACCATGCAATCGAAACGGGTCATGGCGACCATTTCGATAATGGTCGGAACGCCCCGGCCCTCTTCGCCGACCATCCAGGCCAGGGCGCCACGGAACTCCACCTCGCTGGAGGCGTTGGACCAGTTGCCGAGTTTGTTTTTCAGCCGCTGTATGTAGAACTGATTGCGCGTGTCATCCGGGCGATGACGCGGCAGCAGGAAACAGGTCAGCCCTTTGTCGGTCTGGGCCAGGGTCAGGAAGGCGTCACACATTGGCGCCGAGCAGAACCACTTGTGGCCCACCAGTTCATACGCCTGGCCCGGCCCACCGGCCCCCACCGGAAACGCCTTGGTGGTGTTGGCCCGAACATCGGTGCCGCCCTGTTTCTCGGTCATCGCCATGCCGATGGTGACCCCGGCCTTATGGGCCATCCCGACATTGCGTGGGTCGTATTCGGTGGCGAGGATTTTCGGCAGCCATTGCCGGGCCAGATCCGCTTGCAGGCGCATCGCCGGGACGCTGGCGAAGGTCATGGTCAATGGGCAACCGCTGCCAGCCTCAGCCTGACTGTGCAAATACGTCATGGACGCGCGAGCCACATGGGCGCCCGGTTGCGGATCGGTCCAGGGCAACCCTGTCAGGCCATGCTCCACCGCCGTGCGCATCAACTGGTGATAAGCCGGGTGAAACTCCACCAGGTCGATGCGATGGCCGTAACGGTCATGGCTGACGAACACCGGTTTGCTCTGATTGGCCGCAAACCCGGCCTCCATCAGCGGCCCGCCGGCCAATGCGCCGTAAGCGTCGATCCGCGACTCGGCCCAACCAGCATCGAACCGCCGCGACCACTCCTGCAAAGGCAGGTCGATGCGATAGAGGTTGGTGCCGTCCAGCGACGGTGGCTGGTTGGTGACTTCGTGGGTTTCGGCGAACTGATGCAGGTTCATGACGGGACTCCTTTGGTCAGCCAAGGGATTTTCAGTTAAGCACCGCCCCGAGGCTGAACAAAGTGGCATATCTGCCTAACTGTCGGCGCTTTCGCCTTGTCCAGAACAGAGCACCCGTCGATAGAGCGCGGCCTGCAAGTCCTCGAATTTCACCGGTTTGTTCAGGTAGTCGACCAAGGTGTCACTCGAGCAGTGCACTCGGTCCGCACTCAGGGCAATCATGAACACGGGTAATTCGGCGCAACCCGGCAACGCACGGATCCGGCGGAAGATGGAGGCGCTGTCCACTGGCGGCAACTGGCAATCGAGCACTACCGCGTCAACGGCTTCACACTGCAATTGATCGAGCGCAGCAAGGCCACTGTCAGCGGTGCGTACCCGGAACCCAAGCTTGAGCAACATGCCGCGCATCACCAATTGATTGATGCTGTTGTCATCGACCAGCAATACCGTGCACTCCTGGGGCAAGCGCAGGCCGGTGGTTTGCCGGGTGATCGAGGGGGCGGGATCCACCACCGACAGCTCGAATTCGACGTCGAGCTGGAAGCGGCTTCCACGGCCCAGTTCCGAACGATGGCTCAGGCGGCCGCCGAGCAAGTCGACCAACTGCTGACAAATCGCCAAGCCAACGCCTAGGCCGCCATATTCGCGGGTCATCGAGCCGTCGAGCTGGAAGAAGCGCTGGTACAGCGTCGCCTCCCCCAAATCGGTAAAACCGATGCCGGTGTCGATCACCGCAAAAGACAGCGCCAGACGACCGGGCTCCGCCGCCGGTTTACCCGTCACCCGCAGCGCCAGACCACCGACTCGGGTGAATTTGATTGCGTTGTCCAGCAAGCATTCCAGGCATTGCGCCAGCTTGCCGCTGTCGCCGAACAAACGATCCGGCAACCCGGGCGTTACCTCGACCTTGAAGTCCAGCGACTTGCCCGACGCATTGCCGTCGAACTGCCCGCGCAAAGACTCGACCATACTGCGCAAGCTGAACGTGTCCGGATAGACCTTGAGCTTGCCGGCCTGCAATTCGGTCAGGGTGAGGATGCCGTTGACCATGCGCATCATGTCCCGCGCCGAACCTGCCGCCGTTTGCTGATACTGCTCCAGCTCTGGGTTCATCTCGACGGTCTGCATCAGCTCCAGCGAACCGATCACACCGTTCATGGGCGTGCGCAGTTCGTGGGTCAGCGTGGCGAGGAATTCGTCCTTGAGCCTGTTGCTGTGAGCCAGTTGCTGGTTCAGCACTTCGAGTTTCTGGCCGGCGTCGAACAACGTCTGTGCCTGCTGCTCGCGCATGGCGTTGATGCGATCGGCCAGCGCCAGGGACAGCAACGCCACTTCAATCGCCGAGCCGATCTGGCTGGCGTACATGGTGAGGAACACGTTGGGCAAATACCCCAACACCATCATCGTGTTGACGACGCCTCCGAGCAAAAATGCCGACCAGGCAATGATGAAGTAGCGCGCCACCCTCAAGCCACGCCACCAGGCGAAAATCCCGGCAGCGAAAATCACCACGGTAAAGACCAGTGCCAACGCCGTCGCCAGACGCAGGGCCAGGGCGTAACTGGTCATCAAAGACAACCCGACCACCAGCCCGCTGAACGCGATCAGCGCCAATAGCACACGGTCCAGCCAGCGGCTGTGGGTGGCCGTCCGCAGGAAGCTGCGGGCAAACTGGCTGCCGAACAACCCCGAACAGCCGATGAAAAACGGCGTCGCGGCATTGGCCCACCACGGATTGTTCGGCCAGAAATACTCCACGGCCGCGCCGTTCACCGACAGCTGATACAAGCCGAACGAGGCGATGTAGACGATGTAATAGAGGTAACTGGTATCGCGCACACTGAGGAAGATGAACAGGTTGTAGACCAGCATCCCCAGCAACACGCCGTAAATCAGCCCCAGCACATAAAGCCGCACCGGCTGCTCTTCAAGGTAAGCAGTGCTCGACCACAAGGTGACGGGCGCCTGGATCGAGCCTTCGCTTTGCAGACGCAGGTACACGGTTTGCGCCTGCCCGGGCGCAAAGCTCAGACCGAACAGATAGTTGTTCTGACGAATTTCGCGAGTGGCGAACGGCAGCGCATCGCCCGTCTGTCGGGCCAATCGATAGTCACCGCCAGCATCGGGCAAGTACAAATCAAGGTGATCGAGAGGCGGATAGGCCAGTTCCAGCAGCCAGGTCCGCTGCGCCGATGGATTGGTCGGACGGTATTGCAGGTCGATTTTCAGCCAGAACGCCGAACGCGAATAGCCGGCGTTGAGGGTGGCTTTATCGTGGGGTTTGAAGTGCCCGGCCGCTGCTTGCGCACGGACATCGGCAATGGTCGCTTGACCGCCCGCGTCTTCATAAACCTGCATCGTTCGGCCCAGGGGAAGGCTCTGGGTGAACTCGTCGAACTCGACGGCGCTCGCCAGGAGGGGCAAGCACAACAGCAACATCAACAAATAGCGCATTTAAGCCCCAGCGTGGCCTGTCCGGTTCTGTCAGGAAGCCCCCCATTCCTTTTGAGTAGACGTAAAACCGGTATTACCTGTTATTGGTTTGGATCCACTCTAGCATAGCCGTTAGTGGCCATTGAACACCATTGAAATTTTTCCTACAAAGGCTCTAGAACGGGCGTTCCAGCGCCATGCATTGAGTTAGAGCGGTTGGCTTGATCAGGCCGCGACATTGTCCCGGTGGGTGATGAACCCTGTGGCGAGGGGGCTTGCCCCCGTTGGGGTGCGAAGCGGCCCCCTTTGCCTTCTGCCCGGAACACCGCGTCGGCAGATTTACGACTGCTTCGCAGCCGAACGGGAGCAAGCTCCCTCGCCACAATGTATCGGCCGGACTGGACGTCGCAACACCCGAAAAACATGTTTGGTGGTAAGCTCGCGCACCATGAATATCTACAGCTCTCGCCCCGTTGTCCTCTGTCTCTCCGGCCACGACCCTAGTGGTGGCGCCGGCTTGCAGGCAGATATCGAAGCCCTGCTCGCCCAGGGTTGCCATGCGGCTCCGGCCGTCACCGCCCTGACCGTGCAAGACACGGTCAACGTCACTGACTTCCGCGTGCTCGATCGCGAGTGGGTACTGGCCCAGGCCAATGCCGTGCTCAACGACTCCGAAGTCGCCGCCGTCAAGCTGGGCATGCTCGGTTCCCTGGAAATGGTCGACACCGTGGTCGAACTGCTTTCAGCGCACCCGCATCTGCCAGTGGTCTGCGACCCGGTGCTGCGCGCCGGCGGTGGTGGACGACTGGGCAAGGACGAAGTCGGCTACGCCATGCGCGAACGCTTGCTGCCGTTGTCGATCATCGCCACCCCTAACCTTCCCGAAGCCCGCATCCTCGCCGAACTGCCCGAAGGCACCGCCGACGAGTGCGCGGAAAAACTCCTGCCATTCGTCAAACACCTGCTGATCACCGGCGGCCATGGCGACGAACACGAAATCCACAACCGCCTGTACAGCCGCGACGGTCGCCGCGAAACCTTTACCTGCCAGCGCCTGCCCGGCAGTTATCACGGTTCCGGTTGCACGCTGGCCAGCGCCCTCGCCGGTCGCCTGGCCCAGGGTGAACACCTCGCCAGTGCCGTACAGAGCGCGCTTGACTACACTTGGCGCACCCTGCGAGATGCGGAACAGCTGGGCAAAGGCCAGTTCGTGCCCCGCCGCCTGCCGCTGGATTTCTGTTCGTAACTTTCGATGCGTAAAGCGCAGAGGCTTGTCCGATGAAACTACGTGGCCTGTACGCCATTACCGACAGCCAGCTACTGGCCGGTAAATTTCTTTCGTACGTGGAGGCGGCGCTCGAAGGCGGCGTCACCCTGCTGCAATACCGCGACAAAAGCAGCGACGAGGCCCGCCGCCTGCGCGAGGCCGAAGCCCTGCGTGATCTGTGCGATCGCTACAAGACCCAGCTGATCATCAATGACGACGCCGAACTGGCCGCGCGCCTGAATGTCGGCGTGCACCTGGGCCAGACTGATGGCCCACTGATGCCGGTGCGAGCACTGCTCGGGCGCCAGGCGATCATCGGCTCGACCTGCCATGCGCAACTCGAACTCGCCGAACAAGCCGCCAAGGAAGGCGCCAGTTACGTCGCCTTCGGCCGCTTCTTCAATTCCAACACCAAGCCTGGCGCACCGACGTGCAGCCTCGACTTGCTTGACCAGGCCCGCAGCAAACTGCACCTGCCGATCTGTGCGATCGGCGGCATCACCCTGGACAACGCCGCCCCGCTGGTGGCCCACGGGGTCGATCTGTTGGCGGTGGTGCATGGCCTGTTCGGCGCCGAGAGCACGGCTGAAGTGACGCGTCGCGCCCGCGCCTTTAACGAATTGTTCAAATCCTGATTTTGAGAGCCAAATAATGTCTCGTTCCGAAACCCTGTTTGCCAATGCCCAGAAACACATCCCCGGAGGCGTGAACTCGCCGGTTCGTGCGTTCAAGAGCGTTGGCGGCACGCCGTTGTTCTTCAAACACGCCGAAGGCGCCTACGTCACCGACGAAGACGACAAGCGTTATGTGGATTACGTCGGTTCCTGGGGCCCGATGATTCTCGGCCACAGCCACCCGGACGTGCTGGACGCGGTGCGTAAACAGCTTGAGCACGGATTGTCCTATGGCGCCCCGACCGCGATGGAAACCGAGATGGCCGATCTGGTCTGCTCGATCGTGCCGTCGATGGAAATGGTGCGCATGGTCAGCTCCGGCACCGAAGCGACCATGAGTGCGATCCGTCTGGCCCGTGGTTTCACCGGTCGCGACAGCATCATCAAATTCGAAGGCTGCTACCACGGCCACTCCGACAGCCTGCTGGTCAAGGCCGGTTCCGGCGCCCTGACCCAAGGCGTACCGAGCTCGGCCGGTGTGCCGGCAGCGTTCGCCAAACACACCCTGACCCTGCCGTTCAACGACATCGACGCAGTAGAAACCATGCTCGCCGAAGTCGGTCAGGATGTGGCGTGCATCATCGTCGAACCGGTGGCCGGCAACATGAACTGCGTACCGCCGGCACCGGGTTTCCTCGAAGGCCTGCGGACCCTGTGCGACAAGCACGGCGTGGTGCTGATCTTCGACGAAGTGATGACCGGTTTCCGTGTCGCCCTCGGCGGTGCCCAAGCCTATTACGGCGTAACACCGGACCTGAGCACCTTCGGCAAGATCATCGGTGGTGGCATGCCCGTGGGCTGCTTCGGCGGCAAACGCAAAATCATGGAACACATCGCGCCACTGGGCCCGGTCTACCAGGCCGGTACGTTGTCGGGTAACCCGCTGGCGATGGCGGCTGGCCTGACCACGCTTCGTCTGATCAGTCGTCCGGGTTTCCACGCCGAGCTGAGCGACTACACCAGCCGCCTGCTCGATGGCCTGCAACAGCGCGCCGATGCCGCCGGCATTCCGTTCGTGACCACTCAGGCCGGTGGCATGTTCGGTCTGTACTTCAGCGGCGCCGACGATATCGTCACCTTCGATGACGTGATGGCCAGCGATGCGAACCTGTTCGGGCGCTTCTTCCACCTGATGCTCGAGGGCGGCGTGTACCTGGCGCCGAGCGCCTTCGAAGCCGGCTTCACCTCGATCGCCCACGGCGAAACCGAGTTGAAACTGACGCTGGACGCCGCCGAACGTGCCTTCGCCGCACTGAAGTAAATCTGCGACGCTGACGTTGGCGATTGCCAGCGTCAGCTTTCACCTACATCCGCAGCCTTTTTCCTGCTCAGCTGCCAATAATCCCCCGCAAAGTGGGTGATATAGTCCCCGCGCAGCAGAAAAACGAGTAAAGACTTTGTAAGGTTGGCCCTGCTTATTTCATAATGCGCGCTTATTGGATCCCTCGACGGGTCCGCGCGCCCCTCAGAGGTAAGTCGATTCCCATGAACCGCACCGGCCGCACCCTTGCATTGGGCTGCCTGTTGCTCCTTCAGCCCCTGCTCGCGCTCGCACAAGCAGGCGGCAACTCGTTGTTGATCCCGGCGATGGGTCGCTGCACCCTCAATACTCAGCCGCAAGACCTGACGCAAGCGCTCGCCGCCTGCCAGAAAGCGTCGGATGAAGGGGATGCGCAAGCGCAATACGAGTTGGGTGAGTTCTACTACGAAGGCAAAAACGCGCCGCGCGACCTCAATAAAGCCCTGAGCTACTTCGAAAAGGCCTCGCTGCAAGGTCATGCCCAGGCGCAATTCAAACTCGGCACCATGTTCTTCCATGGCGAAGGTGTACCGGCCAATAACATTCAGGCGTATATCGTGCTGAAAATGGCCGCGGTCAACGGCGCCGAAGACGCGCTGGACACCGCCGACGAAGTCGCCGAAAAAATGCCCCGCGAAGACCTGGAAGTTGCTACCCAGGTGCTGGGGCAAATTTTCCGTAAATACCTGATGGAATTGCAGAGCGCCGACGGGCGTACGCCGTTTTCGCCACTTCCCTGAATCGACAGAGCCCCCTGTGGCGAGGGAGCTTGCCCCCGTTCGGCTGCGCAGCAGTCGTAAAACCCAAGAACGCGGTGTGCCAGACTTATCGTGATTGCAGATCTCGGGGCCGCTTCGCGCCCCAGCGGGAGCAAGCTCCCTCGCCACAAAAAGCCATTTTCACCTTAGAAAAACCTGCTGCTTACTTCTCAGGCATCGGCATCGGGAACGGCATGACATTACCGACCGCGCCGCGGGCTTCGCTGATTTTCGGCGTGCCAAGGCGTTCGACCTCGTCGATGCGCACGATCGAATGCATCGGCACAAAACTGCGCACAACGCCTTCGAACTGAGCCTTGAGCTTTTCCTCGCTCGGATCGACGACCACTTGTGTGCGCTCGCCAAAGACGAACTCTTCCACTTCCAGAAAGCCCCACAGATCACTTTGATAGATCTGCTTGGCGTACATTTCGAACACCTGGCCCTGATTGAGGAAAATCACCTTGTAGATTGGAGCTTCACGTTTGGTCATGGTGGGCGGGTAACACATCGGGGATAAAAATGAGGGCGCGAACTATAGCATAGCCACCGGACGCGCAGCGGTAGGAACCTTGGGACATGTTCCCTATAATGCGCGGTTCTTTGAATCACGTGATGAATCTTTCCATGGCCAAGAAGCTTTACATCGAAACCCACGGTTGCCAGATGAACGAGTACGACAGCTCGCGCATGGTCGATCTGTTGGGTGAACATCAGGCCCTGGAAGTCACTGCCCGCGCTGAAGACGCCGACGTGATCCTGCTCAATACCTGCTCGATCCGTGAACGCGCCCAGGACCGGGTGTATTCCCAGCTCGGCCGCTGGCGCGAACTGAAACTGGCCAATCCGGAAATGGTCATCGCCGTCGGCGGTTGCGTGGCCAGCCAGGAAGGCGCGGCCATCCGTGATCGCGCTCCGTATGTCGACGTGGTGTTCGGCCCGCAGACCCTGCACCGCCTGCCGGAAATGATCGACGCCGCGCGCGCTACCAAACTGCCGCAAGTCGACGTCTCGTTCCCGGAAATCGAAAAATTCGACCACTTGCCCGAACCGCGCATCGATGGGCCGAGCGCTTACGTGTCGGTCATGGAAGGCTGCAGCAAGTACTGCACCTTCTGCGTGGTGCCTTATACCCGCGGTGAAGAAGTCAGCCGGCCGTTCGACGACGTGATTGCCGAGATCATCCACCTGGCCGAAAACGGCGTGCGCGAAGTGACCCTGCTGGGGCAAAACGTTAACGGCTATCGCGGGACCACTCACGATGGTCGCCTGGCCGACCTGGCGGAATTGATCCGGGTGGTCGCCGCTGTCGATGGCATCGACCGGATTCGCTACACCACTTCGCATCCGCTGGAGTTCTCCGACAGCCTGATCCAGGCCCACGCCGACGTGCCGGAACTGGTGAAACACCTGCACTTGCCGGTGCAATCGGGCTCCGACCGGATCCTCGCGGCGATGAAGCGCAACCACACCGCGCTGGAGTACAAGTCCAAACTGCGCAAACTGCGGGCCGCCGTGCCGGGTATCTGCATCAGTTCGGACTTTATCGTCGGCTTCCCGGGCGAGACCGAAAAAGACTTCGAACAGACCATGAAGCTGATCGAAGACGTCGGTTTCGACTTCTCCTACTCGTTCGTCTACAGCCAACGCCCGGGCACCCCGGCCGCCGACCTGGCCGACGAAACGCCGGAAGAACTGAAAAAAGAACGCCTGAATGCCCTGCAACATCGCTTGAACCAGCAAGGGTTTGAGATCAGCCGACAAATGGTGGGCTCCATTCAGCGGATTCTGGTCACCGATTATTCGAAAAAAGACCCCGGCGAACTGCAGGGGCGCACCGAGAATAACCGTATCGTCAACTTCCGCTGCGACAATCCGACCCTGATCGGCCAATTCGCCGATGTGCACATCGACGCCGCGCAACCGCACTCGCTGCGGGGCTCGTTGATCCAATAACAGCAGGCCAGAGAGCCTTTGTGGCGAGGGAGCTTGCTCCCGCTCGGTTGCGAAGCAGCCGCAAACCAGACACCTCGATCATCCTGAAAGATTGAGGCTGGATGATTTGGGAGCGCTTCGCACTCCAGCGGGAGCAAGCTCCCTCGCCACAGTTATCCAGTGAGACTGCTTTAAGAGCTTTCGCACCCAGGCGACTGGCGTTATCCTTTATTTCATCAATATTGCCCCAGGGCGGCTAAATACGACCTTGAACGCACCCATAGAACCACATCGCTTCATCCTCGAGCCTTTTGAAGCTCGCCGCTTCGCCAATCTGTGCGGGCAATTCGACGAGCATCTGCGCTTGATCGAACAGCGCCTGACCATCGAGATCCGCAACCGCGGAAACCAGTTCGAACTGATCGGCGAGCCCAAGCACACCACCTCCGCGGAAAACCTCCTGCGTCGCTTGTACCGGGAAACCAAGGGTACCGAGCTGTCGCCGGACATGGTTCACCTGTTCCTGCAGGAATCAGCCGTCGAGGAACTGGACAACCACTCCCCCGCCGAACCGTCCGTCGCCTTGCGCACCAAGAAAGGCATGATTCGCCCTCGCGGCTTGAATCAACTGCGCTACGTGAAGGAAATCCTCGGTAACGACATCAATTTCGGCATCGGCCCTGCCGGTACCGGCAAGACCTATCTGGCTGTTGCCTGTGCGGTAGACGCACTGGAACGCGAGCAGATTCGTCGCATTCTGTTGGTGCGTCCGGCGGTTGAAGCGGGTGAAAAACTCGGCTTCCTGCCCGGCGACCTGTCGCAAAAAATCGACCCGTACCTGCGCCCGCTCTACGACGCGCTCTACGAAATGCTCGGTTTCGAATATGTCGCCAAGCTAATCGAGCGTCAGGTCATTGAAGTCGCGCCACTGGCCTACATGCGCGGCCGCACGCTGAACAACAGCTTCATCATCCTCGACGAAAGCCAGAACACCACCGTCGAACAGATGAAGATGTTCCTGACCCGGATCGGCTTTGGCTCCACGGCGGTCATCACCGGTGACATCACCCAGGTCGACCTGCCACGCGGCACCAAGTCCGGGTTGCATCATGTGATCGAAGTGCTCAAGGACGTTCCGGGCATCAGCTTCACCCACTTCCAGCCCAAGGACGTGGTGCGCCATCCGCTGGTGCAACGCATTGTCGAGGCGTACGAGCGCTTCGAAAATCGCGCTGCCGATGCCGCGCCAAAGGACACCCCACGCGATGCTTGAGCTTGATCTGCAACTGGCGAGCGACGCACCTGCCCCGAGTGAAGCCGAGTTCCGTCAATGGTGCGAACTGGCCCTGCGCCAGCGCACCGCCGACTCCGAGCTGACCATTCGTCTGGTCGACGAAGAAGAAGGCCGAGAACTCAATCACACCTGGCGGCAGAAGGATTACGCCACCAACGTGCTGTCATTCCCTGCCGACGTGCCGGACGAGTTGCTGGATATCCCGTTACTGGGAGATCTGGTGATCTGCGTGGCCGTGGTCGAGCGCGAAGCCGCCGAACAAGGCAAGGCACTCAACGCCCATTGGGCGCATCTGGTCATTCACGGCTGCTTGCATCTGCTTGGTTACGACCATATAGATGACGACGAAGCCGAAGAAATGGAAGCACTGGAACGAACGTTGCTTGCAGAACTGGGTCATCCGGACCCTTACGCGGACGACGAAACAGACACATCCCCTATCGTTACAACAAAGGATTCAGAGTAATCGCTATGAGCGAAGATCGATCGAGCAACGGGCAGAAGTCTTGGCTGGGTAAGCTCACCCAGGCTTTTGCCCACGAGCCGAAAAACCGCCAGGAGCTGCTGGAGCTGCTGCGCGATGCACACCAAAACAAGTTGCTGGACAGCGAAGCGCTGGCCATCGTCGAAGGCGCCATCCAGGTTGCAGACCTGCAAGTACGGGACATCATGGTCCCGCGCTCGCAGATGATCAGCATCAAGGCGACCCAGACACCTCGCGAGTTCCTGCCTGCCGTGGTCGATTCGGCCCACTCCCGCTACCCGGTGATCGGCGAAAGCCATGATGACGTGATGGGCGTGTTGCTGGCCAAGGACTTGCTGCCGTTGATCCTCAAGGAGAACGGCGACAGCTTCAACATCAAGGACCTGCTGCGCCCGGCCACCTTCGTTCCCGAGTCCAAGCGCCTGAATGTGCTGCTGCGCGAATTCCGCGCCAACCATAACCACATGGCCATCGTCATTGACGAATACGGCGGCGTGGCCGGTCTGGTGACCATCGAAGACGTGCTCGAACAGATCGTCGGCGACATCGAAGACGAGCATGACGTCGAAGAAGACAGCTACATCAAGCCGCTGCCCAGCGGTGACTTCCTGATCAAGGCCCTGACGCCGATCGAGAACTTCAATGAGTTCTTCGACAGTGAATTCTCCGACGACGAATTCGACACCGTCGGCGGTCTGGTGATGAGCGCGTTCGGGCACTTGCCAAAACGCAACGAAATCACCGAAATCGGCGCCTATCGCTTTCGCATCCTGAACGCCGACAGCCGTCGGATTCATTTGCTGCGCTTGACACCAATCGCCCGGTAAAAATTAAGGAAAGAAATGCGCTGGATGACCCGCCCCGGCTGGCCCGGTAACCTGCTGGCCGTGGCGGCCGGTGCACTCACCACCCTGGCCTTGGCGCCATTCGATATCTGGCCGCTGGCATTGCTGGCGGTCGGTTTCTTTTACGCCGGTTTGCGCGAACTGAGCCCCCGTCAGGCCTTGGGCCGTGGCTGGTGTTTCGGTTTCGGCCTGTTTGCCGGCGGAACCAGCTGGATCTACTACAGCATTCACAACTTCGGCGGCGCATCTGTACTGCTGGCCGGGTTCTTGATGCTGCTCTTCACCGCAGCGATTGCCTGGTTCTTCGCCCTGCCCGCCTGGATTTGGGCGCGCTGGCTGCGCCGTAACGAAGCGCCGCTGGCCGATGCCCTGGCGTTTGCAGCGTTGTGGGTGGGCCAGGAAGCCTTTCGCGGCTGGTTCCTCACCGGTTTCCCATGGCTCTATTCCGGTTACAGCCAGCTCGACGGCCCATTGGCCGGGCTCGCACCGGTCGGCGGAATGTGGCTGATTTCCTTCGCGCTGGCCCTGACCGCTGCGCTGATCTACAACGCACCGCGCCTGATTCGCACCGCTCGCAAGGGCTTTATTGTCGCTGGCGTGTTGCTGCTGGCCGGCCCGTGGGTGATCGGCATGGCGCTCAAGGAACACGCCTGGACCAGCCCTTCGGGCCCGTCACTGAGCGTTGCGGCGATTCAGGGCAACATCGAACAAAGCATGAAATGGGACCCGTCGCAGATCAACGCGCAGTTGGCGCTGTACCGCGACATGAGTTTCAGCTCCAAACCCGTCGACCTGCTGATCTGGCCGGAAACAGCGGTCCCGGTGCTCAAGGAGTCTGCCGAGGGCTACCTGAACATGATGGGCAGCTTCGCGGCAGAGCGTAAATCCGCGCTGATTACCGGCGTGCCGATTCGCCAGGAAGTCCGTCACGAGAAGCGCTACTTCAACGGCATTACCGTGGTTGGTGAAGGCGATGGCACTTACCTGAAGCAGAAACTGGTGCCATTCGGCGAATACGTTCCGTTGCAGGAAGTCTTGCGCGGCCTGATCGCGTTCTTCGACCTGCCGATGTCCGACTTTGCCCGTGGACCGGCCGATCAACCGCTGCTACAGGCCAAGGGCTATCAGATTGCGCCGTACATCTGCTACGAAGTGGTCTACCCGGAATTCGCCGCCGGCCTCGCCGCCCGCAGCGATTTGCTGCTGACCATCAGCAACGACACCTGGTTCGGCACCTCGATCGGCCCATTGCAACACTTGCAGATGGCGCAGATGCGCGCCCTTGAGGCCGGCCGCTGGATGATCCGCGCCACCAACAACGGCGTGACCGGCCTGATCAACCCGTTTGGTCAGATCACTGCCCGGATCCCGCAGTTCGAACGCGGTATTCTGTACGGCGAAGTGGTGCCAATGCATAACCTGACGCCGTATCTGCAATGGCGTTCGTGGCCGCTGATCATCATTTGCGTGCTGTTGTTTGGCTGGGCGTTGATGGCCAACCGGATGGCGAAGACCGTTTAACCCGGCAGGATCATTCCCATGCACTGGCGTGGGAATGATCACTCCTCAACAGGCTCGCCTCGATAGAACATCCAATACCCGACCTGCCCCACGAGCTCATTCATCAACTGCCCCGATTGCCAGATCGATTTGAATTCCGGCATCCAGCCACCCAGTGGCCGCGAATTGTCCACGCCTAAAAACCCCACCGGCGCCGGCACCACCTCAAATCCGGCCTGCTCAAAGCTCCAGACCGCCCGCGGCATATGCCACGCCTGAGTCACGACCACCACCCGTTTGATCCCCTGCGGCAACAATACCTGGGCGCTGAACTGCGCGTTTTCCCAGGTTGTGCGGCTGCGCCCTTCCTGCCAGCGTACGGTCACGCCAAAATCATCGAGCAACGAATCCGCCATCAGCTGCGCTTCAGTCGGCGGTGTCCCGTAATGCAGGCCGCCACTGGTCAGAATCGGCAAGCCGGAAGCCTTGGCCAGACGTGCGGCATAACGCTCGCGCCCAAGACCTACGCCGGTGGGCTGGTCGACGCCCCAGGCCAGGTCGCCACGCTCACGCCCGGAACCCAGCACCACGATCGCGTCGGCGCGCTGGCCCAGGGTGGCCCATTCCTCGCGTACGAGCGGCGGCTCGCGCTCCAGAACTCTGGCAGTCCACTCCACCATGACTGGCAGGCTCATCAACCAGAAGCCGCCCACACCCATAACGAAGCACGCCCCCGCCAGCCTCGGCCTTGAGCGGCGCCACCACCAGGCGAGTACCAGTAACAGCAAAAGAACGCCGGGCGGCAATAGAAGTTGTTTAATGAAATAACGAAAAGGCATCGGGCATCTCCATAGATGCCCGAAGCCTAAGTGGGTTAACGCAATGCGACAACAAATGCGGAAGGACTTTATTTCAAAAAACCATATGCGATGGTTTCAAGTGTCCTTACTTGAACTGCAGAGACCGGACCTTTACCGCGCCTCCGCCGGGTGTCTTATCCTTGAGCCAGAGGATCTTGGCCGTACGTGGTGCCTCGAGTTGCTTCATTGCTGCTGACAAGCATCCGTGCGTTTCACGTTCACTGCGGTCCAGATAGGCCTTGACCAGTTCAAACTCTGCGGGGGTCAAACCACGCAGTTCCAGCTCCAGGGGACGCTCGTCGCGAAGCCGTCCAGCGGTTTTGGCCGCGTCCAGGGCCATTGCGAGACGGTCGATCAGTCTTTCGTACAACTCCGGTTTTGTAGCTTTTTGCTGTGAATCAACCATCCATCACCTCATTGAAGATAAGACTCACTCCCCTTTTAGAGCTTAGCTTCGCTGAAAAAACCGGCTGAGCGCCGCGACCAACGGCCCTTGGGGCGGGAATTGGCCGCGCCCTTGCGTGTAATCAGGGTTTCCCTCGGTAGAGTGCCGTCATGTATGCTACGGCGCTTCCTGTAACTCCACTTCCAGCTCGCCTGGGCAGCGAAACGCCGATTTGGCGTGATCACCGTCCAGCGTTGCATTGAAGAGGATTAGGCCACCCCTATTCAGTTCAAAAGTAGCCATGCACGAACAATATCAGCCCCGTGAAATCGAAGCCGCCGCCCAGTCGTTCTGGGACGAGCAAAAGTCCTTTGAAGTCAGTGAACAGCCAGGCAAGGAGACTTTCTACTGCCTGTCGATGTTCCCTTACCCCAGCGGCAAGCTACACATGGGGCACGTGCGCAACTACACCATCGGCGACGTGATCTCCCGCTATCAGCGCATGCAAGGCAAGAACGTCCTGCAACCCATGGGTTGGGACGCCTTCGGCATGCCGGCGGAAAACGCCGCGATGAAGAACAACGTAGCGCCCGCCAAGTGGACCTACGAAAACATCGCCTACATGAAAAGCCAGCTGCGCAGCCTGGGCCTGGCGGTGGACTGGTCGCGCGAAGTGACCACCTGCAAGCCCGATTACTACCGCTGGGAACAATGGCTGTTCACTCGCCTGTTCGAAAAAGGCGTGATTTACAAGAAAAGCGGCACCGTGAACTGGGACCCGGTCGACCAGACCGTTCTGGCCAACGAGCAAGTGATCGACGGTCGCGGCTGGCGTTCCGGCGCGCTGATCGAAAAGCGCGAAATCCCGATGTACTACTTCAAGATCACCGCTTACGCGGATGAGCTGCTGGAGAGCCTCGACGAACTGACTGGCTGGCCTGAACAGGTCAAGACCATGCAGCGCAACTGGATCGGCAAATCCCGCGGCATGGAAGTACAGTTCCCGTACGACGTCGCTTCCATCGGTGAAGCCGGCGCGCTGAAAGTCTTCACCACCCGTCCGGATACCCTGATGGGCGCGACCTACGTTGCCGTGGCCGCCGAACACCATCTGGCTGCCCTGGCTGCGCAGAACAACCCTGAGCTGCAAGCGTTCATCGCTGAATGCAAGGGCGGCAGCGTTGCTGAAGCCGACGTCGCCACTCAAGAGAAAAAAGGCCTGCCGACCTCGCTGTTCGTCGAGCACCCGCTGACCGGTGAGAAACTCCCGGTATGGGTCGCCAACTACGTGCTGATGCACTACGGCGATGGCGCGGTCATGGCTGTTCCGGCCCACGACGAGCGCGATTTCGAGTTCGCCACCAAGTACAACCTGCCGATCAAGTCGGTGGTGCGCACCAGCTCCGGTGACACCAACCCGGCCCCGTGGCAGGACGCTTACGGCGAGTACGGCACGCTGATCAACTCCGGTGAGTTCGACGGCCTCGACTTCGCAGGCGCTTTCGACGCCATCGAAGTCGCACTGATCAAGAAAAACCTCGGCGCCTCGCGCACCCAGTTCCGCCTGCGCGACTGGGGCATCAGCCGTCAACGCTACTGGGGCTGCCCGATCCCGATCATCCACTGCAATAGCTGCGGTGATGTGCCGGTCCCGGAAGATCAACTGCCTGTCGTGCTGCCGGAAGACGTGGTACCGGACGGTGCTGGTTCGCCATTGGCGCGCATGCCCGAGTTCTACGAGTGCGCTTGCCCGAAATGCGGCGCACCGGCCAAGCGTGAAACTGACACCATGGACACCTTCGTCGAGTCCTCGTGGTACTACGCTCGTTACGCCTCGCCGCACTTTGAAGGTGGCCTGGTAGAAAAATCGGCGGCCGACCACTGGTTGCCGGTGGATCAGTACATCGGCGGTATCGAACACGCGATTCTTCACCTGCTCTATGCGCGCTTCTTCCACAAGCTGATGCGCGATGAAGGCCTGGTGAGCTCCAACGAGCCGTTCAAGAACCTGCTGACCCAGGGCATGGTGATCGCCGAGACTTACTACCGTCGCGAAGCCAATGGTGCCTACACCTGGTTCAACCCGGCGGACGTCGAACTCGAACGCGACAGCAAGGCCAAGGTCATTAGCGCCAAGCTGATCGCCGACGGTCTGCCGGTGGAAATCGGCGGCACCGAGAAGATGGCCAAGTCGAAGAACAACGGCGTCGACCCACAGTCGATGATTGACCAGTTCGGCGCAGACACCTGCCGCCTGTTCATGATGTTCGCCTCGCCACCTGACATGAGCGCGGAATGGTCCGACTCCGGAGTAGAAGGTTCGCACCGCTTCCTCAAGCGCGTCTGGCGCCTGGCTCAAGCGCACGTCACTCAGGGCCTGCCGGGCAAACTGGATGTCGCCAGCCTGAACGACGAGCAGAAAGCCATTCGCCGTTCGATCCACCAGGCCATCAAGCAGGCCAGCCACGACGTCGGCCAGAACCACAAATTCAACACTGCCATCGCCCAAGTGATGACGCTGATGAACGTGCTGGAAAAAGCCCCGCAAGGCACCGAGCAGGATCGCGCGCTGATTCACGAAGGTCTGGAAACCGTGACTCTGCTGCTGGCCCCGATCACCCCGCACATCAGCCACGAGCTGTGGCATCGCCTGGGCCACGCTGACCCGGTGATCGACGCCGGTTGGCCGGTGCTGGACGAAAGCGCCCTGGTACAGGACAGCCTGCAACTGGTCATTCAAGTGAATGGCAAGCTGCGCGGCCACATCGAAATGCCAGCCAGCGCCAGCCGCGAAAAAGTTGAAGCCGCCGCACGGGCCAACGAAAATGTCCTGCGCTTCGTCGATGGCCTGACTATTCGCAAAGTGATCGTAGTGCCCGGGAAACTGGTCAATATCGTCGCCAGCTAAAAATTGGATCGGGCGCCAGGTGAGCCTGGCGCCGAGTAAAACCTTTCGGGCCGGTTGACCGGCCCACATGGTTTCAAGGGGAGCAACAAGATGATCAAACGCAATTTGCTGGTGATGGGCCTTGCAGTCCTGCTGAGCGCCTGCGGTTTCCACCTGCGTGGCACCGGCACCACCGAACTGGCGATCAAGGAACTCGATCTGAGCGCCCGTAACGCCTATGGCGAAACCGTGACGCAAATGCGCCAGATGCTGGAAAGCAGCGGCGTCAGGGTCTACAGCGGCGCACCTTACAAACTGGTGCTGACCGATGAGCAGGAAAATCAACGCATCCTCAGCTATGCCGGTGCCGGCCGTACTGGCGAGTACCAGGTGAACAGCGTGCTCAATTACGACATCCGTGGTCAGGGTGACCTGCCTCTGCTGAGTGACAAGCTTGAAGTGCAGAAGGTGTTCATCCACGACGGCAACAACCTGGTAGGTTCCGACCAGGAAGCCAACGATGCCCGCCGCGAGATTCGTCGTGAACTGATTCAACGCATGATGCTGCGTCTGCAACAGCTGACTCCGACTCAGTTGGAACAGCTGCAACAGACCGCCGACGCCCGGGCCAAGGCTGAAGCCGCCGCGCTGGAAGCGGCACAGAAGGCTGAAGCGGAGACTCCGCGTCAGTCGCCTGTCGAACTGCCGCAGCAGTAAGACTTACGGGGCGCTCAGGCGCCCCGTTCGCCTCTTCTTATGAAACTCGCCCCCGCCCAACTCGGCAAACACCTGCAAGGCGCTCTTGCGCCGGTCTACATCATCAGTGGCGATGACCCACTGCTGTGCCAGGAAGCCGCCGACGCCATTCGCGCCGCTGCTCGCCAACAAGGTTTCGATGAACGCCAGGTCTTCGCCGCCGACGCCAGTTTCGACTGGGGTACGCTGCTGCAGGCTGGTGCAAGCATGTCGCTGTTTGCCGAAAAACGTCTTCTGGAACTGCGCCTGCCCTCCGGCAAACCTGGTGACAAAGGCGCCGCCGCGCTCATCGAATACTGCTCGCGCCCGGCCGAAGACACGCTGCTGCTGATCAGCCTGCCCAAGCTTGATGGCAGTGCGCAGAAAACCAAGTGGGGCAAGGCGCTGGTCGAAGGTCCGCAGACCCAGTTCGTGCAGATCTGGCCCGTGGACACCAACCAGTTGCCCAGCTGGATTCGTCAACGACTGTCCCAGGCCGGGCTTTCCGCCAGCCAGGACGCCGTCGAACTGATCGCTGCTCGGGTCGAAGGCAACTTGCTGGCTGCCGCCCAGGAAATCGAAAAGCTCAAGCTGATGGCCGAAGGTGGCCAGATCACCGTCGAAACCGTGCAAGCGGCGGTGGCCGACAGCGCACGCTTCGACGTCTTCGGCTTGACCGACGCGATCCTCAACGGCGAAGCCGCTCATGCCCTGCGCATGCTCGAAGGGCTGCGCGGCGAAGGCGTCGAACCGCCGGTGATTCTCTGGGCGCTGGCCCGTGAACTGCGCCTGCTGGCCAACCTGTCGCTGCAATACAGCCAGGGCGTGCCGCTGGACAAAGCCTTCAGCCAGGCCCGACCGCCAATCTGGGACAAGCGCAAACCGCTGATGAGCAAGGCACTGCAACGCTACTCGGCGCAACGCTGGGCGCAGTTGCTGCTCGAAGCACAGCGCATCGACGCGCAGATCAAAGGCCAGGCGGCGGGTTCACCGTGGATGAGTTTGAGCCGGTTGACGTTGTTGATGGCTGGGCAGAGATTGTCGTTGCCTGCCGAATAACCTGTTTTTCAGCCTGCACCATCCTCTGTGGCGAGGGAGCTTGCTCCCGCTGGGTTGCGAAGCGACCCCAAAACCAGACACCGCGACGCTTCAGGTAATCCATGTTCAGCGGGTTTACGACTGCTCCGCAGCCGAAAGGGAGCAAGCTCCCTCACCACAGGTCATCATTTCCTACACATCCTGGGGACTAGACAGAACCCCAACTTCGGCCGATGATTTGTCCCGCAAAATCCACTCACTTGCGAGAAATCATCATGAGTAAAAAGCCATCCAGGCATGGCCCCAACAAGGCCAAATCCATCATCGCCCAACCACTGTTCCGCAGCCGTCAGGAACGAGCCGGCAAGGGCAAAGGCAGCTACCGCCGCGAAGCCTTCCAGTCTAATAGCTGGGAGGTTTCTTACTTTCTGGCAGCCTGAAAGGCAAGCCATCGCTCAACATGTTAAGGTCTGCACCTGATTCGTATCCTCTGGACCTGTGCATGCCCCTTTGTCTTTCCCGTCGTTGGCACCTTCGCCAATTGATAGCTGCCTCCAGCCTCGTTCTGCTTGTCGCCTGCGCGGAAAAACCCACCGCCGCCGACGCCCAGCCGCTTCAGACCCAAGCCGTTGCCACGGCCCCTGCGGTCATTCCGCCGGTGGTTCCGACCGGTGAGAATCTCGACATCCAACCCACCCAGACCTTTGCCGAATGGCAGGCGGGTTTTCGCAAAGACGCCCTCGCCGCCGGCATTCGCGCCGACCTGTTCGACCGTGCCTTTGCCAATGTCAGCCTGGACGCCAGCGTGATCCGTGCCGACCGCAGCCAGCCGGAGTTTACTCGTCCGGTGTGGGAATACCTCGATGGCGCGCTGTCGCCGCTGCGGGTGCGCAAAGGTCAGGCACTGGTCAGCCAGTACGCCGATATCCTGCAAAGCATCGAACAGCGCTATGGCGTCGACCGTCAGGCACTGGTCGCGGTGTGGGGCATGGAGAGTAACTTCGGTCAGTTCCAGGGCAACAAGTCAGTGATCAACTCCCTGGCAACCCTGGCCTATGAAGGTCGACGCCCAGGCTTTGCTCATGCGCAGCTGATCGCTGCCCTGCAAATCCTGCAACAGGGCGATATTGAACCGGAGAAAATGCTCGGCTCCTGGGCAGGCGCCATGGGCCAGACCCAGTTCATCCCGACCACCTACAACACCCACGCCGTAGACTTCGACGGCGATGGCCGGCGTGACATCTGGAACAGCGCCGCTGATGCACTGGCCTCGACTGCGCATTACCTGCAGAGCTCTGGCTGGCAGAAAGGCCAGCCGTGGGGCTTCGAAGTCCAACTGCCGAGCAGCTTCAATTACGTCCTGGCCGATGGCGCGATTCGCAAAAGCGTCGCCGAGTGGCAGCAACTGGGGATCACCCTGCCCAATGGTGTCCAGGTTCCGGCCGGTTCCGAACACCTGTCGGCCGCCCTGCTCCTGCCGGCAGGCTATCGCGGCCCGGCATTCCTGATCTTCGATAACTTCCGCGCAATCCTCAAGTACAACAACTCTTCGTCCTACGCCTTGGGCGTGAGCCTGTTGTCTGAGCGTTTCAATGGCGGTGGCCTGATCAACGGTCTATGGCCAAAAGATGACTTGCCGCTGAGCCGTACCGAGCGAATCGAGCTGCAAACCCTGCTGAGCGCCCGGAACTATGACGCCGGCACCCCCGACGGCATCATCGGCGCCAATACCCGTAAAGCAATCCGCAGCGCGCAGCAGTCGTTTGGCTGGCCGGCGGATGGGTATCCGACGCACAAGTTGCTCGAAGGTTTGCGTAACCGTTAAGAGCAAAAGATCGCAGCCTTCGGCAGCTCCTACGCGCCCGTTGGGCGCTGCCGAAGGCTGCGATATTTTTTTTGCGATGTGTTGTTACTTGATCACCACATCCTGCTCCAACACCAACGTCTTGCTCCCCGCATCCAGCCTGACCAGTGCCCCCATCGGCAACGTCAGGTTCGGATCGCAATGCCCGCTGCGCCACCCCGCCAGCACGGGTATGCGCAACGACGCGAAGGTCTGCTTGAGCAAGCCCTCCAGCGCGATTGTGTCCACACCCGCCACATCCCCCACCAGAACCCCGCGCAACTTGTGCAGCGTGCCGGCCAGACGCAAGTGGGTCAACAGCCGATCAATGCGATAAAGCGGCTCGTTGATGTCTTCGATGAACAGGATGGCACCCTCGGCGTCGATCTCGTAAGGCGTGCCCATGGTCGCGGCGATCATCGACAGATTGCCCCCCAGCAAACGCCCGTGAGCGATGCCTGGCGAGACGGTCGTCAACGGATAGGCCACCGGGTGCGCCAGCACGCTGTCCGCCGTCACTTGCCCGCGCAACATGTTGAAAAACGAGGACTCGGTGGGTTTCTGCTTGTCACCCAGCAGGTCAGCATTGAGCATCGGGCCGTGAAACGTCACGAAACCCGCATAACGGCTGATTGCCAGGTGCAGTGCAGTAATATCGCTATAGCCGATGAACGGTTTGGCATTGTTGCGCAGTAACTCGAAATCGATACGATCGAGCAAACGTGGCGTACCGTAACCGCCACGCAAACAGATGATGGCGTCGACCTCGCTGTCGGTAAATGCCGCGTGCAAGTCATTGAGCCGCACATCGTCGCTGCCGGCCAGGTAGCCGTCTTTCTCGTAAACGCCGGGGAACACTCGCAGCGAATAGCCGCGAGCACGCATCCAGGCAATCGCTTTATCGGTGTCCAGAGCAGCGGGGCCGGCAGGCGCAATGACGCCGATCAGCCCTGCAGGCGGCAAAGCCGGAACAGGGACGTGAGGACAAAGGGTGTGGGTCGGTCGAGCAGTCATCCATGATTCTCCCTGTGTGAATGCTTCAGCACACAGTAGTCAGGAACGGGAATAAACAAAAGAGGGTCAGTCGCACCACGGCTTGCAGGAAAAGCCTGAAGAGGATGTGGGCACCGCCAATGAAAACGCCCGCAAGGACTAACCTTGCGGGCGTGCTCTTTTTTCAGCGCGGAATCAGGACGACATCAATTCGGCCTTGACCAGCTTCGCCTGCTCGTCGGCGTGGTACGAGGAGCGTACCAGCGGGCCGGAAGCGACGTTCTTGAAGCCCATCTTGTAACCTTCCTCGGCAAACCAGGCGAAGGTGTCCGGGTGCACGAAGCGCTGGACCGGCAAGTGGCTGCGGGACGGTTGCAGGTACTGGCCCAGGGTCAGCATGTCGATGTCGTGTTCGCGCATGCGTTTCATGACTTCGATGACTTCTTCGTCGGTTTCGCCCAGACCCAGCATCAGGCCGGACTTGGTCGGAATGTGCGGCATCATCTGCTTGAAGCGTTGCAGCAGGGTCAGCGACCACTGGTAATCCGACCCCGGACGCGCAGCCTTGTACAGGCGCGGCACGGTTTCCAGGTTGTGGTTGAACACATCCGGCGGCTCGGCGGCGGTGATTTCCAGCGCGATGTCCATACGGCCACGGTAGTCCGGGACCAGGGTTTCGAGCTGTACGTTCGGCGACAGTTTGCGGATTTCGCGGATGCAGTCGGCAAAGTGCTGGGCACCGCCGTCACGCAGGTCGTCGCGGTCTACCGAGGTGATGACCACGTATTTCAGTTTCAGGTCGGCGATGGCGATGGCCAGGCTTTCCGGCTCGTTCACGTCCAGAGGCTTTGGACGGCCGTGGCCGACGTCGCAGAACGGGCAACGACGGGTGCAGATGTCGCCCATGATCATGAAGGTCGCTGTGCCGCCGGAGAAGCACTCGCCCAGGTTAGGGCAGGATGCTTCTTCGCAAACGCTGTGCAGCTTGTGCTTGCGCAGTAGGGCCTTGATGCGATCGACCTCCGGGGAAACCGGGATGCGCACGCGAATCCAGTCGGGTTTCTTCGGTAGTTCGGTGGTCGGGATGATCTTCACCGGGATGCGTGCAACCTTCTCGGCGCCGCGCAGCTTGACGCCGGCTTCAACCTTGGCACGCGGGGCCGGACGCTCGGTGACATCGAGCGTCGGGATCATGGTTTGCACTGCATCAGTAGTCATATCAATCGATTCCGCCCGTTAGGGTCGTCTGCTCAGCATAGTCGAGGTGTTTGACGAGCTGCGCGCGCAGCCGGGCACTTACCTCGGCAAATTCAATCGGTCCTGCGTGATCGCGCAGCTGGGTCATCGCCAGCCCGGCATAGCCGCAGGGATTAATCCGTCGAAACGGTTCCAGGTTCATATCCACGTTCAGGGCCAGGCCATGAAAGGAACAACCGTGGCGGATCCGCAGACCCAAGGACGCGATTTTCGCGCCATCGACATACACACCCGGTGCATCCGGCTTGGCGGATGCGGTCACGCCGTAACTGGCCAGCAACTCGATCAGGCACTGCTCCATGCGGCTGACCAGGTCACGCACGCCGAACCCCAGCTTGCGCACATCCAGCAACAGGTAGGCTACCAATTGGCCCGGACCGTGGTAGGTCACCTGACCACCGCGATCGACCTGCACCACCGGAATATCACCTGGCAGCAACAGGTGTTCAGCCTTGCCGGCCTGGCCCTGGGTGAACACCGGCGAGTGCTCGACCAGCCAGATCTCGTCGGCGGCATCGCTGCCGCGTTCGTTGGTGAAGCGTTGCATGGCATGCCAGACCGGCTCGTAAGCCATCTGGCCAAGTTCGCGAAAGCCCAGCGTGCCAGGCATCACAGCACCATGTGCACGAAGCCGGTAGCCCGCAGTTCGCTGTTGATGTTGTACAGCTGGTCCTGGTCGGTGGCGACGATGTGCAACTGAATCGTGGTGTACTTGCCGTTGGTGCTTTGGCGCTCATCAACGCGGTCATGGTTGATCGTCGCGTGTTTCTTGACGATCTCGATGATCTTGTCTTTGTTGCCTACACCCGTATCGCTGATCACCTTAACCGGGTAATCAACATTGGGGAATTCGATCTTAGGCGCCTTTACTTCGGTATCGGTCATGGCGTAACGGCCTCGTAAGCGTAAGCCGTGGCGACAGCAAGGCCCCACGCCGGATCAGCGCGGGGCCATGCAGGTGCACACTATCAGTTGAACAAGCCGTAGAAGAATAGACGGATGCTATCCCACATGCGGCGGAAGATACCACCCTCGTCGACCGCGTCCAGAGCGATCAGGTCGGCGCTGTGCACCACTTTGTCGTCCAGTTTCACTTCGACTTTACCGATCACGTCGCCCTTGGCGATTGGCGCAACCAGTTGCGGGTTCATGGTCATGCTGGCAGCAAGCTTCTTCAGCTGGCCTTTCGGCAAGGTCATGGTCAGGTCTTCAGCCAGGCCGGCCTTGACTTGATTGGTGGTGCCTTTCCAGACAGGTGCCTGAGCCAGCTCGGCGCCTTTCTGATAGAAGGTCTGGGTTTCGAAGAAGCGGAAACCGTAAGTCAGCAGCTTCTGGGTTTCGGCAGCACGAGCCACTTCGCTGTTGGTGCCGAACACCACGGCGATCAGGCGCATGCCATCACGTACGGCCGAAGACACCATGCAGTAGCCGGCTTCGTCGGTGTGACCGGTTTTCAGACCGTCGACAGTCTTGTCGCGCCACAGCAGCAGGTTGCGGTTAGGCTGCTTGATGCCGTTCCAGAAGAACTCTTTCTGCGAGTAGATCGCGTAGTGAGCCGGGTCTTCGTGGATGATCGCGCGAGCCAGCACGGCCATGTCGTGAGCCGACGAGTAGTGCTCAGGGTTCGGCAGACCGGTCGGGTTCATGAAGTGGGTGTTGGTCATGCCCAGATCAGCAACGGTTTTGTTCATCAGGTCGGCGAATGCGTCTTCGCTGCCGGCGATGTGCTCGGAAAGCGCAACACTGGCGTCGTTGCCCGACTGAATGATGATGCCGTGCAGCAGGTCGCTGACGGTAACTTGCGAGCCGACCTTGATGAACATCCGCGAACCACCAGTACGCCAAGCGTTCTCGCTGACGGTCACCGGATCGTTTTCGCCGATCTGGCCACGACGGATTTCCAGGGTCGCGATGTACGCGGTCATCAGCTTGGTCAGGCTGGCCGGCGGCAGACGCTGGTCACCGTTGTTCTCTACCAGCACGTTGCCGCTGCTGGCGTCCATGAGTACGTAGGCTTTGGCGGCCAATTGCGGTGGCGACGGCATCATCTCGACCGCGAAAGCCGCGGGTGAGAGGAGCAGCGGGACTAGCAGGCACAGGCGTTTGGCAAAGGTGGTGATGTTCATCCGTCTCTCGAAATCGCTAATGGAAACTGCCCTAGGGCAAAACTAATCAGACAACTTTTCAAAAAGCTGTCACGTGTTCAGTTGCTCACTCTGTAACCCTTGCCGGGCTTTTGTTCTTCAACGAGCCAACAACCCGGTTCGCCCCCAAAACTGCAAGCGAACCGTCAATCAAGTACTACGTGTTACTCGGCGCTGACCAGGCTCGGTGAACCGAGATTGGCCAGCCGCACGCTGTTCTGCACCTGCTGGATTTCACCCGCAGAGCCGATCGGCCCCATGCGCACCCGATGCAGTGTCTGCTGGTTACGCACGATCGAGCTGATGAACACCGGAGCGCTCACCATCCCGCTGAGCTTCGATCTCAGGAGTTCTGCAGCGTCCGGGTTGGCGAACGCGCCCACCTGCAGATACTGGCCAGAGGCTGGTACAGAAGCGTTTTTTTTTGCATCGATCTGCACAGGCACAACGGCCGCGGCGTGTTGCTGCGGCGGTGGCGTCCATTGCTCGACGGTGCCAGTGGAAGCCGTCACGGTCGGCGCGGCATTTTGCGCCACTTGCGGCTCGTTGAGCATCAACGGTGCCGGACGACCTCTCTGCGCCCACCATTCCTGCGGGTCGATGCCTTCGACCTTGACCCGCGCCGTGCCGATTTCAGCGTAGCCAAGCTTCTTGGCGGCCGCGTAGGACAAGTCGATGATCCGGTCTGAATAGAACGGCCCACGGTCATTGACCCGCAGAATCACCGTCTTGTTGTTGTCCAGGTTGGTCACCCGAACGTAACTTGGAAGTGGCAAGGTCTTGTGGGCGGCGCTCATGCCATACAGGTCATACACCTCGCCGTTGGCGGTGTTCTGGCCGTGGAACTTGGTGCCATACCAGGACGCCGTGCCCGACGCGACGTAGGTCTTGGATTCCTGCAGCGGGAAGTAGGTCTTGCCCAGCACGGTGTACGGGTTGGCTTTATAAGGACCGCTGTGCAGGGTCGGCGTGGCATCCGGGATGCGCGATACGTCGACGTCCCACCAGGGTGCGCCATCCTTGTGCGCCCGGTTGATATCCAGGCCGGGGGCCGAACGAACGGCGGTGGAAGACTTCTGAGTCGGTGAGCGGCTGGTCGAACAACTGGCGACCAGCACCGCCAACGCGGCGAATGCCATGAGCTTCAGGGGTTTATTCATAGGCAATGCCCGCATTACTTGACGCCCCGTGCTTGGACCAGCTGTTCAGACAGTTGATGTACGGCCATGGCGTACATCACGCTGCGGTTATAACGCGTGATCGCGTAAAAATTCGTCAGGCCCATCCAGTATTCAGGGCCATTGTCACCTTCCAGGCGGAAAGCCGTGACCGGCATATCATCGCGCAGCGCATCATGACTCGACCAGCCCAGCGCCCGCAACTCCCCGACGGTTTTCGTCGGTTCGATGCCATCGGTCAGCCCGTCGTCCACCTGATCGCCGCGCACATCGGCACGACTGACCACAGGTTCGCCGGCAACCCAGCCGTGTTGCTTGAAATAACTGGCGACGCTG
Organism: Pseudomonas sp. Pseusp11; assembly: GCF_047304405.1. Taxonomy (NCBI): domain Bacteria; kingdom Pseudomonadati; phylum Pseudomonadota; class Gammaproteobacteria; order Pseudomonadales; family Pseudomonadaceae; genus Pseudomonas; species Pseudomonas sp. Pseusp11. The sequence goes on from NZ_JBGLZF010000004.1 coordinate 137,883, forward strand.
CCGATGGCATCGTCCGGGTTGGTCCAGATATTAATGTGGCCGTCACCGTCGAAATCCACCGCATAGGCGCGAAAGCTGCTCGGCATGAATTGCGGCAAGCCCATGGCCCCGGCGTAGGAGCCTTTGAGGGTCAACGGGTCGACCTGCTCTTCACGGGCCAGCAGCAGGAATTCACGCAACTCCTTGCGGAAGAAATCAGCACGGGGAGGATAGTCGAAACCCAGGGTCGACAAGGCGTCGATCACCCGATAATTACCGGTATTGCGACCAAAAAAGGTCTCGACGCCGATGATCGAGACGATCACCTGCGCCGGCACACCGTATTCCTGCTCGGCGCGAGCCAGCACCGCCTCGTGCTGACGCCAGAAGTCCACGCCACGGGCGATGCGCGCGTCGGTGATGAACATCGGGCGATATTCTTTCCACTGCTTGACGCGTTCGGCGGGTTTGGAGATCGCGTCCAGAATCGACTGTTTGCGCTCGGCTTCGCGGAACACGCCCATCAGCTGTTCACCGGCAAAGCCGTAGTCACGGGTCATTTCACCAACGAACTCGGCCACCTGGGGTGAACCTTCGTAATCGCCGGCCAATGCTTCCTGCACGGAACCAAGGATGCTCACCAGGCCGACCCACGGTGCGTATCGAGTCGCCCAGCCACGCATTACTTGCATTGAAATCTTCACCTTATTCAAACCTGCGCGATCCACTTGCGATGGGTATGGATCGACATCAAAACCCCAAACGCTGACAGCAGCGTCACCAGCGAAGTTCCTCCGTAGCTAATGAACGGCAACGGCACCCCCACCACCGGCAACAGGCCACTGACCATACCGATGTTGACGAAAACATAAACAAAAAACGTCATGGTCAGGCTGCCCGCAAGCAATTTGCCAAACAACGTCTGGGCCTGGGCGGTAATCACCAGCCCGCGACCGATCAACAGCAGGTAAATCAGCAGCAGCGCGCAGATGCCTACAAGGCCAAACTCTTCGCCCAGTACCGCAATAATGAAGTCGGTGTGACTTTCCGGCAGGAAGTCCAGGTGCGACTGGGTGCCGAGCAACCAGCCCTTGCCGAACACGCCGCCGGAACCAATGGCCGCTTTCGACTGAATGATGTTCCAGCCCGTGCCCAGCGGATCGCTCTCGGGGTCGAGGAAGGTCAGGATTCGCTGCTTTTGATAGTCGTGCATGATGAAGAACCACATCGCCACGGCCACCGGCACGGCGGCGGCAATCACGCTGAGGATCCAGCGCCAGCGCAGGCCGCCCATGAACAGCACGAATGCGCCACCGGCGAGGATCAGCAACGAAGTGCCGAGGTCGGGCTGACGCACGATCAGAATGAACGGGACACCGATCAGCACCAGACTGATCCCCACGTGCTTGAGCTGTGGCGGCAAGGAGCGCTTGGCCAAATACCAGGCGATGGTCGCCGGCATCAGGATCTTCATGAATTCCGAGGGCTGGAAGCGGATCACCCCGGGGATATTGATCCAGCGGGTGGCCCCCATGGCGTTGTGGCCCATGACGTCCACCACCACCAGCAAGATCACGCCGACCACATAGCCGAGCGGCACCCAGCGGGCCATGAAGCGCGGTTCGAACTGAGCGATGACGATCATCGATATCAGGCCGATGCCGAAGGAAGTGGCTTGCTTGGCCAGCAGATCCCAGCTCTTGCCGCTGGCCGAATACAGCACGAACAGGCTGCCGGCGGCGAGGGTCAGCAGCAGGATCAGCAGCGGGCCGTCGATGTGCAGGCGTTGCAACAGCGTCGCACGGCGACGCATCACATCCTCGCTTGAGAGCATGCGATCGAAATTATTCTTCACGGGCCGTAGCCTCCGCACTGATAGGGCTGGCGTATTCGGCTTTCAGTCGGCCGTCCTGGTCGAGGAGCCAGGCGTCCATCACTTGACGCACCACCGGCGCGGCGACGCCGGAGCCGGACTCGCCGTTCTCGACCATCACCGACACCACGATTTTCGGGTTGTCGGCCGGTGCGAAGCCGACGAACAAGGCGTGGTCGCGGTGGCGCTCCTGCACCTTGGAGCGGTCGTACTTCTCGCCCTGCTTGATCGCGACCACCTGGGCCGTACCACTTTTGCCGGCGATCCGGTATTGCGCGCCGATCGATGCCTTGCGCGCCGTACCCCGGGCACCGTGCATCACCTGCTGCATGCCGTGGTTGACCTTGGTCCAGTCCGACGGGTCGCGCAGGATAATGTCCGGCATCGGATTTTCATCCTTCGGCTTCTCGCCCTCGATGGTCTTGGCCAGGTGCGGACGATTCCAGACACCCTTGTTGGCCACCAGTGCTGTGGCCTGCGCCAGTTGCAACGGAGTGGACTGCATGTAGCCCTGCCCGATCCCGAGAATCAGCGTCTCGCCCGGGAACCAGGCCTGACGACGGGTCACGCGCTTCCATTCCCGTGTCGGCATCAGCCCCGGCGACTCTTCGAACATGTCCAGGGAGACCTTCTGGCCAATGCCGAATTTGCTCAGGTAGGACGACAAGCGATCAATCCCCAGCTTGTGCGCCAGGTCATAGAAGTAGGTGTCGTTGGAACGCATGATCGCCGTGTCGAGATCGACAAAGCCGTCACCGGTACGGTTCCAGTTGCGGTACTTGTGATCGTAGTTGGGCAGCATGTAGTAACCCGGGTCGAACACCCGGGTCGACGCCGTGACCACGCCCGCATCCAGGCCGGCAATCGCCACCGCAGGCTTGATGGTCGAACCCGGCGGGTACAGACCGCGCAGCACGCGGTTGAACAGTGGCCGGTCGATGGAGTCACGCAGCTCGGAGTAGGCCTTGAAACTGATGCCGGTGACGAACAGGTTCGGGTCGAAACTCGGCTGGCTGACCATCGCCAGCACTTCGCCGGTCGCCGGATCCAGCGCCACGACCGCGCCACGGCGACCGCCGAGTGCAGCTTCGGCGGCTTCCTGCAATTTGATGTCCAGGCTCAGGACGATGTCCTTGCCGGAAATCGGTTCGGTACGTTTGAGTACCCGCAGCACGCGGCCACGGGCGTTGGTCTCGACTTCTTCGTAACCGACCTGACCGTGCAATTCGGGCTCGTAGAAGCGCTCGATGCCGGTTTTGCCAATTTGATGGGTGCCGCTGTAACTCACCGGGTCCAGAGTCTTGAGCTCTTTCTCGTTGATCCGCCCCATGTAACCCACCGAGTGCGCAAAGTGCGCGCCCTGCGGATAGTGACGAACCAGCTGCGCGACCACTTCCACGCCCGGCAGACGGAACTGGTTCACCGCGATGCGGGCGATCTGCTCTTCGGTCAGCTCGAACAGGATCGGCACCGGCTCGAACGGCCGACGCCCCTGACGCATACGCTTCTCGAAGATCACCCGGTCCTCGGGCGTCAGCTCCAGCACTTCGACGATTACGTCGAGCACTTGCTGCCAGTCGCCGGAGCGTTCGCGGGTCATGCTCAGGCTGAAGCTGGGCCGGTTGTCGGCCACCACCACGCCATTGCGGTCGAAGATCAGCCCGCGAGTCGGCGGAATCGGCTGCACATGGACGCGGTTGTTTTCCGACAGGGTCGAGTGGTACTCGTACTGGATCACCTGAAGGAAATACAGCCGCGCGATCAGCACGCCGATCAGCGTCACGACCGCAATAGCCCCGAACACGACGCGGCCACGCACCAGACGGGCGTCTTTTTCGTGGTCCTTGATGCGGATCGGCTGGGACATGAGGGCAGAACTACTTGTGGTAAGGGTGGCCGGACAGCACTGTCCAGGCACGATACAGCTGTTCGCCGATCAGAATCCGCACCAGTGGGTGCGGCAACGTCAACGGCGACAACGACCAACGTTGATCCGCCCGGGCACAGACTTCCGGCGCCAGCCCCTCGGGGCCGCCGACCATGAAATTCACCGTGCGCGAGTCCAGCCGCCAGCGATCGAGCTCGACCGCCAGTTGCTCGGTGCTCCAGGGCTTGCCGTGGACTTCGAGGGTGACAACGCGCTCGTTCGGCCCGACCTTGGCCAGCATGGCTTCGCCTTCCTGACGGATAAAGCGCGCCACGTCGGCGTTCTTGCCGCGGGTGTTGAGCGGAATTTCCACCAGTTCCAGCGCCAGCTCGGAAGGAAGACGCTTGGCATATTCATGCCAGCCTTCTTCCACCCACTTGGGCATGCGTGAACCGACGGCGATCAGTCGCAGTCGCACAGCGTTCCCTTATTGCTGGTCTTTGTTGAGCTTGGTGAAATGCTCATGGGTGTTCTCAGGGCTGTGGTGTGCAGCGCTGGCAGAACGGCTTTGCTCGGCGCCGGCCCACAGGCGTTCCAGGTCATAGAACTGGCGCGCCGAGGCAGTCATCATGTGCACGATGACGTCGTCCATATCCAGCAGTACCCAGTCGCTGTCGCCCTTGCCTTCTTCACCCAGCGGCTTGACGCCTTGGGCTTTGACGGCTTCGCGGACCTTGTCCAGCATCGCGCCGATCTGGCGGTTGGAGGTACCGGTGGCGATGATCATGTAGTCAGTGATGCTCTGCTTTTCACGAACGTCGATCACCTGAATGTCCTGGGCCTTGACGTCTTCCAGGGCCGCTACGGCAACCTTGACCAGCTCTTCGCCGGCCAGTGGTGCGCCAGTTGGCGCTTCTACTGGCAGCGGTGCGCTCTTGAATGTGCCCTTGCGCTTTACTTTGTTTACGTCTTTGTCAGTCATATAAAACTCGTTTTGCTCGTATGTTCGGGCGCTTCGATACACGCATTCACGTGCCTTGAAGCGCGCCCTTTTTCAGTTCGACGCACGGTAAAGTCCGTGCGCATCGATGTAGGCCAGGACCGCGTCGGGCACCAGGAAACGTACCGACTTACCGCTGGCCAGCAGTTGACGGATCTGGGTGGCGGATACCGCGAGCGGTGTCTGCCAGACGAATGCAATCTGTCCGCTCGGCCCTTTGAGGGCCAGCGGGTCGCTCACCGAACGTGCTGCCAGCAGGTTGCGCAAGGCATCCGGCGGTTCGCTGTCGGCATCCGGGCGTTGCAGCACCAGGATGTGGCAATGCTGGAGCAACTCTTCCCAGCGGTGCCAAGTGGGCAGGCCGCAAAATGCGTCCCAGCCCAAAAGTAGAAAAACCTGGTCTGACGCGGCAAGTTCGGCGCGCATCAGTTCCAGGGTGTCGATGGTGTAGGACGGCTTGTCCCGCTGCAATTCGCGGGCATCCACCACCAACGGTGCCACACCGGCCACCGCGCACTTGACCATCGCCAGACGGTCCTTCGCCGATACCTGCGGCTTGTCCCGATGGGGCGGCCTGGCACTGGGTGTCAGACGCAACTCATCGAGCGCCAGCGATTCGGCGACTTCCAGCGCACCGCGCAAATGGCCGATGTGCACCGGGTCGAAGGTCCCGCCCAGTACGCCAATGCGTCGAGGCCGGGGCTCGCTGGCGGTCACAGGGGCTGACGGGTCGAGGTCGCCCAAGTCAGAGCGACTCCTGGCCGCGCAACTGACCATCACCGACCACGATGTACTTCTCGCAGGTCAGACCTTCGAGGCCCACCGGGCCGCGGGCGTGCAGCTTATCAGTAGAAATGCCAATCTCGGCACCCAATCCGTATTCGAAGCCATCGGCGAAGCAGGTCGGGGTGTTGATCATCACCGAGGACGAATCGACTTCAGCCACGAAACGCCGGGTGTCAGCCAGGTTTTCGCTGACGATCGAGTCGGTGTGATGGGAGCCGTACTGGTTGATGTGCTCGATGGCCTGGTCCAGCCCGTCGACCACGCGGATCGAGAGGATCGGCGCCAGGTATTCGGTAGTCCAGTCTTCTTCAGTGGCCGCGACGGCCTCGATGATCGCCCGGGTGCGCTCACAACCGCGCAGCTCGACGCCTTTTTCGCGGAACTGGGCAGCCATCGCTGGCAGAAACTCTTTGGCGACGGCTTGATCGACCAACAGGGTTTCCATCGCGCCGCAGATGCCGTAACGGTAAGTCTTGGCGTTGAATGCGATGCGCTGGGCTTTCGGCAGATCGGCGTGGGCACTGACGTAGACGTGACAGATGCCGTCCAGGTGCTTGATGACGGGCACGCGGGCATCGCGGCTGACCCGTTCGATCAGGCCACGGCCGCCGCGGGGCACGATGACGTCGACGTATTCGGGCATGGTGATCAGCGCGCCGACGGCGGCACGGTCGGTGGTTTCGACCACTTGCACCACCGCGGCCGGCAGATCGGCCTCGGCCAGGCCGCGCTGGATGCAGGCGGCAATGGCGCGGTTGGAGTGAATCGCTTCGGAGCCGCCACGCAGGATGGTCGCGTTACCGGACTTCAGGCACAGGCTGGCAGCATCGATGGTCACGTTCGGCCGCGATTCGTAGATGATCCCGATCACGCCCAACGGCACGCGCATCTTGCCGACCTGAATGCCCGACGGCCGATAACTCATGTCACGGATTGCGCCGACCGGGTCCGGCAGAGCCGCGACCTGACGCAAACCGACGATCATGCCGTCGATGCGCGCCGGGGTCAGCGCCAGGCGTTCCAGCAGGGCCGGCTCAAGACCATTGGCACGGCCGGCGGCCAAATCCAGTTCATTGGCTGCGGTCAGCTCGGCGCGCGCAGCATCCAGCGCATTGGCGGCCGCCTGCAAGGCGCGGTTTTTCTGCGCGGTGCTGGCACGGCCGATCACGCGGGAAGCTTCGCGGGCGGCGCGACCCAAACGGGTCATGTAGTCAAGAACGGACTCAGTCATGGTCTGCTGTGGTCTTGGTAAAGAGGAAAGCGGCAGATTATAGCTGTCGCGTCTCGGGACTAACAGCGGTGACGGGCGGATGGTCGAAATGGAAGGCAAATTGCCGACGTTCAGCCGTGATTAAGTTGCATATTGTTATCATCACGACTCAATCAGCCCTGATAAACGCTGTTCATCATGACTAATCTGACCGTTCGCACCTCCGACACACGCACGCCCAAGGCTCTGCCGGATGCTTTTTTCGACCGCGATGCCCAAACGCTGGCCCGGGATTTACTGGGGAAAATTATCCGTCACCGGGTCGACGACCTTTGGCTCAGCGCCCGGATCATCGAGACCGAAGCCTATTACTGCGAAGAAAAGGGTAGCCACGCCTCCCTGGGTTACACAGAAAAGCGTAAGGCTTTGTTTCTGGATGGCGGCCACATCTATATGTATTACGCCCGCGGCGGCGATTCCCTGAACTTCAGTGCCCAAGGTCCGGGCAATGCGGTGCTGATCAAATCCGCCTATCCATGGGTCGATGAACTGAGCGGGCCAGCCAGCCTGGCGCAGATGCTGTTGAACAATCCCGACGCCAAGGGCCGCCCTCGCCCCTCGCAAAAGCTGTGCGCCGGGCAGACCTTGCTGTGCAAGGCGCTGGGGCTGAAGGTGCCGGTCTGGGACGCCAAGCGCTTTGACCATGAAGTGCTGCTGGTGGAAGACATCGGGCCTGCGCCCGGCCACATCATCCAGACCACACGCCTGGGCATCCCCCAGGGGCGCGACGAACATTTGATGTACCGCTTCGTCGATGCGGCTTACGCCGCCTATTGCACTCGGAACCCGCTGCGACGTGGGCAAGTCGAAGGTCGCGATTATTTTTTGCTGTGAACACAGTCCCCTACACAGGTTCAATCAATACGATGGAGTTGTTTTTATGGGCCCATGGCTCGATAGCGTGACCGGTTGGCTGACGGTCAATCCGCAGTGGCTGGCCTTGGCGGTGTTCCTAGTGGCGTGTGTGGAGTGCCTGGCGATTGCCGGGCTGATCGTACCCGGTACGGTGTTGTTGTTTGCCGTGGCAGTACTGGCCGGCAGTGGCGCACTGTCGCTGGGTGAAACATTGCTGCTGGGTTTCCTCGGCGGCGTGCTGGGCGACATCGTTTCGTATTTCCTGGGGCGACATTTCCACCAGAACATCCGGCGCCTGCCGGGGTTGCGCCATCATCCGGAATGGATCGCCGGGGCCGAAGCGTATTTTCAGCGTTATGGCATTGCCAGCCTGTTGGTCGGACGCTTTATCGGCCCGTTGCGACCAATGCTGCCGATGGTCGCCGGAATGTTCGACATGCCCTTCCCCCGCTTCGCCGCCGTCAGCCTGTTGGCCGCCGCGGGCTGGAGCGTTGCCTATCTGCTGCCCGGCTGGGCCACCGGCGCGGCGATTCGCTTGCCATTGCCCGAAGGGTTCTGGCCCGAGGCCGGGATCGTTGCCGGCAGCATCGCCGTCATGGTGGGCTTGAGCATTACCAGCAGCATGCGCCGCCATCGCAAGGCGACGATGCTGATCACCGGCATGAGTTTTCTAATTCTGGCGGGACTGTTCATCGGCTATCCGCACCTGACCGCCCTCGACCAAGGGTTGATGACCCTGGTGCAGGAACACCGCAGCCCGATGCTCGATGAAGTAGCCGTGGTGTTCACGCTGATTGGCGAGTTCCGCAACATGTTTATGTTCAGCGCCCTGCTGATTGCCTTGCTGTTGCTGACGCGACAATGGCGGCACGCGATCTTTGCCGGCAGCACGTTGCTTTTCACCGCGCTGGGCAACACTGCAACCAAACACTTTTTCGCCCGCATTCGCCCGGAAGTGCTGAGCGATCCACTGACCAGCTACAGCATGCCCAGCGGCCACGCCTCGGGCTCGTTCGCGCTGTTTCTGACGCTCGCGGTGCTGGCCGGTCGCGGGCAGCCGCCGCGGATGCGCCTGACCTGGTTGCTGCTGGGTTGTTTGCCGGCGCTGGCGATTGCCCTGTCGCGGGTGTACCTGGGGGCGCATTGGCCTACCGATGTGCTGGCCGGAGCGATGCTGGCGGCATGCGTGTGTGCGGTGAGCCTGTGGCTGACGCAACGCCAGACGCCGCTCAACGCCATGCCACCCAAGGTCTGGTGGCTGGTGTTGCCGTCGCTGGTGGCGTTGTTTGGATTCTTTGTGTTGAGGCATTTGCCGCATGCTTTGCTGCGGTATGCGTATTAGAAGATCAAAAGCGGACGTCAGGCAAACAACTCACCCTGCAACTCATCCAGCAACGCCTGAATCGCATCCAGCCGTTGCTGCGGATCATCGAGTTGCAGCAAGTCGATCTTGTCCACCTCGGAAAACGGCAACAGGTACGCCAACTGATTGGCCAGCGACTGTTGCCCCGTCGCTTCGGTGCCCATGCTCAGCGCTTCGACCATCGGGTGTTCCGCCAAGGCCTTGAGCAGCGCGACCAGGTCGGCGTCTTCATCCTGTAACGGTTGTTCAGGCTCATCTTTGAGCCACTCGACTTCGGCGACGATCAACTGGTCGCGCTGCACCTCGGTGCGCACCACGTGGAAACGCCGCCCGCCCTTTACCCGAATGCCCAACAGGCCGTTGTCCTGCTGATGGAAATCGGTGATCAGCGCCTCGCACCCCACCCGCGCGTAGCCTTCAGGAGCGATGCCGACTTCTTCACCCTCGAGAATGCACACCACGCCGAAGCCACTGCCCTGTTTCATGCAACGACCGATCATGTCCAGGTAGCGCGCCTCGAAAATCTGCAAGTCGAGGATGCAGTCCGGAAACAGCACCGTGTTCAGCGGAAAAAGCGGCAAACTCATAGACATTTCCTTACACCACCATCGACACCGCCAACGGCAGGAATACCGCCGTGGCCACGCCCATCAGACTCATCGCCAGCGCCGCGAAGGCGCCGCACTCTTCACTTTCCTGCAAGGCCACGGAGGTGCCGACCGCATGGGCGGTCATGCCCAGTGCCATACCGCGGGCCTCCGGACTGTGGACACCGAGACGGGACAAAAGACTCGGCCCGAAGATCGCTCCGATCACCCCGGTAATCAACACGAACACCGCCGCCAGCGCCGCGACGCCACCAATCTGCTCCGCCACCAGCATGGCAATCGGCGAGGTGACCGACTTGGGGGCCATGGTCATCAGGATCATGTGTTCGGCGCCGAACCACCAACCCAGCAGCACACCCATGCCCGTGGCGACCACGCCACCTATCACCAGCGTAGTAAATATCGGCCAGAACAACTGTCGAATCCGCCGCAGGTTGAGGTACAGCGGCACCGCCAGCGCAACAGTGGCTGGCCCGAGCAAGATACTGAGGATCTCGGTGCTCTTGCGGTACTCAACGTAACTCAGGCCGCAACTGACCAGCACGCCGATGACCAGCAGCATGGAGACCAGCACCGGTTGCAGAAAAATCCAGCGGGTTTTCTCGAACGCCGCCAGCACCAATTGATATGCGCCCAGCGTAATGCCGATGCCGAACAGCGGATGATGAATCACCGACGCCCAGGCGCCGTGCCAATCGAACATCATTGGCTGTCCTCGGAATGGGCGTGACGCTTGACCAGGCGCTGCATCAGCACTCCGGCGAAGGCCATCGACAGCACCAGCGACAACACCAGCGCACCGGTGATCGCCCAGAAATCCGCGGCAATGTCAGTGGCATAAACCATCACCCCCACAGCCGGCGGCACCAGCAGCAACGGCAAGTAGCGCAGCAGGCTGCTGGCCGCAAGGTTCAGCGGCTCGCCGACTTGACCGCGGCTGATCAGATACCCCAGCAGCAACAGCAGGCCAATGATCGGCCCCGGCAGCACCGGCAAAAACAGATGATTGAGGGCTGTGCCGAGCAATTGAAACAGCACCAGCCAGGTCAGGCCACGTAACAACATCCATCCTCTCCCGCGCTCTCCCCCACCAAGCAGGGGCCGGACATTATAAGCATGCCCACGCTATGAATCGGCATTCGCCAAAAGCATGGTCAGTTGACCGGAGCAATTTGTCATGTTGATCTAAAGTGGTTCGCAGGGAGGTCAAGTCCCCCACTCGAAAAACTATAAATCCGATGAACCAAGGAGAGTCTCAATGCCCTATGTTCCAGTTGCAGAGCTCAAAGATTATGTCGGCAAGGAACTCGGATGTTCCCAATGGCTCACCATCGACCAGGAACGCATCAACCTGTTCGCAGAAGCCACAGGCGATTATCAGTTCATCCATGTCGACCCGGTCAAAGCCGCGCAAACGCCTTTTGGCAGCACCATCGCCCATGGTTTCCTGTCGTTGTCGCTGATCCCCAAACTGATGGAAGACATCCTCATCCTGCCCGAAGGCGCGAAGATGGTGGTCAACTATGGCCTGGACAGCGTGCGTTTCATCCAGCCTGTGAAGGTTAATTCCAGGGTTCGACTCAAGGTCGACATGAACGACGTCACCGAGAAGAAACCCGGCCAATGGCTGCTCAAGGCCACCGCTACGCTTGAAATCGAAGGATCGGACAAACCGGCCTATATCGCCGAGCCATTGTCCCTCTGCTTCGTCTGACACATGCCTGATTGCGAAGCAGCTCATGCTGTTTCGCGCGGTGTCTGTGCCGTGTCTCTATAAATGCGACACATAGCTGCGGCATACTCCGTCGCCTAATTGCCCGGATCCCGCTATGCGCTCACTTGCACTCCTTGCCCTGACCCTGATGCTCACCGCTTGCGGCGATGGCGAATCGCTGTTGCCCCCCGACGCCCGCCTGCCGGACGGCGGACGCTATCGTGGTGATCTGGTCAACGGCTTGCTGCAAGGCGAGGGTCGCATCGATTACCCGAACGGCAGCTGGTACGCCGGTCACTTCGACAAAGGCCAATGGCATGGCCAGGGAGAATGGCACGGCAGCAACGGCGAGGTCTATCGTGGGCAGTTCCAGCAGGGGCTGTTCGACGGCCAGGGCACGCTGACCACCACCGGCAGCAGCTACACCGGCGGTTTCAAGGCCGGTCGACGGGACGGAGAAGGCACCCTCAAAGAAAACGCCATGACCTACCGTGGCGAATTCAAGGCCGACCAATATTCAGGGCTCGGTCGTCTGGAACTCGAAGACGGCAGCCAGTACCAGGGTCAGTTCGCCCACGGCAAACCCAACGGCGAAGGCCAGCGCAGCGATGGCAGCGGCAATCAGTTCACCGGGCATTTCGTCGATGGCCAGCTGGAAGGCAACGGTACTTTCAACAGCGCCGATGGCGATATCTACGTCGGTGGGTTCAAGAACAATCAATTGCATGGCAAGGGCCGCTACGAAAACGCCGATGGCGATGTCTGGATCGGTCAGTTCAAGGAAGGCGTGCTGAACGGCAAGGGCGAGTTGATCGGCGCCGATGGCAGTCACTACATCGGTCAGTTCAGCGACTGGCGTTTTACCGGCCAGGGCCGCTTGAACCTGGCCGATGGCAGTTTCTATATCGGCCAGTTCGACGGCGACAACTATCAGGGCAAAGGCACGTTGGTGCTGACCGATGGCACGGTGCTGAGCGGCACCTGGATCAACAGCCAGCGCGTGCGCGACGCCGACGGCAAGCTGCTGCCCGACACCCTGGAACTCGGCTTGCTGGCCCAGGGCCGCTTGCTCGACGAAGCACTGGCCAACGTGCCGGCCTCGACTCCGGCGGTCGAACTGTACACCTTGACCCTGGGCGGTGACGGCAAGCAGAGCGTGTTCCTGCGCGAATCCGACTACGTCGCCAACATGCTCGCCAGCCGTTTCGGCGCTTTCGGCCAGATTCGCCTGGTCAACCATCGCGACCACCTCGGCGACCGGCCGATGGCCACCCGGGAAAACCTGCGCCGCGCCGCCCAGACCCTGGCCGAGCGCAGTGGCCCGGAGGACTTGCTGTTCATTTACTTGACCAGCCATGGCTCCAGTGAACACGAGCTGGTACTCGACCAGCCACGCATGGAACTGGCCGACCTGCCGGCCGACGAACTCGCCGCCGTCCTCGCGCCCCTGAAGAAGCGCGACAAAATCATCGTGATTTCGTCTTGCTATTCCGGCGGCTTCATCCCTGCCCTCAAGGATGAACACACCCTGATCATGACCGCCTCGCGCGCCGACCGGGTGTCCTTCGGGTGTTCGGAAGAAGCCAACTTCACCTATTTCGGCGACGCACTGTTCGCCCAGGCGCTGAACCAGACCGACGATCTGGAGCAAGCCTTCAAACGGGCCAGCGCCACCGTGGCCGAGCGTGAGCTGGCGGACAGCTTCGAAGCTTCCGAACCGCAGATATGGGCACCGAAAGCCGTGCTCGCCCATTGGCAATTGTTACGCAAGCAGCAGGCACGAAAGGCATTGCAAAGTGTCTCTATCAGCAAGGATGAAAAGAGCAACTAAGCTGAACAGTATCAAGGGGGAATTTTTATGTACTTGACGCCTCAGCATGTATTGCTTGCCGGAGCTACCGGGTTAACCGGTGAACATTTGCTTGACCGTCTGCTCAACGAGCCAACGATTGCACGCGTATTAGCCCCCTCACGCCGGCCACTGGCCGAACACCCTCACCTGGAAAACCCGGTTGGTGACCCGACGGTGTTTCTGCCGCAATTGAACGGTCGCGTCGACGTCGCCTACTGCTGCCTCGGCACCACGATCAAGCAAGCCGGCTCCGAGGAAGCGTTTCGCGCGGTGGACCTGGACATGGTCGTGGCCTTCGCCAAACGTGCCCGGGAAATGGGCGCACGGCACCTGATCGTGATCAGTGCCTTGGGGGCCGACCGCAGATCGCCGATTTTCTATAACCGGGTTAAAGGCGAGATGGAACACGCATTGCGCGCGCAGAATTGGCCGCAGCTGACCATCTGCCGGCCTTCGCTGTTGCTGGGCGATCGCGCCGAGCCGCGACTGGCCGAACGGGTTGCCGGTCCGTTGTCGAAATTGATTCCGGGCAAATACCACGGCATCGAAGCCTGCCAACTGGCCCGCGCCATGTGGCGCCTGGCGCTGGAAGAGCAGGATGGCGTACGGATTGTCGAGTCGGATGAGTTGCGCAAGTTAGGCAAGTGATTTCAGATCGATATCGGACCTGTGGCGAGGGGGCTTGCCCCCGTTCGGCTGCGAAGCAGTCGTAAATCCAGGCGATTTGGTGCAACTGAAGAAACGGAGGGCCGCTACGCGACCCAACGGGGGCAAGCCCCCTCGCCACAGGGAGCGCAGCTACCCTCACAATCCGCCGGTCGCCTGAAACCCAACGCCTAAAACCGTCAACAACGACAACGGCAACAGCAGTGTGTCGAGCAAAGCACTGGCTGGCAGATCGACGCCGGGATAACTCGGCGCCTCTGCGCCAAATCTGTCCATGGCGCAGCACCCACCGTTCATTGCATACAAGTCCAGACGCGTCCCCGAATACACCACCGGCGCCCCGGGTTTGGCGGCATCGAGGGTGCGCGCCGTGGCGCAGCCCGTCAGTTGCACCGCCAGCAGAATGATCAGCAGCTTATTCATCACTGCTCAAATGGTGTTCACCCCAGCGCGGCAGCATGTCTTGCGGAATGTTCAGCAGATTGAGAATTCGCGCCACGACGAAGTCGATCAAGTCATCAATGGTTTGCGGCTGATGATAGAAGCCTGGCGATGCCGGCAGAATCGTCACGCCCATGTTCGACAGCTTGAGCATGTGCTCCAGATGGATGCTCGAATACGGCGCCTCGCGCGGTACCAGAATCAGCTGGCGGCGCTCCTTCAACGTCACGTCGGCCGCCCGCTCGATCAAGTTGTTGCAGGCCCCGGTCGCGATAGCCGACAAGGTCCCGGTGGAACACGGCACCACCACCATCGCCGCTGGCGAGCCGGAGCCCGAAGCCACCGGCGACATCCAGTCTTCCTTGCCGTACACCCGAATCTGCCCGACGGCGGCACCGGTGTATTCAGTAAGGAAGGCTTGCATCATCTGCGGCTTGGACGGCAGCGAGACATCGGTCTCGGTGGCCATCACCAGCTGCGCGGCCTTGGAAATCAGGAAGTGCACCTCGCGGTCTTCACGCACCAGGCAGTCGAGCAGGCGCAAGCCGTACTGGGCGCCCGAAGCGCCGGTCATCGCCAGCGTGATGCGTTCCGGACCGTTGTTCATTGCAGCGCCTCGGCCAGTTTGCCGTGCAGGCCGCCGAAGCCGCCGTTGCTCATGATCACCACGTGAGTGCCGGGCTGGGCCTGGCTCTTCACGCGCTCGATGATGCCTTCCAGCGAATCGCTGACAATCGACGGCACGGTGCACAATGCCGCCGTGGCACCCAGGTCCCAACCGAGGTTGGCCGGCGAATACCAGATCACCTGATCGGCATCGACCACGCTTTCCGGCAAGCCATCGCGGTGAGCACCGAGCTTCATGGAGTTGGAGCGCGGCTCGATGATCGCGATCAGCGGCGCATCACCGATGCGCTTGCGCAAACCGTCGAGGGTGGTGGCGATGGCGGTCGGGTGGTGGGCGAAGTCGTCGTAGATGGTGATGCCACGGACTTCCGCAACTTTTTCCATCCGGCGCTTCACGCTTTTGAACGCGCTCAGTGCCGCGACGCCCATCGACGGCACGACGCCGACGTGACGCGCAGCGGCCAGGGTGGCCAAGGCGTTGGCGACATTGTGCTGACCGGTCATGTCCCACTCGACCACGCCTTGAGCGACGCCTTCGAACATCACTTCGAACTTCGAGCCATCTTCACTGAGCAGTTTGACCTGCCATTGACCGCCGGCGCCGGTGGTTTGCACTGGGGTCCAGCAGCCCATCTCGATCACGCGCTGCAAGGCCGGCTCTGTGGTCGGATGGATCACCAGGCCTTCGCTCGGAATGGTCCGCACCAAATGGTGGAACTGTCGCTCGATGGCCGCCAGATCAGGGAAGATGTCCGCGTGATCGAACTCCAGATTGTTCAGGATCGCCGTGCGCGGGCGGTAGTGAACGAACTTGGAGCGCTTGTCGAAGAATGCGCTGTCGTATTCGTCGGCTTCAATCACGAAGAACGGCGTATCGCCCAGACGCGCCGACACCGAGAAATTCTGCGGCACGCCACCGATCAGGAAACCCGGGCTCATGCCGGCGTGTTCCAGGACCCAGGCAAGCATGCTGCTGGTGGTGGTTTTGCCATGCGTGCCGGCAACCGCCAGCACCCAGCGGCCTTGCAGTACGTGATCCGCCAGCCATTGCGGGCCGGAGACATACGGCAGGCCTTTGTTCAGCACGTACTCGACGGCCGGGTTGCCGCGGGACATGGCATTGCCGATCACCACCAGGTCCGGGGCCGGATCGAGCTGCGCCGGGTCGTAACCTTGGGTCAACTCAATGCCCTGGGCTTGCAGCTGAGTGCTCATCGGCGGGTAGACGTTGGCATCGGAGCCGGTCACGCGATGGCCCAGCTCTTTGGCCAGAACCGCCATCGAACCCATGAAAGTGCCGCAAATACCAAGAATATGAATGTGCATAGTCGACCTCGTAAAACATGGCCGCAGGTTAGCGTAGGGAGGGGAAAATCGCACTCTTTAGCTGAACGCGGCACAACCGCCTGACTGATCGAGCGCGTTTTTTTGTGGCGAGGGAGCTTGCTCCCGCTGGGTTGCGAAGCAGCCCCAAAACCAGCCAACGCGGTGTGCTAGCTGGATCACGGTTGCCAACTTTACGACTGCTGCGCAGCCGAGCGGGACGGTGCGGCGATCCGACAAGCTCCCTCGCCACAAAAACGCTTATCGGGCGATGCCGTGTTTGCGCAGCTTCCGGTAGAGGGTATTGCGGCTCACGCCCAACTGTTCGGCGGTGTGGGTCATGTGCCAGCGCTGCTGTTCCAGTGCATTGAGCAATGCCAGCCGCTCGGCATCGTCCAGCGGATACTCGGACGGCTCTTCAATCGTCGCCGCTGCCACCGGCCGGGCCTGACGAATCATCGCCGGCAAATCTTCCAGTCCTATCCGACCGCCGTCACACAGCGCCGCCAGGGTCCGCAGCACATTGCGCAACTGCCGCACGTTCCCCGGCCAGGCAAAATCCAGCAAGGCCTGCCGCGCCGCTGCATCAATCAATACCGTCTCCCCACCCGCCTCTTCGGCCAGCAGAAAGTCGAGCAGCTGTGATTTATCCGTGCGCTCGCGCAAGGCCGGCAATGCGACTTCCAGCCCATTGAGCCGGTAATACAAATCCTCGCGGAAACTGCCGTCCTGCACCCTTTCGAGCAGGTTACGGTGAGTGGCGCTGATGATCCGCACATTGACCGATTCCGGCTCGCCGCCAATCGGCACCACCTGACGGTCTTCCAGCACCCTTAATAGCCGGGTTTGCATGCTCAGCGGCATGTCGCCGATTTCATCCAGGAATAATGTCCCGCCATCGGCCTGCTGCAACTTGCCGCGCATGCCTTCCTTGCGGGCACCGGTGAAACTGCCGCCGCGATAGCCGAACAGCTCGCTTTCGATCAGGCTTTCGGGGATCGCCGCGCAATTGAGGGCGACGAACGATTTTTCTGCCCGCTGACTGGCCTGATGCACGGCCTTGGCGAAAGCCTCCTTGCCACAGCCGGTTTCACCGTTGATCAGCAACGGCACATCCCGCTCGAACACCCGCAAGGCCTTGCGGAAGTCTTCCTGCAGCGCGGCGTCACCCAGGCAAATACCTGACAGCCGTGGACGCTCGACCACTGCCGGGCTTTGCACCACGGGTGCCGGAATGCTGCGCGGCTGCCCGCGCAATACAGCAAACAGCCGCCGCCCGTCGCGGGTGCGCAACGGCCAACTGGCGCTGGCATTGGCGCTCGCGCGGCCGAGCAACTCGTCCAGAGAGCAATCGAAGAACGCCTCCACCGGCTGGCCCAACAGCCCGCCGCGAATATGCCCCAGCAAATTCAGCGCACTCTGATTGACCGCACAGATCCGCCCTTCGCCGTCGAACGCCAGCAGCCCTTCGCTGAACAGCCCGACGGATTCGGCCTGCAAGTGAAAACGCAGCAGCCATTGATTGTCGAAGTAACGCAGGAAATAACAGCTCTCGATCATCTTCGCCGACAGATTGACCAGGGCCATGGTGTGAAACTGGCTCTGCCGCGAAACCTCGTGACGCGCCGAAGACACGTCGAGCACTGCCAACAGCTCACCATGAGGATCGAACACCGGGCTTGCCGAGCAAGTCAGGCCGGTGTGGCGGCCGCGAAAGTGTTCGTCCTGGTGGATGGTCAGGGACTGGCGCTCTACCAGACAGGTGCCGATACCATTAGTGCCTTCGCAGGCTTCGCTCCAGTCGGCGCCAAGCCAAAGGCCGGCGCGTTCGAAAATCTTCCGTTCGGCGGGTGCGGTGACGCAGTTGAGGATCACCCCACGGGCGTCGGTCAGCAGCACCGCATGGCCGGCGCCGGAGAGTTGCTGGTGGAGGCTGGTCATTTCGTTGCCGGCGATCTGCAGCACTTGCTGCAAACGTTCGCGGCTTTCCAGGATGCGGCCATGTTCCAGCACTGTCGGCGCCATGGTCAGGGCCGGGTCGAGGTGATAGTCCTCAAGGCAACGCAACCAGGAACGGGCAATGGACGGATCGCTGCCGGGGCCGTGCAGGTGGGATTTACCCTGGGTCACGGTCAACACTTGCTGGGCATGGCGACTCAAATGGTTGTCGTGCATTTCTTATTATTCTCCCCGATAGGTGAGTGCTTACCTATAACCACTTCCTGTGGCGAGGGGGCTTGCCCCCGTTCGGCTGCGCAGCAGTCGTAAATCCTGAGCATGCGGTGTATCTGGTAAATCGAGGTGAATGGTTTGGGGGCGGCTTCGTTGCCCAACGGGGGCAAGCCCCCTCGCCACACAAGCTCCCTCGCCACAGAGGATTACCTGTGTGTCAATTTGAGGCCCAGCATCCTCCAGCCATCGACGCATTGCAATGCTGGCAAGCCCCATAGGTCACAGGCTGTGCCACAAGCGGTACAAAGTGTCACACGGGTTGTACCGCAAGCGTCACAAGCACCGGCCTGCCGTCCGACAAAAAACACACAAGCCCTTGATTTACCTGACCCACAAGGCGGTGGCCCGACCTTTGCTCTACGCTTGTTACCGCGCTCTGGCGCGTCCTCCCTTATAAGCACAAAAGCCAAGGAGAAACCCATCATGCGTTACGCTCACCCCGGTACTGAAGGCGCTATCGTTTCGTTCAAGAGCAAATACGGTAACTACATCGGCGGCGAGTTCGTCGCGCCTGTCAAAGGTCAGTACTTCACCAATACTTCTCCGGTCAACGGCCAACCGATTGCCGAATTCCCGCGCTCCACTGCCGAAGACATCGAAAAAGCCCTGGACGCCGCCCATGCCGCCGCCGATGCCTGGGGCGCCACGTCCGCCCAGGCACGCTCGCTGGTGCTGCTGAAAATCGCCGATCGCATCGAACAGAACCTGGAACTGCTGGCGATCACCGAATCCTGGGACAACGGCAAGGCCGTGCGTGAAACCCTCAACGCCGACATCCCGCTGGCCGCCGACCACTTCCGCTACTTCGCCGGTTGCATCCGCGCCCAGGAAGGCAGCGCCGCCGAGATCGACGGCAATACCGTGGCCTATCACATCCATGAACCGCTGGGCGTGGTCGGGCAGATCATCCCGTGGAACTTCCCGATTCTGATGGCCGCCTGGAAACTCGCTCCGGCCCTGGCCGCCGGTAACTGCATTGTCCTCAAACCTGCCGAGCAAACCCCGCTGGGCATTACTGTGCTGATGGAGCTGATCGGCGACCTGCTGCCACCTGGCGTGCTCAACGTGGTGCAAGGCTTCGGCAAAGAAGCCGGTGAAGCCCTGGCCACCAGCAAACGCATCGCCAAGATCGCCTTCACCGGCTCGACCCCGGTCGGCTCGCACATCATGAAATGTGCCGCCGAAAACATCATTCCGTCCACCGTGGAGCTGGGTGGCAAGTCGCCGAACATCTTCTTCGCCGACATCATGCAAGCCGAACCGACCTTCATCGAAAAAGCCGCCGAAGGCCTGGTGCTGGCGTTCTTCAACCAGGGCGAAGTCTGCACCTGCCCGTCCCGCGCCTTGGTACAGGAGTCGATATATGACGAGTTCATGAAAGTCGTCATGAATAAAGTCCTGCAGATCAAGCGTGGCGACCCGCTGGACACCGACACCATGGTCGGCGCCCAGGCGTCCGAGCAGCAATTCGACAAAATCCTTTCGTACCTGGAGATCGCCAAGGGCGAAGGTGCCGAGCTGCTGACCGGCGGCAAGGTAGAAAAACTCGAGGGCAGCCTGGCGACCGGGTATTACATCCAGCCGACCCTGCTCAAGGGCACCAACAAAATGCGCGTGTTCCAGGAAGAAATCTTCGGCCCGGTGGTGAGCATCACCACCTTCAAGGACGAAGCCGAGGCCCTGGCCATCGCCAACGACACCGAGTTCGGCCTGGGTGCCGGCCTCTGGACCCGCGACATCAACCGCGCCTACCGCGTGGGCCGCGCCATCAAGGCCGGTCGCGTGTGGACCAACTGCTACCACCTGTACCCGGCGCACGCCGCGTTCGGTGGTTACAAAAAGTCCGGCGTCGGCCGTGAGACCCACAAAATGATGCTCGATCACTATCAGCAGACCAAAAACCTGCTGGTGAGCTACGACATCAACCCGTTGGGCTTCTTCTAAAAACCGGGGGCGATACAGGTATTTCTGTGTCGCCCTTCAGATGAGCCATCGCGGGCTTGCCCGCGATGGCGCCCCTAAACGCACCCTTCATCGCCCTGCCGGTCTGGCATGGGCTTTGCGTGCCCGCTCTACACCTGAAAACGCCATACCCGAAAGTCCAACAGATCAAACAATAAAAAAGACAGAGAGGACTTATGACTTCTACTACACAGCTCAAACCCACACTCGGCACCCTGCATCTATGGGGCATTGCCGTCGGCCTGGTGATTTCCGGCGAGTATTTCGGCTGGAGTTACGGCTGGGGCACCGCAGGCACCCTGGGTTTTCTCGTCACCGCATTGATGGTGGCGACGATGTACACCTGCTTCATCTTCAGTTTCACCGAATTGACCACCGCCATTCCCCACGCTGGCGGGCCGTTTGCCTACAGCCGCCGGGCCTTCGGCGAACGAGGCGGACTGATCGCCGGCATCGCCACCCTGATCGAATTCGTCTTTGCGCCACCGGCAATTGCCATGGCCATCGGCGCCTACCTCAATGTGCAATACCCGGAACTGGACCCGAAGATCGCCGCTGTTGGCGCCTATTTCGTGTTCATGACCCTGAATATCCTCGGCGTCAGCATCGCGGCCACCTTCGAACTGGTGGTCACCGTGCTTGCCGTCGCCGAATTGCTGGTGTTCATGGGTGTGGTCGCACCGGGCTTCAGCTTCAGTAACTTCGTGCTCAACGGCTGGTCGGGCGCCAACGAATTCAGCATGGCCTCGATTCCCGGCATCTTTGCGGCCATCCCGTTCGCGATCTGGTTTTTCCTCGCCATTGAAGGCGCAGCCATGGCCGCCGAAGAAGCCAAGGACCCGAAACGCACGATTCCCAAGGCGTATGTCAGCGGCATTCTGACCCTGGTGTTCCTCGCCATCGGCGTGATGGTCATGGCCGGCGGTGTCGGCGACTGGCGTCAACTGTCGAACATCAACGACCCCCTGCCTCAGGCGATGAAAGCCGTGGTCGGCAACAATTCAAGCTGGATGCACATGCTGGTGTGGATCGGTCTGTTCGGCCTGGTGGCGAGCTTCCACGGGATCATTCTGGGTTATTCGCGGCAATTCTTCGCCCTGGCTCGCGCCGGCTACCTGCCGGCTTCCCTGGCCAAACTGTCGCGCTTCCAGACCCCGCACCGGGCGATCCTGGCGGGCGGCGTGATCGGCATCGCGGCGATCTACAGCGACGGCCTGGTCAACCTGCAAGGCATGACGCTGACGGCTGCAATGATCACCATGTCGGTATTCGGCGCCATCGTGATGTACATCATCAGTATGCTGAGCCTGTTCAAACTGCGTAAAACCGAACCCAACCTGGAACGCACCTTCCGCGCGCCGGGCTACCCGATCGTACCGGGGATCGCACTGTTTCTGGCGGTGGTGTGCCTGGTGGCGATGGCCTGGTTCAACGCGCTGATCGGCTGCGTGTTCCTCGGTTTCATGGTGGCCGGTTACCTGTATTTCCAACTGACCGCCAAGCAACGCGCCGATGCGCCGGCAGATGCGATGCTCGAAGGTGTCTGAAATGCACCGGCGCCGGGCTGATTCCCGGCGCCTGCCATATTGAAGTGCACCGCCGTCCCACAGGGGTTCGGCGATGCATTTGAGAGATTCATTGAATCAGGAGGACACCGCCCCATGGCCGTATTTGCCCATACCGTCGGCGCCCAGACCTACCGCTTCAACAGCCTCAAGGACGTCATGGCCAAAGCCAGCCCGGCGCGCTCCGGGGACTTTCTGGCCGGCGTTGCCGCCCTCAACGATGGCGAGCGGGTGGCCGCGCAGATGGCCCTGGCCGACACCCCGCTGGCCCACTTCCTGGAGGAAGTGCTGATTCCTTACGAGGCCGATGAGGTCACCCGACTGATCATCGACACTCACGACAAACAGGCTTTTAAAGCGGTCAGCCACCTCACCGTCGGCGGTTTCCGCGACTGGCTGCTCAGCGAAGCCGCCGATGAACAAAGCCTGCGCGCCCTCGCCCCCGGCCTGACCCCGGAAATGGTCGCCGCCGTGTCGAAGATCATGCGCGTGCAGGATCTGGTGCTGGTGGCGCAGAAAATCCGCGTGGTCACCAAGTTCCGCGGCACTCTGGGCCTGCGTGGCCGGCTCTCGACACGCCTGCAACCCAATCACCCCACCGACGAACCGGCCGGCATCGCCGCCAGCATTCTCGACGGTCTGCTGTACGGCAACGGTGACGCGATGATCGGCATCAACCCGGCCACCGACAGCATCGCTTCGATCTGCGCCATTCTGGAAATGCTCGACGCGATCATCCAGCGCTACGACATTCCGACACAGGCCTGCGTGCTGACCCATGTCACCACCTCCATCGAGGCAGTGAATCGCGGGGTTCCGCTGGACCTGGTGTTCCAGTCGATTGCCGGCACCGAAGCGGCCAACGCCAGTTTCGGTATCAACCTCAACGTTTTACAGGAAGGCTATGAAGCGGGTTTGAGTCTGAATCGCGGCACTCTGGGCCAAAACCTGATGTATTTCGAGACCGGCCAAGGCAGTGCCTTGTCGGCCAATGCCCACCATGGCATCGATCAACAAACCTGCGAAACCCGCGCCTACGCCGTGGCGCGGCATTTCAAACCGTTTCTGGTGAACACCGTCGTCGGCTTCATCGGTCCGGAATACCTCTACAACGGCAAGCAGATCATCCGTGCCGGCCTCGAAGACCACTTTTGCGGCAAGCTTCTGGGCGTGCCCATGGGCTGCGATATCTGTTACACCAACCATGCCGAAGCCGACCAGGACGACATGGACACTCTGCTGACCTTGTTGGGCGTGGCCGGGATCAACTTCATCATGGGCATCCCCGGCTCCGACGACATCATGCTCAATTACCAGACCACCTCGTTCCACGACGCCCTCTACGCCCGGCAAACCCTGGGCCTGAAACCGGCGCCGGAGTTTGAACAGTGGCTGGCGAACATGGGCATCTTCACCCAGGCGGACGGCAAAATTCACTTCGGCAACAGCCTACCACCGGCGTTCCGCCAGGCATTGGCGCAACTGGGATGAGTGTTTATATGGATAAGCCCCCCGTCGATCCGCAAAATCCGTTGCTGGAACTGCGTCGCCTGACCCCGGCGCGCATTGCGCTGGGTCGCACCGGCACCAGTATGCCGACCAGCGCGCAACTGGATTTCCAGTACGCCCATGCCCAGGCCCGGGATGCGGTGCACCTGCCTTTCGATCACTCGGCGCTCAGTTCGCAACTGACCGAGCGTGGGCGTGAGAGTTTGCTGCTGCACAGTGCCGCCACGGATCGGAACAGCTATCTGCAGCGCCCCGATTTGGGGCGCAAGTTGAGTGACGAGTCGGCGCAGACTCTGCGCGATTACGCGCAAGCCCATCCTGGCGGGGTGGATCTGGCTGTTGTGGTGGCCGATGGTCTCTCGGCACTGGCCGTTCATCGCCACACCTTGCCGTTTCTGGCACGCATGGAAGAACAGACGGCTATCGAAGGCTGGTCCCTGTCGCCGGTGATTCTGGTGGAACAAGGCCGGGTTGCGGTGGCTGACGAGATTGGCGAGCTGCTGGGCGCAAAAATGGTGGTCATTCTGATCGGGGAACGCCCTGGATTAAGCTCTCCAGACAGCCTGGGGCTGTATTTCACCTATAATCCCAAGGTCGGACTGACGGATGCCTACCGCAACTGCATCTCGAATGTCCGGCTCGAAGGCTTGAGTTACGGCATGGCGGCACACCGTTTGCTGTATTTGATGCGCGAAGCCTGTCGGCGGCAGTTATCGGGGGTCAGTCTGAAGGACGAAGCCCAGGTTCAGACGCTGGAGTCGGACACAGGAGCAGGTTTGAAAGGTAATTTCCTACTCAGTCCGTCGGATGCCTGAACCGTTTCCGCATTGCGTTTCTATTCTGGTTTAAGGCAGGATCGATGCACGGCCGCCAAGGGTTTCCTATCGCCGTCACCATGTAAGACAGCCACTTGAAGACGAGACCTACCATGCGGATTATTCAAGCGACCCTCGAACACCTGGACCTGCTGACCCCGTTGTTCGTCAAATATCGCGAGTTTTACGGTTCCCTGCCGTATCCGGACTCGTCCCGAGCGTTCCTCGAAAAGCGCCTGCGGCGCAAAGAGTCGGTGATCTACCTGGCCCTGGCCGATGACGACAACAACAAACTGTTGGGTTTCTGTCAGTTGTACCCGAGCTTTTCGTCTCTTTCGCTCAAACGCGTGTGGATCCTCAACGACATCTACGTCGCCGAAGACGCCCGCCGTCAGTTGGTGGCCGACAACCTGATCCGCACCGCGAAGAAAATGGCCAAGGAAACCAATGCCGTGCGCATGCGCGTTTCCACCAGCAGCAACAACGAAGTCGCACAGAAAACCTACGAATCCATCGGGTTCAGGGAAGACACCGAGTTCAAGAACTACGTGTTGCCGATCAGTGACGGACTTTAAGATCACCAAGAAGATCGCAGCCTTCGGCAGCGCCTACATTGACCGAGGCGACCTCGAACCTGTAGGTGCTCCCGAAGGCTGCGATCTTTTCCGACAAACCTCGTAACACATCGACATTCCTCGCTACAAACTCGACGCGTTTTTCACTTTTCACCCCGTATAATGCCCACACCTCACGACTCGTAAGAAAAATCACACCCCGCTGTAGTCTTACGCGAAGCTATCCGCACAGGCCTGCTGAGTCGGGCCATCACCACAGGTGCTTTCCATGGATTTCAACCCGATCGACGTTATTCTGCATCTCGATGTTTACCTCGAGATGCTGGTGAACAACTACGGAGCATGGATCTACGCCATCCTGTTCATGGTGATCTTCTGCGAAACCGGTCTGGTGGTGATGCCGTTCCTGCCGGGCGATTCCCTGCTGTTCATCGCGGGCGCCGTGGCGGCCGGTGGCGGCATGGATCCGGTACTGCTGGGCGGCCTGCTGATGCTGGCGGCGATCCTCGGCGACAGCACCAACTACGTGATCGGCCGCACCGTCGGCGAACGGCTGTTCAGTAACCCGAACTCGAAAATCTTCCGCCGCGATTACCTGCAACAAACCCACGATTTCTACGACAAACATGGCGGCAAAACCGTGACCCTGGCGCGTTTCATGCCAATCATCCGTACCTTTGCCCCGTTCGTCGCCGGCGTTGGCAAAATGCCTTACCCGCGTTTCTTTGCCTTCAGCGTTTTCGGCACCATCCTCTGGGTGGGTGGCCTGGTAACCCTCGGTTACTTCTTCGGCAACGTACCGTTCATCAAGAAAAACCTGTCGCTGCTGGTGGTGGGTATCATCCTGGTGTCGCTGCTACCGATGATCATTGGCGTGATCCGCAGCCGTCTCGCTAATGCCGCGTCCAAAGCTGAACCCCGCTGACTGACAATGTGGTCCCTTAGCGCCTGGCGACGCCGGCGCACCCTGGCCAGGCATCCGATTGCCGACGACATGTGGCAACGGGTGCGCCATCACCTGAGCTTCCTCGACGGCATCAGCGCGGCCGAAGACCAGTGGCTGCGCGAAGCCAGCGTGCTGTTCCTGCAAGACAAACACCTGACCGCCCTGCCCGGCGTCGAACTCCACCAGGAGCAGCGCCTGCTGCTCGCCGCCCAGGCCCAATTACCGCTCATGCATTTGGGTGATCTGAACTGGTATCAGGGCTTTCACGAAGTCATCCTCTACCCCGACGATTTCCTCAGCCCCCAGCGCCATCGCGATGCCAGTGGTGTCGAACACGAATGGGACGGCGAACACAGCGGCGAAGCCTGGCAGCAAGGCCCGATCATCCTCGCCTGGCCCGGCGTGATGGCCAGCGGTGGCTGGGAAGGCTACAACCTGGTGATCCACGAACTCGCACACAAGCTCGACATGCTCAACGGCTCCGCCAATGGCCTGCCACCGCTGCACGCCGACATGCGCGTCAGCGACTGGGCCAAGGTCATGCAGGAAGCCTATGACGACCTCGACCGGCAACTGGAGCGCAACCCGGACGCTGAAACCGCCATTGACCCGTACGCGGCGGAAAACCCCGCCGAGTTCTTCGCGGTTACCAGCGAATACTTCTTCAGCGCCCCGGATTTGCTGCACGAGGCTTATCCACAGGTCTACGAGCAGTTGAGGCTGTTTTACCGGCAGGATCCCTTGGCAAGGCTTAGGCAACTTCAGGCCAATGATCCGGTCTATCAAGCTCACGACTAAGGTCTACACGACCTCTGGCACATAGCAACGGTGGCGGAATATGCCTATAATCGCCGCCACTTTTTGGTCAATCCGGCCAAGTGTTTTTGGTCAACTAACGGGGGCACCGCCCAATGAGCTACAGCAAGATTCCGGCTGGCAAAGACCTGCCGAACGACATCTACGTCGCGATCGAGATCCCGGCCAACCACGCGCCGATCAAATACGAAATCGACAAAGACAGCGACTGCCTGTTCGTTGACCGTTTCATGGCCACCCCGATGTTCTACCCGGCCAACTACGGTTACATCCCGAACACCCTGGCTGACGACGGTGATCCCCTCGACGTGCTGGTCGTGACTCCTTATCCGGTTGCTCCAGGTTCGGTGATCCGCGCGCGTCCAGTCGGCATCCTGAACATGACCGACGACGGCGGCGGCGATGCCAAAGTCATCGCAGTCCCACACGACAAGCTGTCCCAGCTGTACGTGGACGTGAAGGAATACACCGACCTGCCAGCCCTGCTGATCCAGCAGATCGAGCACTTCTTCGCGAACTACAAAGACCTCGAAAAAGGCAAATGGGTGAAAATCGAAGGCTGGGACGGCGCAGACGCCGCCCGCGCCGCGATCACCAAGTCGGTCGCTGCCTACAAAGGCTGAGAAGCAACGGTTAGTTTCTAGCCTCACGCTTCAAGGAAAACCCCGGTTGATCCGGGGTTTTTTGTGCCTGCCTGGAACGCTTTTAACAATGAGTTTTGAGCATTTCGGCCTGGGTGTTTGCCTGTTTATTTTTTACGAAAAGCGTCTTACATCCGGTCTTAAATTTCCCTCGAAATTTGAACGGGTCGTTTATTCAAACCCCCATCCTGCGCCCGTAGACTCGTGTTTATGAAAAAGAACACTAGCGGCCCACGGTTCAGAGCGCTCCTCGAAGCAGCCAACATCACAACGACAGGATTTGCCGCTTTCTTCGACACGGAAGCGCAAAACATCCATAACTGGTACACCCGTGGTGTGCCCGCTTATCGCATGGAAGAAGTCTCCCGACTTCTGTCTGTAAACAGTGACTGGCTGAAAACCGGCGAAGGCCCGAAAGAGTCCTCGCGCCTGCGTGTGCTCGATGAGTCCGGCAACACCTTCGACGCCCAGGCCATCCGGGGCATCTACACGGTGATCGAGCCCATCGACGTCGAACTGCCCTTCTTCAAAGAAACCACCACCGCCCCAGGCTCCAATAAAACCCACGTCGTCGAGGACAAGGGTCAATCCATCCGCCTGCCCCACAGCCACCTCGACTCCCTGGAAATCAAACATGCCAATGCCATCTGCACCCATATGATCGGTAACAGCATGGCCGAAAAGATTGAAGACGGTTCAACCCTCGCCATTGATCGCGGGCTTACGCAGATTATCGATGGCGAGATCTATGCGATCGAGCATGACGGAATGTTGCGGATCAAATACCTGCACCGGATGCCGGGAAATGCGCTGCGGCTGCGCAGCCACAACCGTACTGAGTATCCAGATGAGATCTTCAGTGCCGAGCAGATCGACAAGCAGAACATCAGGGTATTGGGGTGGGTGTTCTGGTGGTCCACGCTCAACAAACGCAGACCGTCCGTACCGTTCCTGTAAATACGAAGCCCTGCGATCCAATGTGGCGAGGGGGCTTGTCGGAACGCCGCACCGCCCCGTTCGACTGCACAGCAGTCGCAAAACCTGAACATGCGGTGCTTCGGGATTACCCACTTCAGGGACGCTCCGCGCCCCAACGGGGGCAAGCCCCCTCGCCACAGGGTCAAAGCGGCCACACAAAATCATTCCCGCAAAGCTCTATCCCGCACGCCAAGCTGGGAATTCCTCAAAAAAATCAGTATGCTGCGCCCCACATTTGCGCATCGACCCTTTCCAAGGCTCAGATCGCACCGACAAGGCAGATCACTTTCTCGCCAAGTCCCACAGCCGGACGCAAGATCCGGGTGTACGTTTTGAAGGCTGGCGCGGTTTACCAAAAATAAACCAAGCCAGTCCCCGAGAAGCCGGCCACAAGCCGGCTTTTTAATGTCCGGAATAATCCCCCTTCCCCTTGCACCAACCTCAGCCCCCTCATCAACAACGAGCTACAGCACCGCACTCCTTGTAGCAGCAGGCGAAGCCTGCGTCCGGCTGCGAAGCAGTCGTAAAATCAGGCAACCGGTTCTTTCAGGAAGACCGTGTATAGCGGATATACGAGGACTTCGGTTGAGCGCGACCCCGGCTCGAACGCAGCCTCGCAGGCTCGGCAGCTGCTACGGATTGGATAAAGGTCTCAGCAGTGCCGAGACGATCCCCCCTCACGGATAACTAAACCCCTTAACCAACGTCAACTCCCCCACCGCCCGCATCGGCACCAGGAACGTTTCCATCTTTTCATCAGGCGTCCCCTCCTCCGTAATCACCGTCACTTGCGCGGTGGTCAGCGGTTGTACAGCCTCTTCCTGCCCTTCGTCATCACCGCGATACCCGCCACCGTAGTAGTTCACATACACCAGGTATTGCCCCTTGATCGGCGCCGGCATGGCGAAGATTTCCGGGCCGTAGCCAGTGGTCACGTCCACATCCAGCGCCGCACCATTGGGTGCGACACGATCGCCGTACCAGATGTGTGCGCCATCGGGGGTGATGAGGTGCAAGTCCAGGTCCGTGCCGTCGCTGTCCCAGGCCAGCAGCACGCGCAACTTGGCCGGGGTAGCGCCGCCGTTGGCATTGAGAAACTGCGTGCGGTGGCGTTGTTGGCCGTCGGGGCTGCGGACTTCGACGCTGTTGCTGCCTTTGGGGAATGAGAACGGGCGGTCGAAGCGACCGGCGGGGTCGATCTTCAGTGGCATGCTGACGCCATTGACAATCAACTTGCCGGGTTCAGTGCTCTTGGGGGTGGATTGGATCTGGCCGGTAATGCGCGCCGTGTTGGCCTGGCCCACCGGGGTGTTAACCGACGACGCCGGGTAATTGACCGTCTGACGAAAGTTTTCGCCTTCGCCTTCAGGGGCGCCGGTACGCCAGCCGCCAATGGGCGTATCAAGTTTGACGGCGGCAAATGTCGCTGGCAGTACGCAAAAAGCGCAAAGCAACAGCAAGACCTGTGGATAACGGAGTTTCATGGCCTATTCCAGCAAGAGGTGACGGGCGAGCCCTTCGATGTAGGTTTCATCCTGGCCGTTGGGGTGTGCTTCGAAGGCCAGGTGCAGGTATTCGTGGGTCAGGTCGAGGCGGTCTTGCAACGACAGCACGCCGCGTACGTAGATGCGCTGGCGTTCGCGGTCGACAAACGGACGACCAAAGGCCAGGCGGCAGACCGCAAAGGTGCTGACTTCGTTGTAGCCGACTTCGCTTTCGAGTCGTTGGCGCCAGCCGCGGCGCTGGTTTTGCAGCCAGTCTTGCGCGGCGGGCAGCGCTTCGCAGGAGGCGACGGGGTTGTCCCAGCGACTGAGGCTGGCGCGCGGGTAGGCATGCAGCAGGATGGCGTCGTAGCGTTGGCCGGCATTGGCTTGTTCGACGGCTTGCTGCCAGGAGAGTTTGTCCGGCCCCGGTTGGTCGGAGTGATAGGTGACGTTGCTGCCGGCGAGAACCAGATCGCTGGTCCACGCGGCGATATTGCGCGACTCAGTGGCGGCCGGACGTGGCGCGACGCGCTGTCGACTGCTGCTGTCATCGATGCTCAGGCAGTCGCCGTTGCGAGTGGCGTTTTGCAGCAGGTAGGTGCGGATCGCGACGGCCAGGGCTTTGGCCGCTTCAACGGGTTCAGGCCTGGCTTCGCGCTGCAGGACGCGGGCGACGTATTCTTCACGATCGAGGCGGGCGACGAGTTTGTCTTTGAGCAAGAACAACTCGCCGTCGCTGTGGATATCGAGTTGATTGCCGTTGGCGAACTCGACGCGGTAATCGCCTTGCAAAGGGCCGGGCGCTACAACGCGATCCCCCGACAGCACGCGTTTCAGTGGATAACGCGCGAACAGACCGACCTCAACGCACTTCCCTGCCTCGGCTGGCCATGACGAGGGCAGCACCGTCGCCAGCGACTGACCATAATGGCGCAACACCATTTGGCTGGTGCCACGCCCACCGGCCCAGATCGGCGTGCCGTCTACCGTCCAGCCCGCGAATCCGCCTTGGCGCGACGAAGGATCCTGATCCCCCAGCCAGCTCCAGGTTTTCACCCGCAACCGACCACCGAGTTCAACCACGACATTGCCATCCGCGGCATTGAGCACCACATCGAGTAACACCCTTCGCGCCTGATCCTGCGCCGGCATCACCGCCAACACCTTCAACAACTCCGCTACCGGAACCCGGGTCTGCGGTTGCAACGACGGCAAATCCAGCAACCACTTCGGCGCTTGTCTGGCCTGCCAATATGCGCGCCAATCAGCGTCGGCAATGCCCAGGCGCGCAGGCTCAAAGTACAAGCCGCAAGACTTCACCAACGCCTGATCGCGCCCGATCTTGCCGTTCGCCGTGCAGCAATAAACTTCTTCCTTCGATTGCCCGCGACATTCATAAGCGGGCTCGCGCGCGCCGGTGTCCACCAGCCAGCCGTAGACAAACAGCTTCCACAAGCTGCCCAACGGCGTCTGCAAATCATCAGGCAATGGCTCACGCGAGATCACCTGAGTCTGGCTCAACGCAAGCAGCTCACCCTTGAAACCCAGGCGCAGCGGCTCGTCCTGCGCTGTCGCCAGCGCAGGAATCAAACACAGCAACCACCAGACCAGACACCGGGTCATGTCAGTTGACCGTGACCTGACCGAGTGCCGGTTTCTGTTCCTGAGCCTGATGCTGTGGCGCGTAGACCTGCGTGAAACGCACCGGCGGCAGGTTGAACTGGCCTTTTTGCGAGAAGCGCACCAGATGACGCAGGCGCAACTCACCGCTCAGCGCATCCACTGGCACCGCATAGGCCATTTGCCCCGGCTCGAAACGGGCCTTCTCCAGCGCGGTCGGCTCGGTGCCGGCCTTGCCCATCAGCTTGATGCCCCACGTGGTGCGCTCGACATCCGCACCCGGTGGCAGCGGCACTTCGAGCATGCCGTAGCGCAGCGGTTTCGCCGCTTTGCTGGTGATGATCACTTCGTCCAGGTACAGGCTATCGCTGGACAACGGCTTGGTGCCGACCGCTTCGAGTTTGAATTCGAACGCTTCATCACCCGGCACCAGACGCGACAGGCGACGGGTGATGGTCACAGCCATCGGATCGATTGCCGGTTGTTTGGTCTGGAAGCTCAACATGGCGCGTAGCGGGCGCTCTTGCGTTCCGCTCAGCGACAATGCCGCCGGCACTGGCGAAGAGCCCTGCCACGTCCAATACATCTCACCGGTATCACTGTAACGTTTCTTCCAGCCCTCACCCGGTGCCAATGCGATGGTCGGAGAGGCCTGCTCGATGCTGCGTTGCAACCAGGTCAGCGCCAACGCGCGTTCCAGGGTTGATTGCTGTGGCAACAGGCGTTGCAACAGCGCTTGCGCGTGAGCCTGATCGAAGGCTTGCAGCGACAGGTTCAGGGCTTCGACAAACGGTTGAGCGCTAACGGCCACTTGTTGTTGCGCAGCGTCCACTTGACGACTGAACGCCGGGGGCAGATTGACCTTGGCCTGACGCGCCAAAGACGCGGTCAGCACCCGAGCGCTGGCCAGCCCCAATGCCGAATCCGGATCGTTCATCACCAGGCTCTCTGCGCCATCGTCCATCACGCTCGCCGCATTGCCTTCGCCGGCTTTCACCAGGTCGTCGATCAAACCGCTGAGCAACGTGTTCACCGGCAATTGCATCTGTTTGGCAAACGACAGAATCAACGCCCGCTGCAACAGCGGCGTGTTCTGCGCCTGTTTCGCGTACACCTCCAGCACCCGCTGCCAGTGCTCCGGCGGCAGGCTCAGTTCCAGCGCCTTGCTGGCGTGCCAGTCGGCGTAATAGGCGTAAGCGGTGAGGAACGCATCCGGCTCACCGTCATAGCCCCACCAAGTGAAACTCGCCGACGGCCCGGCCATTTGCACCAGACGCAGGCGGCTGTTCTGCATGATCAAACGCAAGCGATCACGGATCTGCGGATTCGACGACAGCGTTGGATAGGCGATGCTCAGCGGCAGCAGACGGCTGGCGGTTTGTTCGACGCCGCCATACGGATAGCTCAGCAGATCATCGAGGGCCGAGCGGAACACTGCTTGCGGGCTGTCATCCAGACGCAGGCGAATATCCGTGGCGTCCGCCGGCAAGGTCAACGGCGTGTCGCCGCTGACCGCATCCAGGCTTTGGCTCTGGGTCACCTGCCAGCCTTCGCCAGTCGCGGTCAGGCGTACGGCCAAGGCGTCAGCGGTTTTACCGTCCTGCACCAGCTCGGCGGTCCAATCGCCATTGGCCAATGTGAACGCCGGCAATGGGACGTAGTTGACGCCGTTGTTCAGTGTGACCGGCACACGTTGCTCGGCACCCGCGTAATGAATCACCAGCTCAGCCTTGACCGGTTTCTCGGCCTGACTGAAAGCGAATACGCCAAGATCCGGTTTGTCGCCATTGCGGAATTTGGTCGGGCCGCTCCACTTCAGGTACAGCGGTTTTTCCGAGCGCACGAATTGCTTCTTTTGCCCGACCTGACCGTCATCGGCGATGGCGCGGGCGGTGATGCGCCAGCGGGTCAAGGAGTCCGGCATCTTGAAGGTGAAACGGGTTTTGCCGTTGGCGTCGGTGATCAATTCCGGCTGCCACGCGGCGGTGTCGACGTCTTCACGACGCGGCCGCTCCAGCACTTTCACCCCACGCTCGCTGCGGTTGGCTTTGCCCGGCGCACCCGGGCTGCCCGGCAGTGCCACGTCGTAGCTGATGAACGACAAACTGGCGCTGGTGCGCACGTTGTTGCGGCGCGGGTGGTAGAAGAACTGGTCGATGGTCGGCGCCACTTCCGGCTGCAGCGCGTAGATCATTTCGTCGACCACGCTGACCGTCAGGTGAGCCGGAATCGGCTTGCCGGCGAACTGGGTGGTGAGGTCCACGGACACGGTATCGCCGGGCTGATACGCCTCTTTGTCGGTAGTGATCGCCACATCGATCTGTGGCGCGACCACCTTGATACCGGCGTTCTGGAAGCTGTACTGACCGCCCTTGGTATAGAGCACGGAGAACGTCAGGTTCGGCGCGAAGTTGTCCTTCACCGCGATGCGCGCGCGGTATTGGGTGTCGCTGAGTTTTTCCATCTTCAGCCAGTCGGCGCCCTTGGACAGCAACGCCGTGGCCTCGACCTTGTCGCGCTCGAGCGACAACAACGCATCGCTGACCGGCTCGGGGAAAGTGATCAACGCGAGGGCTTCGTCACCGGCCTTGTACTCGGGTTTGTCGAGGACGATTTCCACGGTGCCGGGCACGGCTTTGACGCCATCACCCGTGACCGAATGACCGGTCGCACCAAGCACGCGGCCATGATCATCTTTCAGCGTCAGGTTGTAAGTACCCGGACGGTCGAAGGCCAAGGTGAAGCCTTTGTCTTTGGCGGCGAGTTTTCCTTCGCCAGTGGTCTGGTCTTCGAGTCGCACCCAGCTGTAGCTGCTCGGGTTGACCGCTTTGCTCTGCTCGCTGCCACCTTCGTTGGCATAGCTGAAGGCAACCTTGTCGCCCACCGCGCTGAACCGTTGCGGCGCGCTCAGGCGGAAACTGGCGGCACCACGGTCGATGAGGATTTCCTTGGTGGTCTTGACCCGGTACGCCGCGCCATCACTGGCGAACACGGTGAGCATGTAGCGGCTCGGTTTCTCGGCGGCGGGCAGGTCAAGCGTCGCGTTGCCCTTGGCGTCGGTGGTCAGTTCGGCGCTGGTCAGCTCCACCGGGAATTGCCCCAGGTATTGCAGTTCGTTATCGACCATCGACAGTTGTTGGGCGCGCAGGCTCAGGCTCACCTTGGCGTCGGCCACCGGTTTACCGTCCGGGTACAACAACACCAGGCTGCCCTTGACCGGTTCGCCGGTGCGGTAATCCTGCTTGGCCAGGTTCAGGGATATCTCGAAGTGCGGCTTGATGTACTCAGCCACGCGGAAGGCACTGCTGTAGGCCTGATCCTTGTAGCTGAAACGCAGCTCATAACCGCCTGCCACCGCATTGTCCGGCAACTGGAAACGGCCCTGGGTGCCGGCCTTGGAATCGAGCTTCAACGCCAACGATTGCAGCGCCGTGCCGGTGGCATCGAGCACCGTCACATTGACATCGGCAGCGGTCGGCGCCACGGAATCCCGGGCATTCTTGAACTCGCGACCGACGATTTTCAACGACACCCAATCACCCGGCCGGTACAGCGGCCGATCGGTAAACGCATAGAGTTTGGTGTCGTAGATTTCGCTGTCGTAGTAGAAGTTCTCGGAGACGAACACCCCGCCCTCTTCGTCCTCGCCGATCACGAACGAACGCTCCGGGCTGACGTGTTTCAGGCGCAGCAAACCATCGGCATCGGTCGCGCCACTGCTCATCACGCCCAGGCCGTCGGTCCATAGCACATTAACCTTGGGCACCGAACTGCCTTCGTGTTTGCGCGCAGCCCACACCAGCAATTCATCACCGGCAATCTTGCTCACGGCCACGGTGTTGGAGACGAATACCATGGTGGTCGCGCGGTACTTGCCGATCAGCGCTTCCACCAGGTACAGGCCCGGTTTCAGGTTGCCCAACGGGATATAAACGTTGCCCGGCGAGACGCTGACGAACTCACTGGAAGAACCAACCAGTTTCACACCTTCAGGCGGCTGGATCGGTTTGGCTTGCCACAGCGGATAACGGAATTGGCTGACCACCGGCAGGCCCGGAATCAACGCGAATTGCGGCTGAGCGTCGTAGGGCGTTGGCGCGGCGATGGCGGTGCCCATCTTCAGTTCCGGCACTTCCTCGGTGACTTGTTTACGCGACTCGTAGGAAAACGCCCGCTGCATCACCCGACGGGATTTGCGGTACCAGTTGTCCCACAGGTACGCGAGGGTGTTCGACAGGCCTTCGCCCTTGAACTGGCCGTCGCTGACCACACGGTGCAGGTTCTTCTGGCGCTTGAGGAAATCCAGCGGCTTGTCGATGCGATACACCCGAATGTCCGCACCGCCGTAAGGCTCCATGCGGAACCGGCGATAGTCACGACCCGGCGCTTCGAGGCGTACCACCGCCTGTTCATCGCTGGCAAAACTACTGTCGGCCAACAGGAAAAAGCTTTCACCGGCCACCGGCGTATAGCCGCTCGGCTCGACGGTGTCTTCGGCGTTGACTGCCGACAGAGGCAGAACCAACGCAAGCAAAAGAGGCAGTTTTGAGCAAATGCGCAGCATGCGGGCACCGATCATTGGGAGAGAAAGTTCAGTCGATAGACGCCGATGAAGTTGGGGTTGACTGCGTCGGGTATCCATCGGGTGTCCTTCCATGTCATGAGTTGCTGCAGGCTTGCGGAGCGCATGCCGTTGTCGGTGGGGGTAGTGGTGCCGGTGTGATAGGCAATGAAGCGGCCCATCCAGATCATCAGGTGCTGGTCGTCGCCCTGATCGAAAAACATCAAATCGCCGGGCCGGGCCTGGGCCAGATCGCGGCCGACCAGATGACTGTTGAACTGAATCAATTTGATCGCGTTGACGTAAGGCCCGACCTTGCCGCCGCCCTGCTGCCATTGCTGGGCGAGGCCGCGTTGGGCTTCACTCAGTTGCAGCTCCGGCGGCAGGTAGCGGTTGGACAGGCCATTGCTGCGCAGCCATTTGTCGTCATGGACCTTCAGCGCTTCGTTGGCGGCAAAGCGCACCAGCCCGGCGCAATCCTGCTGATACCAGCGCGGGCTCGGGCCTTGGGTCAGTTGTTCCTGGGCGATACGCACGAACCAGGCGCGGAACACCTGGGATTGCTGCGGATCGAGCGCGGCGGCTTCGCTGGCGAATGTGCGGGTCCCCAGCAGCAACGCCAGCAAGCCGAGGCCTCGGATGAGTGCGGTCACAGGGCTTTCCACTCCAGCGGCAGCCATTGCCAGTGGCCGTCGGGCTCGCTGCCTTTGGGCAAGGTCAGGGCGTATTTGCCGTAGCCGCCGAGGGTGCGCAGTTTCGGGATCAGGTAGGTTTGCGCGGCGTTGTAGAACACCGGCTCCATGTCCTGCGGCAGGCTGTCGAGGGTTTCCTGTTGCATCAGTTGCGCCATGGAATCGGGGCCGAAATAGATCGGCATCAGCAGGTCTTTCGGCAGCACGTCAGCCAGCGGCGGGAAGCGTTTGTCGAGGGTGCCCAGCGCTTTGTCGACAAGTTTGTCGTCGAGGGAGAACAGCAGCGTCGAGCCGTGACGGGCCAGGCTGACGCGCATGAAGGCTTTGCCGGTGATCGCGTCTGGCTGCTCGGCATCCTTGGCCTTATAGGGGCCGAAGTTGGAGCTGACCTGGCGCTGCCACTGATGGGTTTTACCGTCCTGTTTCTCGACCACCGGGAATGCGTGCTCGGCAACATTGCCTTCGTAGGCACCGACCATCGAGCCGAACAGGTTGCCCAAGTCACCATCAAGTTTGGCGCTGTCATCGTCATTCAGGCTGGCCACCAGCAGCGGCGTATACAGCCGCGAATCGGCATACCAGCACAGGCCCGCGGCACCGGCCATGTGTTCAGTCAGGGCCTGAGCCACGGACTCTTCGGCGCCGAGTTTCACCAGTAGCGGTTTCTGTTGTTCGGCGGCCAGTGGCAAGGCCACGCAAGCGCTGGCGCCCATCGGCATGGCTTGCCAGATTGGTTTGAAGTCGAAGTCCGGCTGCTTGTCCAGTTCGTCCATGGCGAGGAAGCTGTGCCAGCCCTTGTCGTCCATGTCGAAACGCAGGCCGGCGAAGTTCGGGATAAAGCGCTGGTAACCCATGGCCAACACGCTGGAGTTGACCGAGAGGCGTTGTTTTACCTCGGGCGCACGCGGCGGCAGGCCGAAGGCTTCGGGGAACAGTTTGTCGCCGTTGAGCAAGGCGGCGATCGCCTTGGTCGAAACGCCGCCGGTTTCCTCCAAAGCCCCGTTATCCGGGTCGTAGAGTTTGGCCGGATTGGACAGCACCACCAATTTGTCGCCATGGGAAGCGAACACCAACGACTTGCTGGCGTTGTAGTTGAGCTGATAGAGGGTGACGGCGTCGGCACCGACTTTCACTTCGCCGAGCTTGCTCAGTTGCGAATCATCCAGCGCCACTTTCGCCAGCGGCTCCAGCACCTTGGCCAGTCCGCCGCGATCCATCACCAACAGGAAATCCTTGAGACGCCCATCCGCCCCACGCCACAGCGCCACATCCGCCGGTTGGTCGAAGAGCTGCTCGATCAGGCTGTCCTGCAACTTCAGGTCATGCTCGTAAATGATCCGCCGCAGGCTGCCGATGAAACCGAGTCGATCGGCATGGGCTTCGTAATAGAAGACGAAATCTTCGGTCAGGGTTTCCTTGAGGAACGGCACGGCCAGCAGATCCTTGGGCAACTGGCTCAGGGAAAGGGTTTCGAGCAGACCGTCCGGGCGGCTCATGCCCAGTTTGTCGCTGGCCAACTGCGCAGGCGGAGCCTTGGGTTTGTGCAGGAACCAGCCTAACCCGCCCGCTACGCCTGCCGCCAGGCACAGCCCGATCAGCAGCGCCGGCCAACGACGTGGAATTTTGGCTGCTGGTACGTCGGCGGCCGGAGTCACAGTGTTATCGCTCATGTTCACAAAACCCGATTTCATCCGTGGTGCGGGATGTTTAATAGTTGAAAGTCTTGACCAGCAGCAGGTCGCCGATTGCCCGCAAGGGCACGATGAACGTCTCGCGTTTTTCGTCGACGGTGTTTTCATTGAGCACCAGATTGATTTGCGAGGTGATCACCTCGTTCTGGTTGCTGTTCTCATCGAAGTTATAGCCGCCGCTGCCGTAGTTGCCCCAATAGTTCACGTAAACCAGATAGGTGCCGTGCATCGGCGCGGTCATGGTGAACATTTCCGGGCCGGGGCCATCGACACCGTCCGGGTCCAGCCCACCACCGTTGCTCATCGCCGGACTGGCCCAGAACGCGTGCTGGCCGTCGGGGGTAATGATGTGCAGGTCGAGTTCGGCCTTGGGATCGTCCCAGCCCAGCACCACGCGAATCCGCGCCGGGGTGCGCAGGTTGTTGGCTTCATAGAATTGAACGCGCTTGAGCGACTTGCCCTCGGAACTGCGCACTTCGACGCTGTTGGAACCGGCGCCGAACGCATACGGGCGGGCAAAACGCCCTTGATCGTCGGTGTACAGATTCAGGGGATTGCCGTTGACCGCCAGGCTGTGGGGCGGACGGAGCGTGCCGAGGGCCTTGAGCTGGCCTTCGATCATTGTGCGATTGCGCTGCACACCCCGGTCGATGGGCGGTGTGGGATAGGCGACGCGAGGGTTTTCACTGCGGTCCAGCAAGCCGTGATAGCGCCAGCCGCCCACCGGTTCCGATAGCTCGGCCGTGGGCTCGGCCCGCGCAATTTGAGCGCAAACCAGCGTAATCAGCAGTGAAAGAACCCAACGCATGTGACGCCTCCTGCCATGCATAACGAAACCCTGCGCCTGATCCTCGGCGCGTTACAGATCAAAAAAACTGTGTTTCGTCAGAATGACCCTGAATATAGGGTCGTTGAAGGCGCGAAGATTAGCCATTCGGCAGTTTTTTAACAATCGGATACATCTATATTTGCGGTGAGAATCACGGTGTTTGTTGGACGTGAGCCGAATAGCGGTCTTATTCGGCTCATAAAGTGAGCCGAATAAGACTATTATTCGGCTCATTCACCTTGGAGCACCCGAGTTCATGGCACCTCTCTGGATCTGGCAACGGCCTGATTGGCCAAATTTCAACTGGCAAGCCGAGCGCCTGACACCGTTATTACGCGAGTGTGTGCAGGCACAAGGTCGGTTGATGGGCATGGCCAGTTCCGTGGGTAGCTCACTAAGCGCGCAGAACGAACTGGATGCGTTATTGCAGAATATCGTGACGTCTTCGGCTATCGAGGGTGAACAGCTCAATGTTGGTTCCGTGCGCTCTTCACTGGCACGACGGTTAGGTTTAAATCTGGTCGACGGCGATAAGGTGAGCCAACGCAGTGAGGGGCTGGCGCAACTAATGCTCGACGCTACGCAGCATTTTGCTGAAGCACTGACGCTTGAGCGACTACTGGATTGGCATAAATGGGTGTTTCCTGGTCAGGATACAGACTTCGCCGCCCGGCCAATCCACGTTGGCGCGTTACGCGGCGATGAGCCCATGCAAGTGGTTTCGGGGCGACTCGACAGGCCAACCGTTCACTTCGAAGCGCCGCCTCGCCAAGGCCTTGAGCAGCAACTGGACACATTCCTCAAATGGTTTGAAGTCAGCCGAAATCAAGCCGGCCTCGATCCATTGTTGCGGGCCGGTATCGCGCACTTCTGGTTCGTCACTTTGCACCCCTTCGACGATGGCAATGGCCGTCTCACGCGAACCATCACCGACCTGGCGCTGGCCCAGAGCGAGGCTCAGGCTATCCGCTTCTATGCCATGTCGGCGAGCATCCTGGAGGATCGTTCAGGCTATTACCGAGTGCTGGAAACCAGCCAGAAAGCCACGCTGGACATCACACAATGGCTGGAATGGTTTCTACAAACTCTCCTGCGTAGTTTGCAGCAAGCCATGAACCGCATCGAGTCGGTGCTGGCCAAATCGCGCTTCTGGCAGGCACATCGGGAGTCTGAGCTGTCAGTTGAGCAGATCAAAGTATTGAATCGTTTACTCGATGGCGGAGAGCGTGGTTTCGAGGAGGGAATCAGCGCAGCTCAATACCAGGCAGTGGCAAAGGTTTCCAAAGCCACCGCGACCCGTCATCTGACCGAACTGCTGGAGAAGGGCTGCCTGAAACGCCTGCCCGGTGGCGGGCGCAGCACTCGCTATCAAGTCAGCTATCCGGATAACTCAACGAATTAATCGTGATCAACACCACTACTGTGGCGAGGGGGCTTGCCCCCGTTCGGCTGCGAAGCAGTCGCAAATTGCTGAATGCGGTATGTCTGATGTATCGCGGCGCCTGGATTAGAGGGCCGCTGTGCGCCCCAACGGGGGCAAGCCCCCTCGCCACAAGGTGTGTTGTCACCCCGGAACTGCTGCTCCAAATGGCCCAGCTCATTTGCCCATACCCCCCATGTCTGCTAGTGTCGCGCCGGTTTAACGTCAACCGGAAATAGCCGCCATGGCCCGCAAAAAAGCTGCACTGGATTTCGAACAATCCCTCGCTGACCTGCAAACGCTGGTGGAGCGCCTGGAGAACGGCGAATTGTCGCTGGAAGACTCGCTGACCGCTTTCGAGCAGGGCATCGGGCTGACCCGCGATTGCCAGGCGGCGCTGGCCCAGGCCGAGCAGAAGGTTCAAGTGCTGCTCGAGCGTGACGGCGAGTTGGCCGAGGAACCCTTCGACGCGGATCAGCCAGAATGATTGCAGCGTATTCGGCAGCCAGCCAGGCCCGCGTCAATGCAGCACTGGAAACCCTGT
The DNA here is from genome assembly GCF_047304405.1 of Pseudomonas sp. Pseusp11. NCBI lineage: Bacteria > Pseudomonadati > Pseudomonadota > Gammaproteobacteria > Pseudomonadales > Pseudomonadaceae > Pseudomonas > Pseudomonas sp. Pseusp11. Next base: position 178,987 of record NZ_JBGLZF010000004.1, read on the forward strand.
TCAACCCGCCGAGCCCTGAGCTCGCCCGCCTCTATGAAGCCATGCGCTACAGCGTGATGAATGGCGGCAAGCGTGTACGTCCGCTGCTGGCCTATGCCGCGTGTGAAGCGCTGGGCGGCAAGGCCGAGCAAGCCAACGGCGCAGCCTGCGCGGTTGAGCTGATCCATGCCTATTCGCTGGTGCACGACGATTTGCCGGCCATGGACGATGACGACCTGCGTCGCGGCCAGCCGACCACCCACAAGAAATTCGACGAAGCCTGCGCGATTCTCGCCGGCGACGGTTTACAGAGCCTGGCCTTCAGCGCCCTGCTAGACCCGCGCCTGAGTGCGTCGGATGCCGAAACCCGTCTACAGATGGTCAGCGCCCTGGCGCTGGCGGCAGGCCCGGCGGGCATGGTCGGCGGACAAGCCATCGATCTTGGCTCGGTGGGTCTCAAGCTCGATCAAAAAGCCCTTGAATACATGCATCGGCACAAGACCGGCGCGCTGATCGAAGTCAGTGTCAAACTCGGCGCCCTGGCCAGTGGCCGTGCCGAGAAGGACGAACTGAAGTCGCTGCAGAGTTATGCACAGGCCATCGGCCTGGCATTTCAGGTCCAGGACGACATTCTCGACGTCGAAAGTGACACCGCCACCCTCGGTAAACGCCAAGGCGCCGACATCGCCCGGGACAAGCCGACCTACCCGGCGCTGCTCGGTCTCGACGCGGCCAAGGCCTACGCTCTGGAACTGCGCGACCAGGCCCTGCACGCGCTGCGACCGTTTGACGCGGCAGCTGAGCCCTTGCGTGATCTGGCCCGGTATATCGTTGACCGCCGCAACTGACGGCGTATCCGCCAAAAAAGACCAACGCGTGGGCAGGGGGCGATGCATCAGGTAAACTGCCGCATCTTTTATACCTATAACGATTCGCCTGATGCCCACGACGTTTCATGAGATTCCCCGTAAGCGCCCGACCACGCCCCTGCTCGACCGTGCCAACACGCCGGACGGCCTGCGCCGGTTAGGCGAAGCCGAGCTGGAAACCCTGGCTGATGAGTTGCGCCTGGAATTGCTCTACACGGTCGGCCAGACCGGTGGGCATTTCGGTGCCGGCCTGGGCGTGATCGAGCTGACCATCGCGTTGCACTACGTTTTCGACACCCCGGATGACCGGCTGGTGTGGGACGTGGGTCATCAGGCTTATCCGCACAAAATCCTCACCGGTCGTCGCGGGCGCATGAGCACCCTGCGCCAGAAGGACGGCATCGCCGCCTTCCCGCGTCGCTCCGAGAGCGAGTACGACACCTTTGGCGTCGGCCACTCCAGCACCTCGATCAGCGCAGCGCTGGGCATGGCGATTGCCGCCCGCCTGCAACACAGCGATCGCAAGGCGATCGCGGTGATCGGCGACGGCGCACTGACCGCCGGCATGGCTTTCGAGGCGCTGAACCACGCGCCGGAAGTGGACGCCAACATGCTGGTGATCCTCAACGACAACGACATGTCGATCTCGCGCAACGTCGGCGGGCTGTCGAACTATCTGGCGAAAATCCTTTCCAGCCGCACTTACGCGAGCATGCGCGAAGGCAGCAAAAAGGTCCTGTCGCGCCTGCCCGGCGCCTGGGAAATCGCCCGTCGCACCGAAGAATACGCCAAAGGTATGCTGGTCCCTGGCACGCTGTTCGAAGAGCTGGGCTGGAACTACATCGGCCCGATCGATGGCCACGACCTGCCGACCCTGATCGCCACCCTGCGCAACATGCGCGATCTGAAAGGCCCGCAATTCCTGCACGTGGTCACCAAGAAAGGCAAAGGCTTCGCCCCGGCGGAAGTCGACCCGATCGGTTACCACGCCATCACCAAACTCGAACCGCTGGACGCTCCGGCCGCCGCGCCGAAAAAAGCCAGCGGGCCGAAATATTCCGGTGTGTTCGGTGAGTGGCTGTGCGACATGGCGGCGGCCGATCCGCGTCTGGTCGGGATTACCCCGGCGATGAAGGAAGGCTCCGACCTGGTGGCCTTCAGTGAACGCTTCCCGACGCGCTATTTCGACGTGGCGATTGCCGAGCAACACGCCGTGACCCTGGCAGCCGGCATGGCCTGTGAAGGCGCCAAACCGGTGGTGGCGATCTATTCGACCTTCCTGCAACGCGGTTACGACCAGCTGATTCATGACGTCGCGGTACAAAACCTCGACGTACTGTTCGCCATCGACCGCGCCGGTCTGGTGGGCGAAGACGGCCCGACGCACGCGGGCAGCTTCGACCTGTCGTTCCTGCGTTGCATCCCCGGCATGCTGGTGATGACCCCGAGCGACGAAAACGAACTGCGCAAAATGCTCAGCACCGGCCACCTGTACAACGGCCCGGCGGCGGTGCGTTACCCGCGTGGCACCGGCCCGAATGCACCGATCGCGAAAGACCTCGAACCGATTGAAATCGGCAAGGGCGTGGTTCGTCGCCGGGGCAGCACAGTCGCCCTGCTGGTGTTCGGCGTGCAACTGGCCGAGGCACTGAAAGTCGCCGAGAAGCTGGATGCGACGGTCGTCGACATGCGTTTCGTCAAACCGCTCGACGAAGCACTGGTTCGCGAAATCGCCGGCAGTCACCAATTGCTGGTGACCGTCGAAGAGAACGCGATCATGGGCGGTGCCGGTGGCGCGGTCAGCGAGTTCCTCGCCCGCGAGAACATCCTCAAGTCGGTGCTGCACCTGGGCTTGCCAGACATCTACGTCGAACACGCCAAGCCTGCGCAAATGCTCGCCGAATGCGGGCTGGATGAAGCCGGGATCGAAGAGGCGGTGCGTCAGCGCCTGCAATTGCTGAACATCTAAACCCGCCCCCCGTAGGAGCTGCCGAAGGCTGCGATCTTTTGATCCTGATCTTCGGCGGCTCCATATCTGAAAAACAAAATCAAAAGATCGCAGCCTTCGGCAGCTCCTACAGGGGTTACGTCGTATCTGAACTCGTCGTTTTGATCTGACGTCTGTAGTGTTTGAGCAGGCCCTTTCGCGCCTCGGTCTTAACGGTCGGGTGCGATCAACTGACAGAGCTTGGCCGTCGCTTCGATCATCTGCCCACTCGGCCGTTCCAGGCCTTTATCCGCTACCAGCAGCAATTGCCCCTGCGCCACCGCCGTCACCTGGGGCCAGGCCTTCCACGCATCGAGCTGCGCCTGATCGCTGGCCAGAATCACCTCGGGGTTGCGCTGCAACACGGCCTCCACACTGACCTGCGGCGCAGGCTGTGGCAGGTCGGCAAACACATTGCTTGCCCCGCAAACCTGCAGCGCATCGCTGATGATCTGTCCGCCGCCCACGGTGTACAGCGGCCGATCCCAGACTTGATAAAACACCCGCAGCGGCTCGTCCCTTCGATAGCGCTGGCGCAGGGAGTCGAGTCGCGAACGCAGTTTTTTGGCCAATGCAACGCCCCGCTCCGCTCGCCCGAGTTGCGTGGCTATCGCCTCAACCTGCGCAGTGAGTTGCTCGAGGTCATGCGGCTCGGCGACATAGGTGGGAATGTTCAGCCGCTTGAGCTGTTCACGCTGAGCCGGCCCTACACTGCCCGGCCAGAGCAGCAGTAAATCGGGTTTGAGGCTGAGCAACCGTTCGATATCCAACTGACCGTAGCGGCCCACCGAAGGAATGTCTTTGAGCTCGGCCGGACGCTCACCGGCATCCAGCACTCCGACCAGCAGGTCAGCCGAATTCAGTTCAATCACGATTTCGGAAAGCGACGGTGCCAGGCTGACAACCCGCTCGGCCGCAGCCGCCGGACCACCGGTGGCCAGCAACAGGACTGCCAGCCAGACGCAGCGCATCAACCGAGTTGACGCGGGATACGGTAGAGGTAGAACAGCACCGCCGTCGACAACGCCAGCAGCATCAGCGGCACGGCTTCCAGACCAACGAAGACTGCCAGTGCGCCGATCCAGGCGGGCAGGCCGGCGACCAGAAACGCAGCACGGCGTTTCGCGGCCAGGGCGATCCAGGCGGCGGGTTCTTCAGGGGTATCGAGGGCTTTTTGGGTCGCGATCAGCGCATGTTTGTAACCGCCAAAAAACTTCAGGCTGACAAACATCGACGCCACACCGGCAATGAAAAACGGCATGGCCAGCACCGGCAGAATCGCCTCGCTTTGGCCGAATAAGCCATTGACCACGAACAGCGGCAGCAAGGCCAACGCCAGATATTGCCACCAGTTGACGGCCAGTCGTCGCCGTACCTGACCGCGGGTCACGCCCGGTCTACCTCGCCCTGATGCTCGTTGCCCATCATGTGGTCGAGCTTGCTGGCCTTGGTGGCCAGGTAGAGTTTGTTGTGCGGGTTGTGCCCGGTGTGCAACGGCACGCGCTCGGCAACCACGATGCCCATGTCGGTCAAGGCTTTGACCTTGCGTGGGTTGTTGGTCATCAGACGCAGGGACTTCACGCCCAGGTGCTCCAGCATCGGCAGGCACATGGCGTAGTCGCGCTGGTCGGCGGCGAAGCCCAGGCGTTCGTTGGCTTCAACGGTATCGGCGCCACCATCCTGCAATTCATAGGCGCGGATCTTGTTCAGCAGGCCAATGCCGCGACCTTCCTGACGCAAGTAGAGCAACACGCCACGGCCTTCACGGGCAATCGCCTGCAACGCCGCCTCGAGTTGCGAACCGCAGTCGCAACGCTGGCTGAACAAGGCATCGCCGGTCAGGCATTCGGAGTGCAACCGGCCGAGTACCGGCGCACCGTCGGCGATCTCACCCAGGCTCAGCACCACGTGCTCGCGCCCGTTCTCTTCATCGAGAAAGCCGTGCATGGTGAATTGCGCAAAAGGCGTTGGCAGCTTGGAAGCGGCGACAAAAACGACAGGCACCGGTGTGCTCCTGATCTATAAGTACTGAAGATTCGCAGAGGCGGCATTGTAACAGCACGTTCCTACAGACGCTTAGGCTGAATTATCGGCCATAACGATCAAAAAGTTCGATATCTGCCCCGCTCCCACATAGAACGCTTTCATTTCGAGCCGAACGGATAGGGTTGCTTCCAGCGTTCGAAAATCGGTTTCAACCGGCCGCTTTTTACCAGCAGGTCCATGCGCTGATCGAACAATGCCATCAATTGCCGTGCCCGAGGAGTATCGGCAAAGCACAGGTAAAGCGGCAGATCTGCGATATGCGTGCGGCGAAACTGCGACGGATCCTTGGCTCGGCTGACGATAGAGTTAACCTCGTCCAGCGCGTCAATGTAGTAGTCGACGTGGTTGTGGATCAGCATCGGCAGAATCCCGGTACGCCGCGCGACTTCGTTATAGCGCTGCACATTGGGCAGGTAAGCCTGGTACTTGTAGCCGCGTACCCAGGCCAAACGGTAATTGCCCAGATTTTCCGCGGTCGGCGCCGGATTGGTGGCCAGGCCCAATGCATAGATCGGATCGGTATCGAAACTCCAGCGCGGATAGAGCACGTCACTGACTTCATCCCGATAGGCACCGACACACGCGTCCACTTCGCCACGCTGTGCCAGGCCCGTGGCGCGTGTATAAGGTTCGATTCGAATATCCAGTTTGACGCCCGCAGGCTCGAACACTTCGCGCAACACGTCCCAGCCCAAACCACGGCCATCGGCGGCGGTAAAGTCTTCCCACGCTTCGCTGGCCAGGTGAATCACGGACGGCGTCGTCGGCGCATCCCCCGCCTGGGCGAAGGAGCAAAACGTCGCGAAAACCATCACCATCAACCAGCGAGCCATCTTTTATCCTCGGCTGTATTCTTCAGGCGAAGAACCACACCAGCCCTTGCATCGCCAACCACGCAAACACCCCGGCCAGCACGTCGTCGAGCATGATGCCGACGCCACCGTGCACATGCCGGTCGATCCAGCGAATCGGCCACGGCTTGAGGATGTCGAAGAAGCGGAACATCAGGAACCCCGCCAGCAACCAATACCAACCTTGCGGCACCAGCCACAGGGTGATCCACATCCCGACCATTTCGTCCCAGACGATGCCTTCATGGTCGTGCACGCGCAAATCGTCGGCGACCTTGCCGCACAGCCAGAAGCCGAACAGCATGGTGATGCCGAGCATCAGCCAGTAGCCCCAGTCAGGCAGCATCTGCCACAACGGAATAAAGGGCAGCGCCACCAACGAACCCCAGGTGCCCGGCGCTTTTGGCAGGGTGCCCGAGCCGAAGCCGAACGCCAGAAAATGCCACGGATTGCGCCAGACCGACGGCGGTACGAACTCCGACGGAACCTGTTTGGGATGATCTGTCACGGTGTCTCCCGAAAATGTTGATAACCCCGGATTGGCGGGGTGATGTCGTGTCCGTCGGCGTCCAGCAGAATCACGCCCTGCCCTGCAACCACCTGCCCGAGCACATGGATCGGCCAGCCGTCCGCCAGTAACGATGGCAACTCGGCAGGCGGCAAGGTGAAGGCCAGCACGTAATCGTCACCGCCACTCAGGGCAGCCTGCTCAGCGCCGGATTGACCGAGGAAAGCCTGCAGTGCCTTCGACAACGGTAGCCTGCTGCGCTCTACCTCAATCCCGACTTTCGACGCCAGGGCAATATGCCCGCAGTCGGCGAGCAAGCCATCGGAGATGTCCAGCGCCGCCGTGGCCCTGCCGCGCAACGCCTGGCCCAACGCCAGTTGCGGTTGCGGCGACCAGTAATGGGCCAGCAATGGCTCGGCGATGGCCGCGTCCGCTGTCCGCTGGCCGAGCACCAGCGGCAATGCGCCCGCGCCGTTACCCAGTTCACCGCCCACACAGAGTAAATCGCCCGGCTGTGCGCCACTGCGGGTCAGCGCCAGACCGGTCGGCACCCGGCCGAACACGGTCATGGTCAGGCTCAACGGCCCGCGAGTGGTATCGCCGCCCACCAGTGCCACACGGCAATTCTGCGCCATGAGGTTCAATCCACGGGCGAATGCTTCCAGCCAATCGGAAGTCCCGGTCGGCAAGGTCAAGGCAAGGGTAAAGGCAACGGGGGTGGCGCCCATGGCGGCCAGGTCACTGACGGCCACGGCCAGCGAGCGCTGGCCGAGCAGAAACGGATCGCAGGGGTCAGCGAAATGCACACCGGCCACCAGGGTATCGGTGGAAATCGCCAACTGCTCCCCGGGAGGAACAGCCAGCAAGGCGCAGTCGTCGCCGATCCCGAGGGCAACGCCTTCGCCGCCCTGCGCACAAGGCGCGGCGGCGAAGAAATTGCGGATCAGCTCAAACTCGCCCATGGCAATGGCAGTTCAAGCGCCGATCAGCGCTTGAACGCCTTCACTTCAGCTTCACGCAGACGCGGGGCCAGCTTGTCGAGCACACCGTTGACGAACTTGTGACCGTCGGTGGAACCGAAGACCTTGGCCAGTTCGATACCTTCGTTGATCACAACGCGGTACGGCACGTCGACGCGCTTGAGCAGCTCCCAGGTGGACAGGCGCAGAACGGCCAGTTCAACCGGGTCCAGCTCTTCGATGGTCAAGTCCAGGCAAGGCTTGAGCGCGGTGTCGATCTCGGTCTTGAACTGCGGAACCCCGTGCAGGATTTCGCGGAAGTACGCGCCATCGACATCGGTGAAATCGTTATCGACCCGGAACTGCGCTTCGATCTCGTTCAGCGACTGCTTGGCCATGTGCCATTGGTACAGCGCCTGAGTCGCGAGCTGACGGGCTTCGCGACGCTTGGCGCTTTTCGATGGCTTGCCGGCATCCGCAGGCTTTGGATCGCGCGGGTTGAAACGATCGCTATCGTCGCTAATCACTTGGCCTCCAACTGCGCCAGCAGGCTGACCATTTCCAGAGCGGACAGGGCAGCTTCAGCACCTTTGTTACCGGCCTTGGTGCCGGAACGTTCGATGGCTTGTTCGATGGAATCAACGGTCAGTACGCCGAAAGCGACCGGTACGCCGAACTCCATGGACACCTGGGCCAGGCCCTTGGTGCATTCGCCAGCCACGTATTCGAAGTGCGGAGTACCGCCACGAATGACCGCGCCCAGGGCGATGATTGCCGCGAACTCGCCCTTCTGAGCGACTTTCTGCGCAACCAGCGGGATTTCGAAGGCGCCAGGCGCACGGATGATGGTGATGTCGCTTTCGCTCACGCCATGGCGAACCAGGGCATCAACTGCACCGCTGACCAGGCTTTCAACCACGAAGCTGTTGAAACGGCCCACTACCAGAGCGTAGCGGCCTTTAGGGGCGATGAAGGTACCTTCGATGGTCTTCAGGGTCATTCGTTAGATCTCTTAAAGAGCCGGGACGCGTTTTCTACGCGTCCCTCAGTGATGTGTTAGCCGCGAATCAAGGACTGGAAACAACCGGTCATTATTCGGAGGGCACGTATTCTACAACTTCCAGATCGAAACCGGATATCGCATTAAATTTCATCGGCGCAGACATCAGGCGCATTTTACGCACGCCCAGGTCCCGAAGGATCTGCGAACCGGCACCCACAGTGCTGTAGGTGGTCGGCTTTTTCACCGCCAGGTGGTCGGCGGTTTCGCGGATGTGCGCCAGCAACACGTCGCCATCGAGCGGGTGACCGAGCAACAGCACCACACCGCTGCCAGCCTCGGCAACCGCGGCCATGGCGGCGCGCAGGCTCCAACGGCCTGGTTGCTTGACCATCAGCAGATCACGCAACGGGTCCATGTTGTGCACCCGAACCAGGGTCGGCTCTTCGGCGCACACGGTGCCCAGGGTCAGGGCCATGTGCACGTCGCCTTCCACCGAATCACGATAGGTCACCAGGTTGAACTGGCCCAGTTCGCTGTCCAGCGGCTGCTCGGCAATCCGCTGAACGGTACGTTCGTGGATCATCCGGTAGTGGATCAGGTCGGCAATGGTGCCGATCTTGATGTTGTGCTCGGCGGCAAATGCTTCGAGTTCGGCGCGACGGGACATGGTGCCGTCGTCGTTCATCACTTCGCAGATCACACCGCTCGGCTCAAAACCGGCCATGCGCGCCAGATCGCAGGCTGCTTCGGTGTGACCGGCACGGGCCAGGGTGCCGCCGGCCTGGGCCATCAGCGGGAAGATGTGGCCGGGGCTGACGATGTCTTCGGCCTTGGCGTCTTTGGCGGCAGCGGCTTGCACTGTGCGCGCACGGTCGGCCGCGGAGATACCGGTGGTCACGCCTTCGGCGGCTTCGATGGACACGGTGAACTTGGTGCCGAAACCGGAACCGTTGCGTGGCGCCATCAACGGCAGCCTGAGCAGTTCGCAGCGCTCGCGGCTCATCGGCATGCAGATCAGGCCACGGGCGTGCTTGGCCATGAAGTTGATGTGTTCAGCCTTGCAGCACTCGGCGGCCATGATCAGGTCGCCTTCGTTCTCGCGGTCTTCGTCATCCATGAGGATGACCATCTTGCCTTGGCGGATGTCTTCAACCAGTTCTTCGATGCTATTGAGCGCCACAAGGCACCCCCTTGAGTCAGGATTTGAGGTAGCCGTTTTGGGCCAGAAAGCTTTCAGTAATAGCGCTGCCGGCAGTTGGCTCAGCAGCCTTGTCGCCCAGCAGCAGGCGCTCCAGATAACGAGCCAGCAGATCGACCTCCAGGTTCACCCGGCGACCAGGCTTGTAAGCAGCCATGATGGTTTCGCTCAGGGTGTGCGGAATGATTGTCAGCAGGAATTCGGCGCCATCGACCGCGTTCACCGTCAGGCTGGTGCCGTCGACGGTGATCGAACCTTTATGGGCGATGTACTTGGCCAGTTCTTTCGGCGCACGGATGCGAAATTCCACGGCGCGGGCATTGTCGGTGCGCGAGACCACTTCGCCGACACCGTCGACGTGACCGCTGACCAAGTGCCCACCGAGGCGGGTGGTCGGGGTCAGGGCTTTTTCCAGATTCACTGGGCTGCCGCTCTTGAGGTCATTCATGGCAGTGCAGTCGAGGGTTTCGCGACTGACGTCCGCCGCAAAGCCATTGCCCGGCAGTTCAACCGCCGTCAGGCACACGCCGTTGACGGCAATGCTGTCGCCCAGTTTGACGTCGCTCAGGTCGAGCTTGCCGGTTTCTACGTAAACCCGCACATCTCCGCCTTTTGGGGTCAATGCACGAATACTGCCGATGGATTCGATGATGCCGGTAAACATGGAGTCCTCCTCGAGAACAGGGCCTTCTGGGCTGCAGCCGGGAATTATACGCTGACCGTTGGGACAGGTATGGCAATGACTCGCCAGTCATCGCCAACCGCGCGGATTTCGGTAATTTTGAGCTCGGGCGCATCTTTCATCTGCGCCAGCGGCCAGTCCAGCAACGGTCGCGCCGTGGAGCCGAGAAACTTGCCGGCAATGAAAATCTGGAACTCGTCCACCAACCCTTGCTGAGCAAACGCCCCGGCCAGACGTGGGCCAGCCTCGACCAGCACCTCGTTGACATCACGGGCAGCCAGCTCAACCAGCAACTTGCGCAAGTCGACCTGGCCATCGTCGCCCGCCACGATCAGGCATTCCGGACCGTTGGCGTATTGCTCTTCGATCGCCATGCACGTCGCGACCAATGCCGGGCCGGCCTTGAAGAACGGCGCGTCCAGCGGCACCCGCAGGCGACCGTCGATCAGCACGCGCAGTGGCGGACGGCTCATGACCAAGGCCGTTTGTTCGGGATCGAGGCCCAATTCATCGGCTCGCACGGTCAAGCGGGCATTGTCCGCCAGCACCGTGTCGGCGCCGGTCAGCACCACGCTGGCCTGAGCGCGCAGCCGTTGTACCGCCGAACGCGCCGCCGGGCCGGTAATCCATTGGCTCTCGCCGCTTTCCATCGCTGTGCGACCGTCGAGACTCATGGCCAACTTGACCCGCACGAACGGCAAGCCGTGTTCCATGCGTTTGAGGAAGCCTTCATTGAGCTTGCGCGCCTCGCCTTCCAGCACGCCGCTTTCGGTGGCGATACCCGCCTGGGCCAGACGTTGCAGACCGCGACCGGCAACTTCCGGGTTCGGGTCCTGCATCGCCGCAACGACACGCGCCACACCGGCATTCACCAGCGCATCGGCGCAGGGCGGCGTACGGCCGTGGTGGCTGCACGGTTCCAGGGTCACGTAAGCCGTGGCGCCTCGCGCCTTGTCACCGGCGGCACGCAAGGCGTGGACTTCGGCATGGGGCTCACCGGCGCGCACATGCCAGCCTTCGCCGACAACCTGCCCGTCACGCACCACCACGCAGCCGACCCGCGGGTTGGGGTGCGTCGTGTAATGACCTTTGCGCGCCAGTTCCAGGGCACGGGCCATGTAATGGGCGTCGAGGATGGCTTGTTCCGGGGAGGTGGTCATTCTTTCACCGGTTCACGGGCGAGGCGATCAATCTCTTCACGGAACTCGTTGAGGTCCTGGAAGCGTCGATACACCGAAGCGAAGCGGATATAGGCGACTTCATCAAGCTTTTTCAGCTCGGCCATCACCAGTTCGCCGACCACGAGGGATTTGACCTCGCGTTCGCCGGTGGCGCGCAGCTTGTGTTTGATGTGCACCAGCGACGATTCCAGGCGCTCGACACTCACCGGGCGCTTCTCCAGCGCTCGCTGCATGCCGGCACGAAGTTTTTCTTCGTCGAACGGCTGGCGACTGCCGTCGGTTTTGATCAGGCGCGGCAACACCAGTTCAGCGGTTTCGAACGTCGTGAAGCGTTCGCCGCAGGCCAGGCATTCACGCCGGCGGCGCACCTGTTCGCCCTCGGCGACCAGACGCGAGTCGATGACCTTGGTGTCGTTGGCACCGCAGAAGGGACAGTGCATGGTGGCAGGCAACAAAAAATGGGAGGGCCATGGTAGCGCATCCCCGTGGCAAGACAAGCCATAGGGTTTGCGGTATACAGACGGGCTATAATGTTTTCACCTTGCCGGAGCCGCCAATGTCGTTACGACCGCTCGTTTTGCTCAGTCTTTTCAGCCTGCTGGTGGCCTGTGGCAGCGATGCACCCAAGCCCCAGCCACCGACGCCCGGCCCGGCGCCGCAACAGGCGCAGAAGAAGGCCAAGGCGTCTGCCGAGCTCGGCCCGCTGCCGGCTTACCAACGTGAAATCAGTGGCACCCTGCTGGGCGTGCCGGCCGACGCCGAAGTCGAACTGGCGCTGCTGGTGATCGACGAAAAGGATCGCCCGCAACAATTGCTTGCCAGCGCCAACCTGATCGGCACCAATCAGGTGTTGCCGTTTCGCCTGCGTTTCAACCCTGAATCCTTCCCGGTTGGCGCTCGCGTTGAACTGCGCGGCCGCGCCAGCCAGTCCGGGCAGTTGATTCTGCATCTGCCGGCGCAACTCATCACCCAGCCGACGACCCAGGCCCTGGGTCAGTTGCAATTCGTCAAAGCGCCATGATTGCACCGCTCGACCTGCAACAGGCGTTGGGTGAACTGCTTGGTGATGCACAGCTTGTAGCCTGTGAGTTACCGGGCACCGAGCTGAAACTCTGGCTGATCGACGGCGACAACATGGACCGCGCCTTCAGCCCCGAAGAAACCCGGCGGATTCTCCACGAGCCGCCGTACTGGAGTTTCTGTTGGGCCAGTGGGTTGGCCGTGGCCCGCTATCTCGCCGAACACCCGCACTGGGTCGAAGGCAAACGGGTGCTGGATTTCGGCGCCGGTTCCGGGGTGGCCGCGATTGCGGCAGTGAAGGCCGGGGCGCTGGAAGTGGTGGCCTGTGACCTGGACCCGCTGGCGATTGCCGCGTGTCGGGCGAATGCCGAACTCAATGATGTGCAGCTGCGCTACTCGACGGATTTTTTCGCCGAAGCGGATCGATTTGATCTGATTCTGGTGGCCGACGTGTTGTACGACCGGGAAAATCTGCCGCTACTCAACGAGTTTCTCAGCCGTGGCCGGGAAGCGTTGGTGGCGGATTCACGGGTGCGGGATTTTCGCCATCCGCTGTATCGGCGCATCGAGATGCTGGAGGCGATGACCTTGCCGGACCTGGCCGAGCCCGAAGAGTTTCGGCATGTGAGCCTTTACCACGCGCGGCGCGGTTAGCAAAAAGCTTCACGGGCAAGAGTTGGATCACCCCCGCTTTCAGCCGCCCCCCACCAAGCCTTATAGTGGCCTCATCCACGCTTTTACGAGATCCCCCATGAGTCAGGAAACGCCGTACATCTTCGACGCCACGACTGCCGATTTCGACCAGTCGGTGATCGAGAACTCTTTCCACAAACCGGTACTGGTGGATTTCTGGGCCGAATGGTGTGCGCCGTGCAAGGCCTTGATGCCGATGCTGCAAACCATCGCCGAGAGCTATCAGGGTGAGTTGCTGCTGGCCAAGGTCAACTGCGACATCGAGCAAGACATTGTTGCGCGTTTCGGCATTCGCAGCCTGCCGACCGTGGTGCTGTTCAAGGACGGTCAACCGGTGGACGGTTTTGCCGGTGCGCAACCGGAATCCGCTGTGCGCACGATGCTCGAGCCTCATGTGCAAATGCCGCCTCCAGCCGCCGCCGATCCATTCGAACAGGCTCAGGCGTTGTTCGATGACGGCCGTTTCGCCGACGCCGAAGCCACGCTCAAAGTCTTGCTGACTGAAGACAACACCAATGCCAAGGCCCTGATCCTCTACGCCCGCTGCCTCACCGAGCGCGGTGAACTGGGTGAAGCGCAAGTCGTGCTCGACGCGGTCAAGACCGATGAGCACAAGGCCGCACTGGCCGGCGCCAAGGCGCAGATCCAGTTTCTCGGTCAGGCCAGGGATTTGCCGGATGCGGCAGACCTGAAAGCACGTCTGGCGAAAAACCCGCAGGACGATGAGGCGGTCTATCAACTGGCGATCCAGCAACTGGCCCGTCAGCAATACGACGCGGCGCTGGATGCCTTGCTGAAACTGTTCATCCGCAACCGCAGCTATAACGAAGGCTTGCCGCACAAGACTTTGCTGCAAGTGTTCGAGCTGCTGGGCAACGATCACCCGCTGGTGACCACATACCGTCGCAAGCTGTTTGCCGCGCTCTATTAAAATCAAAAGATCGCCGCCTGCGGCAGCTCCTACGCTGGCTCGCGCCAGCTATAAAGCGGTGTATCCCCGCCGCTCACCACTTTGACATCTGCGCAGTGGCGCAAGCGCACCAACAAGCGCTTGCCCGCCGCTGCACTGCCGGTCAGCCCTTCCAGTTGCTCCAGCAAATCCGGCCCGCTCAATTGCCCGGCCTTGCGCAGCAATTCTTTGGCGATCTGCCACAGCGCCTCGTCCTGATTCACCGGTTTGGAGGGGGTCACACTCGCCTCGGGTTTGGCTGCCTGCAACTGCGCACCGAGCTGCGCCCAGTCGCCCTCATCCAGCTCAAGGGTCAAATCCACCGGCCAGTCGCCGATGCTTCCGCGTATTCGCAACATAAGTCTGCTCCAGCACATACCTGACTCGCATGCTCCCATGGGTCTTGCACAACGCCAAGCAGACGGTCAAACTCTCGGCACTTTCGTTATAAGATTACATAACAAATTTTTCATTTTACTTTTCGGAGACCCGCCATGCGCCGTCTGCTGCTCGCTTTGCCGTTTGCCTTGTTGCCGCTGGCTGTCGCCCACGCGGCTGTCGAGCAAGATCACGACCATGAGCACGGCAGCCTCGGCGCCCACGAACACGGCGTCGGTCGTTTGAATGCGGCGCTGGACGGCCAGACCCTGGAGCTGGAACTGGAAAGCCCGGCAATGAACCTCGTGGGCTTCGAACACGCCGCCACCACCGACGCCGACAAGGCCAAAGTCGCCGCCGTCCGTGCCCAACTGGAAAAACCACTGACACTGTTCAACCTGCCGAAAGCCGCCGGTTGCGTGGTCGCGACCCAGGAGCTGGAAAGCCCGTTGTTCGGTGACAAACCGGATGCCGACGATGAGCATGAAGAAGCCAAGGACGGTCACGAGCATCAACATGACCACAGCGAAATCCACGCCCGTTACCAATTCAGCTGCTCGGCCCCGGGCGCGCTGAAGACCCTGGACCTGGCGACTGTCTTCAACACGTTCCCGGCTACCCAGAAGATTCAGGTACAACTGATCAGCCCGAGCGGACAGCAAGGGGTTGAAGTGACGGCCAAAACCGCCGCCCTGAAATTCTGATCCGACACCAATCCCCATGAAATCGGCGCCATGACCCAAGCACTCATCGAACTGTCCGACCTGGGCTTCAGCTGGCCCGGTCACCCGCCGCTGCTGGACATCCCGGCGTTTCGCCTGGAGCCTGGTGAAACCCTGTTCCTCAAAGGCCCCAGCGGCAGCGGCAAGACCACCCTGCTCGGCTTGCTCGGCGGTGTGCAAAAGCCCGATTGCGGCAGCATCCGGTTGCTCGGCCAGGAATTGACCGAACTGTCTGCCGGGGCTCGCGACCACTTCCGGGTCGATCACACCGGCTACATCTTCCAGCAGTTCAACTTGCTGCCGTTTCTGTCGGTGCGGGAGAACGTCGAACTGCCCTGTCACTTCTCGAAATTGCGCGCCGAGCGGGCGAAACAGCGCCACGGCAGCGTCGATCAGGCCGCCGCCACCCTGCTCGCCCATCTGGGCCTGAAGGACGAAAACATTCTGGGCCGTCGTGCCGATTCGCTGTCCATCGGCCAGCAGCAACGAGTCGCTGCCGCGCGTGCGCTGATCGGTCAGCCGGAACTGGTGATCGCCGACGAACCGACCTCGGCACTGGATTACGACGCTCGCGAAAACTTCATTCGCCTGCTGTTCGCCGAATGCCGCGAAGCCGGCTCGAGTCTGCTGTTCGTCAGTCACGATCAGAGCCTCGCGCCGCTGTTCGATCGCCACCTGTCGCTGGCCGATCTCAATCGCGCCGCCACCCTGTCCGAGGTTTGAGATGTATTTGTTTCGTCTAGCCATGGCCAGCCTCGCTAACCGTCGCTTCACCGCGATCCTCACCGCGTTCGCCATCGCCCTGTCGGTCTGCCTGCTGCTGGCGGTGGAGCGGGTGCGCACCGAGGCCAAGGCCAGTTTCGCCAGCACCATCAGCGGCACCGACCTGATCGTCGGCGCGCGTTCCGGCTCTGTGAACCTGCTGCTGTATTCGGTATTCCGCATCGGCAACGCCACCAACAACATCCGCTGGGACAGCTTCGAGCAGTTCGCCAACAACCCGAAAGTGAAGTGGGCGATCCCGATGTCCCTCGGCGATTCCCATCGTGGTTATCGGGTGATGGGCACCACTGAGGCGTACTTCGAGCATTACCAGTACGGCCATCAACAGCATCTGGAACTGGCCGACGGCCGTGCCTTCGCCAGCGATCCGTTCGAAGTGGTGCTCGGCGCCGAAGTGGCCGACGCGCTGCACTACAAACTCGGCGACAAACTGGTGCTGGCCCATGGCGTGGCAGCGATCAGCCTGGTCAAGCACGACGACAAGCCGTTCACCGTGGTCGGCATCCTCAAACGCACCGGCACCCCGGTGGACCGCACGCTGCACATCAGCCTCGGCGGCATGGAAGCGATCCACATCGACTGGCACAACGGCGTGCCGGCGCGTGGTAACGGTCGGGTCAGTGCCGATCAGGCGCGCAACATGGACCTGACGCCGCAAGCGATCACCGCGTTCATGCTCGGCCTCAACAACAAGATCTCGACCTTCGCACTGCAACGTGAAATCAACGAATTCCGTGGCGAACCGATGCTCGCGATCCTGCCGGGTGTGGCGTTGCAGGAGCTGTGGAGCTTGATGAGCACGGCGGAAAAAGCCTTGTTCGTCGTCTCGCTGTTCGTGGTGCTGACCGGGTTGATCGGCATGCTCACGGCGATTCTCACCAGCCTCAACGAGCGCCGCCGCGAGATGGCGATTCTGCGTTCGGTGGGCGCGCGGCCATGGCATATCGCGACTTTACTGGTGCTGGAAGCGTTTGCCCTGGCGCTGTCGGGAGTGATTGCCGGCGTGGCGCTGCTGTATGTCGGCATCGCCGTGGCGCAGGGTTACGTGCAGTCGAATTACGGTTTGTACCTGCCGCTGGCCTGGCCAAGCGAATATGAATGGACGCTGCTCGGTGGCATCCTGATCGCCGCGCTGCTGATGGGCAGCGTGCCGGCCTGGCGCGCCTATCGCCAATCCTTGGCCGATGGCCTGTCGATCCGCCTGTGAGGACGTTGAACATGCCCCGCGCTCTGCTTGCACTGTTGATGCTGGTTGCTCTGCCGCTGTGGGCGGCCGAGCCGAAAGACCTGACCTGGTCGGAAATGATCCCGCCGGATGCCCCGCCGGAAGTGCCGAACATGACGCCGCTGCACGACCTGTCGAAGATGAGCGACGCGTTGTCCGCGGAGTCGGCGCCGGCAGCCAAACAAGACATGCCGAACGCGCCGGTAGTGAAGAGTCTCGATGGCCAGAACATTCGTTTACCGGGGTACATCGTGCCACTGGAAGTCAGTGAAGAAGGCCGCACCACGGAGTTTCTGCTGGTGCCATATTTCGGCGCCTGCATCCACGTACCGCCGCCGCCGTCGAACCAGATCGTGCATGTCAAAAGCGAAGTCGGCGTGAAGCTCGATGAGCTGTATCAGCCGTACTGGGTCGAAGGTGCGTTGCAGGTCAAGGCGTCCACCAGCGAACTGGCGGATGCCGGGTATCAGATGGAGGCGCAGAAGATTTATGTGTATGAACTGCCGGAGTGAATCCTCCAGTCATTCGTATCGTTGAAATCGCCAGGATCGCAGCCTTCGGCAGCTCCTACAGGATCAGTTTTTCACTCGGTCAATGCAGGAGCTGCCGAAGGCTGCGATCTTTTAGGGCCATCACTGTTTCGTTGAGCTGAGTCAAAAGACCGTATCAGTTGGATCCCTACCATTGGACATCAAACATTTTTAACGTCCTTTGGAGCCCCCATGCACAAGTCCCTGCTCAGCGCTTCGCTGCTTGCCCTCGCGCTCACAGCCCCGCTCGCCCATGCCCACACCGCCGGCGACATCATCGTTCGAGCCGGTGCGATCACCGTGAATCCGACGGCCGACAGCTCCAGCGTCAAGGTCGATCAAGGCCCGCTGAAGGGCGCCGATCTGGGTGGCAAGGCCACCATGAGCAGCGACACGCAACTGGGTCTGAACTTCGCCTACATGATCACCAACAACCTGGGGATCGAACTGCTGGCGGCCTCGCCGTTCGAGCATGACGTGAAACTCAAAGGCACCGCGCTCGGCGCCGCCAACGGCAAACTCGGCACCCTGAAACACCTGCCGCCGACCCTGAGCCTGGTCTACTACCCACTGGATTCCAAGTCCGCATTCCAGCCGTATATCGGCGGCGGGATCAACTACACCTGGATCTACGACGAGCACGTCGGCAGCGAAGCCAGCGCCAATGGCTTCAGCAACTTCAAGGCGAATAATTCCTGGGGCCTGGCCTGGCAGGTCGGCGCCGACTACATGCTGACTGACAACGTGATGATCAACGCCCAGGTGCGCTACATCGACATCGACACCCGTGCCACCGTCGAGAACAACGCCGTGGCCCCGGGCACCCGCGCACGGGTGAACGTGGACGTCGATCCGTTCATCTACATGGTCGGTCTGGGTTACAAGTTCTAAGCAACATGTGATCAGCTTTTGTGGCGAGGGAGCTTGCTCCCGCTGGGCTGCGAAGCAGACCCAAGATTGATGGCGACTGCTGCGCAGTCGAACGGGAGCAAGCTCCCTCGCCACAGGTATTGCATCGGCCACAGAAGCAATTTTCGACATACAAAAAAGGCGCCGTCCAAGGCGCCTTCTTCATGACTGTGTAAAACCTCAGTGCCCCAACAACCGCGCCAGGCCAACGCTCATCGGCGTCTGCTCCGGGTAGGTGAACCGCTCCAGCAAACGCCGGTTATTCGCTCGTGAATGGCGGATGTCACCGGAACGCGCCGGGCCGTAGCTAACGGGCGGCAGCTTGCCGACCACGGCTTCAAGGGCTTCAAGCATCTGCTTGAGAGTCGTCGCCTGATTCCAGCCGACATTCACCGCGCCGACCTCAACCTGCGGTTTCTCGATGGCTTGCACCAGCACGTCCACCAGGTCCTCGACGTAGACAAAATCCCGAGTCTGCTCGCCATCACCGAACACGGTGATCGGCAGGCCTTTCTGCGCGCGCTCGCTGAAAATGCTGATCACCCCGGAGTACGGCGAGGACGGATCCTGGCGCGGGCCGAAGATGTTGAAGAAGCGGAAAATCACCGGTTCCAGACCATGCTGGCGGCGATAGAAATCGAAGTAATGCTCGCTCGCCAACTTGTCCGCCGCATACGGCGTCAACGGTGCCTTGGGCGTGTCTTCATCGATCGACTCGCCTTCACCGTTGTTGCCATAGACCGCTGCGCTGGACGCGTACAACACGCGTTTGACACCGGCCTGACGCATGGCTTCGCAGACGTTCAGCGAGCCGATGAAGTTGCTCTGGTGAGTTTTCACCGGGTCATCCACCGAAGCCTGCACCGAAGCCACCGCGGCCAGATGCGCCACCGCGCTGCAACCGAGCATCGCCTGTGCCACCAGGGCGGCATCAGCGACATCGCCTTCGATCAGTTCGACAAGGGGATTGTCCATCGGCAGGTTGCTGCGTTTGCCGGTGGACAAGTCATCGAGAATTCGCACCGAATGCCCTTTGGCGAGCAAGGCATCGGTCAGGTGCGAACCGATGAAACCGGCGCCGCCGGTGATTAAAACAGGGCCGTCAGCCATGGCGATAAAACCTATCCAGTAAGCCCGGGAGTGCCGCGCGCCAGGCGCGGGGTTTGATCCCGAAAGTGTGCAGAATTTTCTTGCAGGCCAGCACCGCGTGTTGCGGTTCTTCGGCAGCGTCGGGCCGCGCGGCGTGAGCCTGGGCAGTCGGCGCTTCGATGGCCAGCGGGTGCAGGGCGCGTGCTTCAGTGAGAATCGCCTGCCCCAGTGCCAGCGGCGTGGTCGCCTCATGCCCGGCGTAGTGGTAAGTGCCCCACAGCGGCGCCGCGCAATCGAGTTGCTTGAGCACCGAGATGATCACCCGGGCTGCATCGTCCACCGGCGTCGGATTACCGCGACGATCATCCGCCATCAGCAGCTCTTCCGCTTTCTCGGCCCGGGTGAGGAATCGCCCGAGGGTGCCCTCGGGGCTGTCATCGAGCAGCCAGCCAAAACGCAGCAACACGTGCTGTGGACAGGTGGCGCGCACGCTTTGCTCGATGCGCCACAAGGCCTGACCGCGCAAGCCCAACGGTACCGGTTCGTCTTTTTCGCTGTAGGCAGTCGCCCGGGAGCCATCGAACACGCGATAACTCGACGGTTGCAGCAGCACGATGTTGTGATGCTGGCACAGCTCGGCCAGACGCTCGATGGCGCGCTCCTGCCCGGCCAGACGCTGCTCGCTGACGGTCTCCGCCTGGAACCAGTCGAAATAGTAGGCGAGATTGATCAACGCATCCGGACGGGTATCGTCGAGCAGTTGCGTCAGGCTCGCGGCGTCCCAGCCGTCTTGTGGTGGGCGGGGGGCGAGGAAACCGATGTCTTCCTCCGCACCGAGGCGAATCAGCGCCTGCCCAAGGGCATTTCCGCCGCCCAGTAACATAAGGCGCATTCGCATAGAGTCAGCAGGCCCAGTCTGATTGGAACGATGGCTTTATCGACAGCGCCCGCAGGCGATGTCCTCAATAATTGCCGGAATCGTTGCATTTTGCGGGTTTAGTGCGCAACCGTCACCCGTAAAGTGTAGTTCCCGAGGATTTGTGGTGCGGCTACTGGCCTCAGGATCAACACAGAGCCTGAGCGGTACTTGCAACTTCCAGCCCCCACCCGCATAAATTGGCTCATGAACCTGCCCATCCCCGCAGACAGCGCGCTGAACGGTTTCCACCCCGCCGTCAGCGCCTGGTTCAGCAACACCTTCGCGACGGCCACCGCCGCCCAGGCCCGGGCGTGGCCGTTGATCCGCCAGCGCCGTTCAACGCTGATTGCCGCGCCCACCGGCTCCGGCAAAACCCTCGCCGCGTTTCTGGCCGTGCTCGACGATCTGGTCCATCGCGGCCTGGAAAACCCGGATGGCCTGCCGGACGAAACCCTGGTGGTCTACGTTTCGCCGCTCAAGGCCCTGTCCAACGACATCCGGATCAACCTGCAAAACCCGCTGGCCGGCATCACCGAGCAGTTACGCCTGATGGGCCTGCCCGACGTGCCGATCAGCACTGCCGTGCGCACCGGCGATACGCCGCAAAAAGACCGCTCGGCCATGCGCAAAACCGCGCCGCACATTCTGGTGACCACTCCGGAATCCCTATACGTGCTGCTCGGCTCCGACTCCGGCCGGAAAATGCTCGGCACCACGCAAACGGTGATCGTCGACGAAATCCACGCCATCGCCGCCAGCAAACGCGGCAGTCACCTGGCCCTGAGCCTGGAGCGCCTGCAAGCGCTTTGCCCGCAACCGTTGGTGCGGATCGGCCTGTCCGCCACGCAAAAACCCATCAAGGCGGTATCGCGTTTTTTGGTTGGCGGTGATCGCGACTGCGAAATCATCGACATCGGCCATGCCCGCCCACGGGATCTCGATATCGAAGTGCCGCCCGTGCCGCTGTCGGCGGTGATGGCCAACGACGTGTGGGAGCTGGTCTATGACCGCCTCGCCGCCCTCGCCCGCGATCACCGGACCACGCTGATTTTCGTCAACACCCGGCGCTTGGCCGAACGCCTGAGCCGACACTTGAGTGAACGCCTCGGCAAAGACGCGGTGGCCGCCCACCATGGCAGCCTGGCCAAGGAGTTTCGCCTGGACGCCGAGCAACGGCTCAAGCGCGGCGAGCTGCAAGTGCTGATCGCCACCGCCTCGCTGGAACTGGGGATTGATATCGGCGACGTCGACCTGGTGTGCCAGATCGCTTCGCCACGCTCGATTGCCGGTTTTCTGCAACGGGTCGGCCGCTCCGGGCATCAGGTCGGCGGCACACCCAAGGGCCGATTGTTCGCCACCACCCGCGACGACCTGATCGAATGCGCCGCTTTGCTCGATTGCGTGCGCCGTGGCGAACTCGACACCTTGCTGATCCCCGAAGCGCCGCTGGATGTGCTGGCCCAGCAGATCATCGCCGAGGTCAGTTGCCAGGAATGGCACGAGCAGGCGTTGCTGGAGATGCTGCGTAAAGCCTCGCCTTACGCCAAGCTCGACGAAAAACAATATCAGGCGCTGCTGCACATGCTCGCCGAGGGCTACAACGGTCGCCAGGGCATGCGTAGCGCGTATCTGCACCGGGACGCCGTAAGCCGCACCTTGCGCGGCCGTCGGGGCGCCAAGCTGACCGCCGTGACCAGCGGCGGGACGATTCCCGACAACGCCGACTACAGCGTGTTGCTGGAGCCTCAGGGGCTGAACATCGGCAGCGTCAACGAAGACTTCGCGGTGGAAAGCATCGCCGGGGATATCTTTCAGCTGGGCAATACCTCATATCGAATCCTGCGGGTCGAAACCGGCAGGGTCCGGGTCGAAGATGCTCAGGGCCAGCCGCCGACCATTCCGTTCTGGCTCGGGGAAGCACCCGGTCGCAGCAATGAACTGTCGTTAGCCGTGGCCCGCCTGCAAGCGCAACTCGATGAACTGCTCGCCGCCACACCCGGCAATCTGCAACCGGCGCTCGACTGGCTGACCGACACCCTCGGCTTGAACCTCGCCAGCGCCGAGCAACTGGTCGACTACCTGGCCCGGGCCCGCCTGACCCTCGGCGCCTTGCCGTCCCAGGACACACTGGTGATGGAGCGTTTTTTCGACGAGTCAGGCGGTACGCAGCTGATCATCCACTCACCGTTCGGCAGCCGCATCAACCGCGCCTGGGGCCTGGCCCTGCGCAAGCGTTTCTGCCGCACCTTCAACTTCGAATTGCAGGCCGCCGCCAGCGAGGACGCCATCGTGTTGTCGCTGTCCACCAGCCACAGCTTCGAGCTGGACGACGTCTGGCGCTACCTGCACAGCAACAGCGCCGAACATATCCTGACTCAAGCGGTGCTCGAGGCCCCGCTGTTCGGCGTGCGCTGGCGCTGGAATGCCGGGGTCGCCCTGGCGCTGCCACGCTACAGCGGCGGCCGCAAAGTGCCGCCGCAGATCCAGCGGATGAAAAGCGAAGACCTGATCGCCAGCGTGTTTCCCGATCAGATCGCCTGCGTGGAAAACCTCGCCGGCGAGCGCGAGATTCCCGACCATCCGCTGGTGGAACAAACCCTCGACGATTGCCTGCACGAGGCCATGGACAGCGAAGGCTGGCTGGCATTATTGCGGCGCATGGAACGGGGCGATATCCGCCTGATCAGCCGCGACCTGCCGGCGCCTTCGCCACTGGCGGCGGAAATCCTCAGTGCCCGCCCCTACACCTTCCTCGACGACGCGCCGCTGGAAGAACGCCGCACTCAGGCGGTACTCAACCGCCGCTGGAGCGATCCGCAGTCCACCGACGACCTCGGTGCGCTGGACGCCGACGCGATTGCCGCCGTGCGCGACGAAGCCTGGCCAACGCCAACCGGCCTCGATGAAATGCATGAGGCCTTGATGAGCCTGGCGTGCATCACCGACGCCGAGGCCCGGGCCACCCCCAATTGGCTCGAATGGCTGAACACCCTGGCCGAGAGTGGCCGCGCCAGCCGTTTGCAGATTAACGCCAAGCAATCGCTGTGGCTGCCACTGGAGCGACTGACCTGCCTGCGGGCGATTTATCCACAGGCCACGTTGTTTCCGTCGTTGGAGGCGTTGCCCGGTTTCAATGAAATCTGGGAGCCGGACGAAGCGGTGCTGGAAGTGGTCCGCGCGCGGCTCAGTGCGTTTGGTCCATTGCCGCTGAAAGCGATTGCCGAACCACTTGGTCTACCGGCGCTTCAAGTCACTCAGGCCCTGGCCCAACTGGAACGTGAAGGTTACGTGCTGCGCGGGCAGTTCAGCCCGGACGCCCGCGAAGAGGAATGGTGCGAACGACATCTGCTGGCGCGGATTCATCGCTACACGGTCAAACGGCTGCGGCGGGAAATCGAGCCGGTGGCGTTGCAGGACTTCATGCGTTTTCTGTTCGACTGGCAGCATCTTTCCACCCTGAGCCGAGGCCAGGGCAGCGCAGTGTTGCCGGCGATCATCAGCCAGTTCGAAGGCTACCCCGCCGCCGCTTCGGCATGGGACAGCGACATTCTGCCGGCGCGGCTCAAAGACTATTCGGCGAGCTGGCTGGATGAGTTATGCCGCAGCGGCAAACTGGTCTGGACCCGCCTGACCGCGCGCAACAAGAGCGCCGGCACGGCATTGCGCAGCACGCCGATTCTGTTGCTGCCGCGTAGTCAGGTCGGGTTGTGGAGCAGCTTGACCGAGCAGACACCGGTCAACGAGCTGTCGCCAAAAACACAAAAGGTCCATGCAGCACTCAGCCAGCACGGCGCACTGTTTTTCGATGAGCTGATGCACGAGGCCCATCTGCTGCGCTCGGAACTGGAAATCGCCTTGCAGGAACTGGTCGGCGCCGGACTGGTAAACGCCGACAGTTTCGCCGGGTTGCGGGCGCTGATCACCCCGGCCAGCAAACGCCAGAATCGCAGCAGTCGACGCGGGCGCGGCGCGTTTGTCGGCGGGATGGACGACGCCGGGCGCTGGGCGTTGCTGCGCCGTGGTACTGCCGCGCCGGTTGTGGATAAGCCGGTTGTGGATAAACAACGCCCGACATCCACGCCCACAGAAACCCTGGAACACATCGCCATGACCTTGCTGCGCCGTTATGGCGTGGTGTTCTGGCGCTTGCTGGAGCGTGAGGCGGATTGGCTGCCGAGTTGGCGGGAATTGCTGCGCACGTTCCATCGGTTGGAGGCCCGGGGCGAGATTCGTGGCGGGCGGTTTGTCAGTGGTTTGGCCGGCGAACAGTTTGCCCTGCCCGAGGCGATCCCGTTGCTGCGCGAAGTCAGGCGGCGCCCCCATGACGGTAGTTTGATTGCGGTGTGCGGGGTGGATCCGCTGAACCTCGCCGGCACCCTGTTGCCGGGCGTGAAAGTGCCGGCGCTGGCGAGCAATCGACTGGTGTATCGCGACGGCTTGCCGGCTGCCGCCGAGATCGCCGGCAAGCAGCAGTTCTGGCTGGAGCTGGATCAGCAATCGACTACAGAAGTACGCAACACACTGATCCGCCACTCCCCCTTGTAGGATTCAATCTCCTGTGGCGAGGGAGCTTGCTCCCGCTGGGGTGCGAAGCGCCCCCAAAACCTGCAAACCCATTTCTCCCGAATGCACCACGCTGTGTGGTTTCACGACTGCTCCGCAGCCGAGCGGGACGGTGCGGCGATCCGACAAGCTCCCTCGCCACAAGGTTTAATACCAGCCGTGAGATATTTGACCTGCACGCAAATATCAAATGCCCATCCCTGTATTTTTCCGCACGCCCCAAACCCCGACACTGCGCTCCATCAATCAATCCACCGGAGTTGCAGCCATGCCCATTGCCTTGCTGGCGCTGACCCTCAGCGCTTTCGCCATCGGGACGACGGAG
Organism: Pseudomonas sp. Pseusp11; assembly: GCF_047304405.1. Lineage (NCBI taxonomy): Bacteria > Pseudomonadati > Pseudomonadota > Gammaproteobacteria > Pseudomonadales > Pseudomonadaceae > Pseudomonas > Pseudomonas sp. Pseusp11. The sequence continues at coordinate 204,355 of NZ_JBGLZF010000004.1, forward strand.
TTCGTCATCGTTGGCCTGTTACCCACCATCGGCGCCGACCTCGGCGTCAGCCTGCCGTCCGCCGGTCTGCTGGTCAGTCTGTATGCGCTCGGGGTGGCCATCGGCGCGCCGGTGCTGACCGCCCTCACCGGCAAAGTCCCGCGTAAATTGCTGCTGTTGTCGCTGATGGTGCTGTTCACCCTCGGCAACTTGTTGGCCTGGAAAGCGCCCAGCTACGAGTCGCTGATCATTGCGCGGATCGTCACCGGCCTGGCCCACGGGGTGTTTTTCTCAATTGGCTCGATCATCGCCACCAGCCTGGTGCCTAAGGAAAAAGCCGCCAGCGCGATTGCCATCATGTTCACCGGCCTGACTGTGGCGCTGGTCACTGGCGTGCCACTGGGGACGTTTATCGGTCAGCATTTCGGCTGGCGTGAAACCTTCCTCGCGGTGTCTGCACTGGGTGTGATCGCCTTCATCGGCAGCCTGCTCTACGTACCGAAGAACATCGCCCACAGCAAACCGGCTTCGCTGTTGCAGCAGTTGCAGGTACTGAAACAACCGCGCCTGTTGTTGGTGTATGCCATGACGGCGGTCGGCTACGGCGGCTCGTTCATCGCCTTCACCTTTCTGGCGCCGATTCTTCAGGACATTGCGGGCTTCAGCGCCAGCACCGTCAGCCTGGTGCTGCTGGTGTACGGCATCTCGGTGGCCGTCGGCAACATCTGGGGCGGCAAGCTGGCGGATAAACGCGGCCCGATCGGCGCCCTGAAAATCATCTTCGCCCTGCTCGCCGCCGTACTGTTCGCACTGACCTTCACCGCCGCCAATCCATGGCTGGCCCTGGCCACTGTGCTGGTCTGGGGTGCAGTGGCGTTCGGTAACGTGCCGGGGCTGCAGGTGTATGTGGTGCGTCAGGCCGAACATCACACCCCGCATGCGGTGGACGTGGCGTCGGGCCTGAACATTGCGGCGTTCAACCTCGGCATTGCCGGTGGTGCGTGGGGTGGTGGCTTGATCGTGGCGCATATGGGCCTGATCCATACCGCGTGGATCGGTGGCCTGGTGGTGCTGGTGGCATTGGCACTGACCGCCTGGAGTGGTCGTCTCGATCGATTGGGCCCGGTGTATGCCGAGCCGGCTGAAGGTTCGGCCCGGATCGTCGCCGGGCACTGATAGATCAAAAGATCGTAGCCTTCGGCAACTCCTGCGCGCCTGTGGGAAGCTGCCGAAGGCTGCGATCTTTTGCTTTTACCGTCCGTAGCCCCGTCGAAACTTTCTCGCATGCCTGGCAGTCATCAAAAGACAGGGCTGTCCGAGGATGGGAGGCGACATGGCGGCGATTCATATCGGCATTTCAGGCTGGCGCTACACGCCCTGGCGGGGAGGCTTCTACCCGAAGGGGCTGACCCACAAACGCGAATTGCAATTCGCGTCACGGGCAGTCAACAGCATCGAAATCGATGGATCGCTCTACACCCTGCAACGGCCCGAACGTTATGCCCTGTGGTGCGAACCGGTTGCCGAAGGAGCGCTGCCATGAGCACTCCCGAACCGGTCGGTGGGACGGATGAACAGCAACCCATCATCAATGCCGTGAGCCGCTTCACCGTGCTGACGGTCAACACCCACAAGGGGTTCACCGCACTCAATCGGCGCTTCATCCTGCCCGAGTTGCGCGATGCGGTGCGCAGTGTGTCCGCCGATGTGGTGTTTTTGCAGGAGGTCCACGGCACCCACGAACAGCACCCCCAGCGCTACAACAATTGGCCGGCGATGCCCCAGTACGAATTCCTTGCCGATAGCCTGTGGCCGCAATTCGCCTACGGGCGCAACGCGGTCTACCCGGCGGGCGATCACGGCAATGCACTGTTGTCGAAATTCCAGATCATTCGCCATGACAATCTCGACGTGTCCATCAGCGGCCATGAAAACCGTGGAATCCTGCATTGCGTGTTGCGCATGCCCGGCGATGGTCGGGAAGTGCATGCCATTTGCGTCCATCTGGGGTTGCGCGAAAGCCACCGGACGGCACAGCTCAAGCTGCTGATCCGACGCCTGGAAGAGTTACCGCAAGATGCCCCGGTGGTCGTCGCCGGCGACTTCAACGACTGGCGCCTGCGCGCCGATGCGTTGCTCAAGCCTTGCGGTTTGCGTGAGGTCTTTGTCGAGCAGCATGGCAAACCGGCGCGCAGTTTCCCCGCGCGTTTGCCGGCGTTACGCCTGGACCGTATTTACCTGCGCAATCTCAAGGCCAGCCATCCGCAAGTACTGGCGGCACGCCCCTGGTCACACCTTTCCGACCATGCGCCCCTGTCGGTGGAGATCGAGTTATGAGCAGCCCGCCGATGGAAAAAACCACGGTCGAACACGTCTCCCCACCTCCCCCCGTGCGCGAGCCTGCGGTGACTGATGTTGAATACGGCTGGCACGGAAACAATCGGGTCGAGTTGCTGGAAAACGGTGAGGCGTACTTTCCACGGGTGTTTGAAGTGCTGCGCCAGGCCCAGAGGGAAATCCTGCTGGAAACCTTCATTGTGTTCGAGGACAAGGTCGGCAATGAGCTTCAACAGATCCTGATTGAAGCGGCGCAACGCGGCGTGCGTATTACTGTCAGTCTCGATGGATTCGGCTGTGGCGAACTGAGCACGGAGTTCCTCGCTGCCCTGAGCATTGCAGGGGTACGCCTGCAAATATTCGATCCCGCCCCGCGTCATCTGGGCATCCGTACCAACTGGTTCCGCCGCCTGCACCGCAAGATTGTGGTGGTCGACGGCGCGATTGCGTTCCTCGGCGGAATCAATTTTTCCGCCGACCATCTGGCCGACTTCGGCCCCGAGGCCAAACAGGATTACTCGGTTGAAGTGCAAGGCCCGGCGGTGGCCGATATTCATCATTTCGCCTTGCTGCAAGGCGGTCGCCCGGCCCGAGCCAAATACTGGTGGCAACGCCGCCGGCAGCGGCATGCTGAACTGGCGGTCGACGATCATGACGGTCAGGTGCGACTGGTGTATCGCGACAACGCAGAACACCCAAAAGATATCGAAGAGGTGTATTTACAGGTGCTGCGCAGTGCCCGGCGTCGCGTGGTGATCGCCAATGCCTACTTCTTCCCCGGTTATCGGCTGCTGCACGAGATCCGCAATGCGGCACGCAGGGGGGTCGAGGTGCGCCTGATTCTTCAGGGGCAACCGGACCTGCGGGTGGCCAGACTCGCCGCGCGCATGACCTACGACTACCTGCTGCGGGCCGGGGTGTTGATCTACGAATATTGCGACCGCCCCCTGCATGGCAAAGTCGCTCTGGTCGACGAGGACTGGAGCACTGTCGGCTCAAGCAACCTCGACCCACTGAGCCTGTCCCTGAACCTGGAAGCCAACGTGCTGATCCGCGACCGTGCCTTCAATCACGACCTGTTCCAGCGTCTCGATGATCTGAGCAGCAACCACTGCAAGGTCATGTCGGTGGACACGGCGCCTCGCGGGCGGATCTGGCACATGACCATCGGCTTTCTGGTGTTCCACATCCTGCGGCATTTCCCGGCGTGGGCCGGTTGGTTGCCGGCGCATAAACCGCGCCTGAAACCCTTTACTCATCCGACCGGGAGCGCCAAGGCATGAGCCATTCCCAAGCGCAGCCTGCGCCGCACTCCGACACGCCGGGCAAACACCACTGGCACCGCTGGAAAAGGCCGCTGACGATGCTGTTTTTCCTGGCGCTGATCGTATTGTTCACGATGCTCGCCCAGCGCATCGAATGGAACGAAGTGTTCGATACCCTGGCTGATTTCAAAGTACGCACGTTGATCATTGCGTCAGGTGTGACCCTGGCAAGCTTTCTGGTCTATGCCTGTTTCGATCTGATCGGGCGCACCTACATCCGGCAGAACCTGACTTGGCGGCAGATCCTCCCGGTGGGGATCATCAGCTATGCCTTCAACCTCAACCTGAGCGCCTGGGTCGGCGGCGTCGCCATGCGTTATCGGCTGTATTCGCGGCTCGGCGTGAGCAAAGGCAACATCGCAAAAATCCTCGGGCTGAGCCTGGCGACCAACTGGTTCGGCTACATGGTAATTGCCGGCGCGGTGTTCAGCAGCGGCCTGATGCGAATGCCGCCGGGCTGGAAAGTGAGCAGCAATGCACTGCAAGACGTGGGGATTTTGTTGCTGCTGTTGAGCACCGGATATCTGGCAGCCTGCCGGTATTCCAGGCGCCGGAAATGGTCGGTTCGCGGCGTGGAAATCATTCTGCCGTCGCTACGCATGGCAATCCTGCAACTGGCCCTCGGCGCACTGAACTGGGCGTTGATGGCGGCGGTGATCTTCACGTTGCTGCCGAGCAAACTGGATTATCCGCTGGTGCTTGGTGTGTTGCTGATCAGCGCCGTTGCCGGGGTCATCACCCATATCCCGGCCGGGCTCGGTGTGTTGGAGGCGGTGTTCGTGGTGCTGCTGCAGCACGAAGTATCGCGGGGCAGCCTGGTGGCGGGGTTGATCGCTTATCGGGCGATCTATTTCATTCTGCCGCTGTTGATAACGGTGTTGATGTATCTGGTGGTGGAAGCCAAGGCCAAGTCGTTGCGGATCTCGAAGAAACCTCGGTGAGCGGTCGCATCCACGAATGATCGCAAAACCACCGCATCTCTCAACTCGATTGAATGATGCTCAACCGCTCACCCACCACCATCTCGGTGATCCAATCCACCAGAATCGAGGTGTACGCCTGTTGCGAAACCGGGTCGCTCAAGGCGTGATCCGCACCATCGATGATCCGGTGAGTCAGCGAGTGAGTCTGCTGACACGCGGCGCGGTAACTCATGATCGTCGCGTGGGGTACATAGGCGTCAGTTTCGGACTCCACCAGCAACACATCCCCGGTAAATTGCGAGCAGGCATGCAGCGCGCGATTGCTGTCGGCGCGCACCCGTGTGCCGCGGTAATCGTGCAAGTCGGCCTTGTCCAGGTCACGCTTGGGTGTGTGCCACAAGTCATCGCGATACAGCGCCGGCGCCCGCAACGCCAACCAGCGCACAGGGCGCAATGTCGTCAGGATCGCCGCCAGATAACCGCCATAACTGGTGCCGACCACCGCGATCGCAGAGGTGTCGAGCGCCGGGTGGGCGAGCAAGCGGTCGTAGGCTGCCAGCAGGTCGCGCAGGTTGTCTTCGCGGGTGACCCTGGACAACGGAATGCCGGTCCCGCCGGTATGGCCACGCAAGTCGAACGTCAGGCACACACAACCCAACCCGGCAATGCCTTTGGCGCGATCCAGGTCGCGCTCCTGGCTACCGCCCCAGCCGTGGACGAAAAGCACCCCCGGGACTTTCGATTTGGGGCTGAGGAAGGTCCCGCTCATCTGTTCATCGTCGATGTCGATCTGAATGGTTTCGCTTCTAGCCGTCATAGGATTTGACCGTTACGTACTTGAGAAGAAAATCACTGCGCTCCGCCGGCCCGCGGTACACCTCGATAGCGTTCGCCGGCAGCGTTTGATCGCTATAGGTTTCGACCGACGACACGCGAATCGCACGCAGGCCGGGGTCGTTGACAAAGCTCTGCAACGCAGCGACCTCGGCGCTGCTGGCACCGCCCAGGCGCCAGGATTGTTCGAGCACGCCGCTGCGTTGTCGGCCGTTGCAATCCAGCCCCTGGGCGATGTCGTAGTTGCGCCGCGAAGCATAGAAACCGGGGTAGGCTTCATCCGCCGCACTGTCGAATACCTGTGCCTGCTGGATCGCCAGCCTCACGTCATCCGGCAGTTCCAGCGCCAGCAGGTCCTCGTAATAACCCTGCACCACCAACAGGTTGGACCCTCCATAAACCTGCTCGCCCTGAGCGTCTTCGGTCAAGTATTGATCACCGCAATAACTCAGCACTGTGTCGCCGATGAAGCTTTGGCCGACGCTATGGGTGATCACCTCGGTCAAATCCTGCTCCAGCACAACGCCTTCGGTGAACAGTGCCTTGGCATCGGGGCGAGCGAGGATGGCGTCGAACTGGTCAAGACTTTTGATCACTTCCTGACCGCGTCCGGCGCAGGCGTGAATAGGCTTGATGCGGATCGGGCCGCTGTAGAGCAGGTGCTCCGCCGCCGGGCGCGCATCGTCCAGGGAGAACACGCTGAGGCCATCGAGCACGACGCTGCGCACCCGTTCGCAAAACAACGTTGCCCAGCCTTCGGGCGCGAACGCATCGCGGTTCAACAGCCCATGACTGATGGCTTTGGTGCAGATGAAATCGTGGTCGACGTAACCGCCCCACAAATCCTCCGGCCCTTTGACGCCCAGCTTCCGGGCGGTAGCGGCGCCCACCAGCGTCTGGGTCGGCAACAGATAGCGGTCACGACCGCTGTGCAGTTGCGGGTCGTAACTGCCGCCGTATTCGAGCCCGACGATCTGCGCCAGCCAACGAGCCAGCGCCCGATTGGTTTCAACTTCGTGCAGCGGGGCATCGGGCCGTACCGAATGGGCGAGTACCAGTTTCTTGCGATTTGTTGGGGTCATGCGTCCCCCCTTCAATCTGCGTTGGATAAATGTAGCTGGAGGGGTGCAGGGATCAGGCCAATGGCGGCTGATGAAGAACGACTGTTAAATCAGCCGGTTGCCCAGACAGTAATGGCATTACGCCTGTTTGATTCTGCACGACGCCCTTCAGGACTCCGGCATTTTGCACGACTCAAACCTCCCACATTTTCTTGATCTGACGTGCTCTGGCTACCGGGCCACAACAGCTGGCGGCGTCACGCCAAACCGCGTCCGGTAATCACTCGGCGCCAGCCCGGTAATCTTTTTGAACGTCGCACGAAACGCACTCGGGTCCTGATAACCCACGGTCCAGGCAATGTGATCAATGGTGCCGTTGGTGAATTCGAGCATCTCGCGCGCTTTGCCGACGCGCAGGTGCTGGCAGTACTCGGTGGGTTTCAACCCGGTCGCCGCGCGGAATCGCCGCAGGAAGGTGCGCTCTTCCAGCCCCGCCCGTTCGGCCATTGCCGCCAGCGAGACATCGACCGCCCCGGTGCTTTGCAGCCAATGCTGGACCTTGAGAATCGAGGCATCGCCATGGCTGAGAATCGGTGAAAAATTACTGCCGCATTCGCTCGCGCTGTCGCTGTGCTCCACCACCAGAAAGCGTGCCGTGCTAGTGGCAATGCTCGGCCCCAGCAAGCGGTTCACCAGCCGTAACCCCAGCTCTGACCAGGCCATCAGCCCGGCGGTGGTAATCAGATCGCCGTCATCGACGATGGGCGTGTCAGCCTTGAGCTTGATCGCCGGGTAACGCTCGGCGAAGGCTTTGGCCGAGGTCCAATGAGTGGTGGCGCTACGGCCGTCGAGCAGGCCGCTTTCAGCCAACAGGATCGACCCCACGCAAACCCCGCCCAACGTCGCACCACTGGCGTGTTGCTGACGAATCCAGCGGATCAGCCCTTGCGATGCCTGGCCCGCGGAAAAGCCGCCAATCGACGGCGGGATCAACACCGCGACCAACGCTTCGGCCGGGCCGGGTTGACTGTCATAGACCCGCTCTGGCACCTGATCGCCCTCGACCCGCCAATGACTGACCCGCAACAACGGCAACTGCGCCGTCTGATACTCGGCGGCAATCCGGTTGGCCACCCCGAACAGATCCGTCAGCCCATGCACCGCCGCCATCTGCGCGCCGGGATAGATCAGCACGCCCAATTCGACGACTGCCCTTTCTACGCCCATTGTCAGTTTTCCCCCTTCTATTGTCGGTGCGGCCAATCCTCGGACGGCCTGCAGAACCTGATACTTGAATCACACCCAACAAGCACTTCGAGGAAACACTCATGGCCAAGCAAGCACTCATCGTAGTCGATATCCAGAACGACTACTTCCCCCAGGGCAAGTGGCCTTTGGCGGGCGCCGATGCCGCCGCAGACAACGCTGCACGGCTGATCCAGGCCTTTCGCGAGGCCGGTGACGCGGTGGTACACATCCGCCACGAATTCACCTCCGACGCCGCACCGTTCTTCACCCCAGGCTCCGACGGCGCGAAGTTGCACCCCAAAGTCCTGAACCGCGCCGATGAACCGGTGGTGCTCAAGCACTTCGTCAACGCGTTCCGCGAAACCGAACTCAAGGCCATCCTCGACCAGCAAGGTATCGAACACCTGGTGGTGGTCGGCAGCATGAGCCACATGTGCATCGACGGCGTCACCCGTGCCGCAGCAGACTTCGGCTATACGGTCACGGTGATCCACGACGCCTGTGCCACCCTCGACCTGGAGTTCAACGGCGTCACCGTCCCAGCCGCCCATGTGCATGCCGCGTTCATGTCGGCCTTGGGGTTTGCTTATGCGAGCGTGGTGTCCACCGATGAGTTTCTGGCTGGTTAGATGAGAGGCTCGTTCCACAGGATTACGCTTAACTGACCGGAATCATGCTGCTTCCCTTCTTTTTCATACACCTGCGCAACCGTCGAAAAAATCTCACGCGTGAGCTATTGAGGGCTGCAAAAATAGCCTGTAGTGTTATCACGCGTGAGTTTTTCACAACGGGATCAGCACCATGAAAAGCAGCTCTCCATCAGATCCGCCTACCGGGTCTGTTACCGATTCAGCGAGCCGCAAGGGAGAGCGCTCGAAACCCTCCGCGAAAAAACCATCGAGCTTTTACATGAAGCAGATGCGCGCGGGCCTGGGTGCCGCCGGCTATGTGAAACACGAGACTTGGGTGCTTCCCGAAAATCGAAGCCTGCTCAAGCAGATGGAGAAACAGCTACGCCAACCGATTCTGGCTGGCTCATTCATGTCGGAGAATTACATGAGCGCAGGTAATAACTGGAACATCGATCGCCTCTACAGCGCCCTCCAGGCCCTCGACGAAGTGGTTGCGAACGAAATCACCCTCTCCCTCGTTCAAGGCTCCGAATCCAGCATCAAGCTGGAAATGAACGATTTCGGTGGCTTGCCGATTTACATCGCGGTGGTTGGCGATCAGATCATCGTCGATACCGTTCTGGTCGATGTCGAGTCGATAAACGACGTCCCAGCATTCAATGATGCCGTATTGCGCAGCCGGGAAATGTTCCCGCTGTCCTCGATCGGTATCGAGTCCATGCCCAACGGGCAGATCGTTTACAACATGTTCGGCGCGCTGAGCTCCGACTCCAGCCTGACCAACGTCGTGACCGAGATCAAAACCCTCGTCGACAACGTCCAGCGCGCCAGCGAAGCCTTTGAACGCTTCTTCAATTAATTATTCGGGAACAGGATATATCCAATGACTCAGTCCATCTGGAGCAAATTGTTCACCGCGCTGCGTGGCGGTGCCAACGAAGTCGGCGAATCGATCGTCGACCAACAGGCCCTGCGCATTCTCGACCAGGAAATTCGCGATGCTGACAGCGCGCTGGCCAACGCCAAGCGTGAGCTGGTCACCATCATGGCCAAGCACAAACTGTCGGCTGACCGCGTCAGCGAGTACAACGCCAAGATCAAGGACCTGGAATCCAAGGCCCTGGCCGCCATCCAGGCCAACCGCGAAGACCTGGCACTGGAAGTGGCCGAAGCCATTTCGACCCTGACCAATGAACTGGATGTCGAGCAAAAGCAGGCCACCGAATTCGGCGGTTACGCCGACAACATGCGCAAAGACATCACCAAGGCCGAAAACCGCATCAAAAGCCTGCGTCAGCAAGTGGACATGGCCAAGGCTCGTGAAAGCGTACAGAAAGCCCAGGTCAGTGCTTCGATCGCCAGTGGCGGCGCCAACGGCAAGCTGGAAACCGCCGTCGGCACACTGAACCGCCTGCAGGCCAAGCAGCAGCAACGCGCCGCTGAACTGCAAGCCCAGGACGAACTGGCCGATGCGTCGACCGGCACCGACCTGGAACGCAAACTGCGCGATGCCGGCATCACACCGGACGAAGGCAGCGCCAATGCGATTCTGGAACGCCTGAAGAAAAAATCGGCCGAGTAACCCGGTCAGCCAGTCAGTCAAGTGCACTGACCCTGTGGCGAGGGAGCTTGCTCCCGCTGGACTGCGCAGCAGTCCCTTCTTTTTGGGGATAAGAGGGGCCGCTTCGCGGCCCAGCGGGAGCAAGCTCCCTCGCCACAATTTTACTCAGTGCTTGTTCTATCTCTTAACTGACAGGCATTAATTGATCGCCCTTCTTTACTGCCGAATCGAGGTCAAGGATGGATGCCCTGAAGGGTTTCAAGACAATCGCCGGCCTGGCCATCTTCATGGTTGCGCTGCAACTGCTCAATGTTGCGACCGGCTACAGCCTTAACGCCTTCGGCCTGGTTCCGCGAACCCTGCACGGACTGGCCGGCATCATCACCTCGCCTTTCCTGCACACATCCTTTGCGCACCTGAGCGCCAACCTGATTGCCTTTTTGATCCTCGGCACCCTGGTCATTGTCGAAGGGCTCAACCGGTTCATGGCCGTCAGCGCTATCATCATTTTGCTGGGCGGTTCGCTGATCTGGCTGTTCGGTTTTGCCGGCGTGCATATCGGTGCCAGCGGCTGGGTGTTCGGGCTGTGGGCGTATCTCCTGTCGCGCGCCTGGTTCCAGAGGAGCTGGAGCAACCTGATAACGGCCAGTGTCGTGGCCCTGCTCTATGGCGGGCTGGTTGTTGGCTTCCTTCCGCGCCGGGGCATTTCCTTCGAAGGACATATCTTTGGTGCGATCGCCGGGTTTATTGCAGCCAAGGTACTGTTATCTATGCCGCGCAGCAGGTTTAATGCCGTCCGGTAACCGCGCTTGAGCACTCAGACGCCAGAGCGATTACGTCGCCAGGAATGAGCCCCCAAGGAGTCAGGGATGTAATGTCGATTTTCCTTTTATTGCGCACATACGCGGCGTCCTTTTTCCATCGCTTCGGCTGGGCCGGCCTGGCCATTGCGCTGGGCGTACACCTGAGCACGGCATATCTGGGGCTGGTGCTTCTGGGCGAGCAACACCTCACCGCCCCCGCCACGTTCACCTACTTCTATCTCACCACCACGCTCACCGTCGGCTACGGCGATCTCGCGCCACAGACAGCCGCGGGACGGATTTTCGTGGCTACCTGGGTCATGCTCGGGGGCATTGCGCTGCTGACGGCAGCCATTGGTAAAACCACCAGCAGTGTCATCGATGTATGGAGAAAAGGCATGAAGGGCAAAGGCGATTTCACCGGCAAGGTCGGCCATACCGTTCTCATCGGCTGGGAAGGTGCATCCAGCGAGCGGGTTATTGAGTTGCTGCTGCAGGACGAAACGTCCAATGACAACCTGATCGTCATTTGCGATTGCGACCTCGAAGAAAACCCCATGCCGGGCAAGGCGGCCTTTATCAAAGGCGAAAGCCTGTCCTCTGCCGCGCTTTTGCTGCGTGCCGGCGTACCTGGCGCCGAGCGCGTGCTGGTACGAACCCATTCAGACGATCTGACCCTGGCCACCGTGTTGGCGGTCAATCAACTGAGCCCGGTCGGGCATGTGGTCGCCCACTTCAATGAAAGTGAAATCGCCGCACTCGCCAGCGCCTACGCGCCCAGCCTGGAATGCACCTCAAGCATGGCCATCGAAATGTTGGTGCGCGCCTCTCAGGATCCGGGCTCGTCAGTGGTCATCAATGAATTGCTGTGCGTGGGCCAAGGCGCCACCCAATACCTGATGAGACTGCCCGAAACCTTTGAAGCAACGTTCGGCGATCTGTACGCACAGATGAAAGAACACCACAACGCGACCCTTATCGGCTACCGCGCCAAAGGCGCCCGACAGCCTTCGATCAACCCGCCCGGCGCCACTCGCGTCAAGGGCGGCGAACTCTTCTACATCGCCTCCACTCGCCTCAAGGAAATCTCCAATGGGATGGTTTAAACAGTTGCTGGGGCTTGAGGCCCCGAACGCGAGCACGAATACCGATTCGAAATGGACAGCCAACGATAACCTGCCAGTCAGCGGCCCGCTGGGCCTGGCGTTGGGCAAGGGCGTGATGTTCGACACGACCCTGAAACTGCTGCTCGACGAAAAAACCGCGGTGACCATCCCCGGTTCCCAGCAGATCTGGAGTGCCGGCACCATTGATCTCGGGCAGTCGACCTGGTTGTCGCGCTATTACATGAACGACGAAGACTACTGGCTGCAAGTGCACACCACCGGTGACATCGCCGGGCAGGTCGAGTCAGTGATCCTGTTCAACTACCTCAGCTACGTCACCATCAACAGTGAAGCGGAGCTGCGTCGGCTGGCCGGCCCTCAAAGCCTGATCGGGCTGCCGACCTACACCCTCAACGGGGTCGAATACACCCGCGAATGGGGCACCGAGAACGGCCAGACCGAACTGGTGCCGTTGAGCGAACACCTGAAGAATCCGGATGAGACCTACAGCATCGGGCATCGTTCGATGCTGTACGCCCGCGAAACCGGCCTGACCGATCGCCGGGAATTCCTGCTGTTTTCCGTCGAAGAAGACGCCGAAGGCACCATCAGCTTGAGCACTTCGCTGGGTATTTCGCTGTACACCACCGACCTGAACACTTTTTAAAAAGGAAGAACTCCATGCTTGAAGCGCTCTCCATCTCCCTGAACAAAGCCGCCGTGCTCGGGTTTGTTTTGTACATCCTCGGCGCCGCCGTGCTGTTCGCGCTGTTCCAGTTCATCTACACCCGAATCACACCGCACCGGGAATTCGAACTGATCCGTGCGGGCAACGTTGCGGCCGCCATCGCCCTGGGCGGCGCCGTCATCGGTTTCGCCATTCCGGCCAGCAATGTGATCGCCTACTCGATCAGCATTCTGGACTTCGTCGTCTGGGCGGTGATCGCCGCTTTCGTACAACTGCTGGCGTTTCTGGTGACCAGCCTGGTGCTAAAAGGCGCCTCTGAGCGCATCAAGAACGGCGAAATCGCTGCGGGTATCTATGTCGCGGCAGTGGCCATCAGCGTCGGCATGTTGAATGCCGCGTGCATGACCCCTTCCCAGAACTGATTGCGCCACGGAGATTGCGATGAAACGAAGCAAGTACGTTCAGCTCTCGCTGGCGGCATCGGTCGCCATGGCGATATCAGGCTGCGGGCCGACGGAAAAAACCTACGAGATCCACAAAAAGTACAACTTCCAGTCCGTCCAGCAGTGCGCCGATGAAAAACTCCCGGTCGACATCTGTTCTGACGCCTATATGAAGGCCATGGCCCAGCATCGAAGCATTGCGCCGGTGTACGACAACCAGGCTGATTGCGACGCCGACTTTGTTGCCGACTGGTGCCAGCAGGATTCCGCCGGCAAATTCATCCCCAAGCTCGGCGGTTTCGAACTGAGTGCCGATGGCGAGGTGACGCAGTCCGAAGTGGACGCGGCCAAGGCTAGATTGCCCGCATCGGAAGCGAATGCCGCAGGGTCGGGTTTCTCCGGCAGTAGCCTGCTGACCGGGCTGCTGATCGGCAACATGCTCAGCAGCAACCGCAACAGCTACTACTCCGAACCGGTCTACCGCTATCGCGATGATCGCGGTGACTACTCGTCCTCGACACTCAGTCAGCGGGTATCGTCAGGTTCAACCTTCAACAGGTCCAATCAGGCGCGTTACGGCAGCAGTGGCAGTTACACCGACACCATCACTCGCAGCAAGCCGGTGTCCGTTGCATCGTCCACTTCCCGCGGCGGGTTCGGCAGCCAGGCCAGCGCACGCAGTGGCTGGGGTGGATCAGGCAAGAGCTTTGGCGGTTCGAGCAGCTAAGGGAACAAGGCCATGAAGAAAATCCTCTGCGCAGAGCGTCATGACTGGAAACAGACCGCCGAAAGCCTCGGTTTCCTGTTCCATACCATCGACGACGAACCCTATTGGGACGAGAGCGCGTACTACCAGTTCACGCTCAAGCAGATCGAGAACGACCTCGAAGACCCGACCACCGAAGTTCATGAGATGTGCATGGACCTGGTGGCGCGAGTGGTGCAAAGCGAAGAGTTGCTGGAGCGCTTGAGCATCCCCGCGCCGTTCTTCGACATGATTCGCACTTCATGGCTCGAAGGCCACCCGCACCTGTATGGGCGCATGGACTTCTCCTACAACGGCAGCGGGCCAGCCAAGTTGCTGGAACTCAACTACGACACGCCGACCAGCCTGTATGAGGCCGCGGCGTTTCAGTGGGGCTGGCTGGAGCAATGCATCGAACGCGGCTTGCTGCCCAGGCACGCCGACCAGTTCAACAGCATCGATACCAAGCTGCATCAGGCTTTTGCCCAACTGCAGCTCAAACAGCCCTTCTATTTCGCCTCGATGAAAGACTCGGTCGAAGACAAGGGCACCACTGATTACCTGCGCCTGGTCGCGGAAAAGGTCGGCATCGAATCGCGGCACATCGACATCGAAGACATTGGCCTCACCAGCGACGGACGTTTCGTCGACCTCGAAGATCGCTGGATCCCTCACCTGTTCAAACTGCATGCCTGGGAGTTCATCTTCCACGAACCCTTCGGCGCAGCGATAGCGCAGAGCGACACACAGTTTTTCGAACCGCCCTGGAAATCCATCATCTCCAACAAGGGCATCCTGCCGCTGCTGTGGGAGTTCAACCAAGGTCACCCGAACCTGCTCGCGGCGCACCTGGACTCCGATCCGAGTAAAGCGGTGCCCAAAGGTTGGGTGCGCAAGCCATTCTTCTCACGGGAAGGCGCGAACATTGAGCTGCAAACTGCCGATGGCCTGATCGTAAAAGAGGACGGCCCCTACACTGATGCGCCGTTTATCCTTCAGGAGTTTGCCCCGCTGCCGAAATTTGGCGACAGCTACACGCTGATCGGTTCCTGGGTGATCGGGGATCAGGCAGCCGGCATCGGCGTGCGTGAGGACAACAGTCTGATTACCAAGGATTCGAGCCGGTTCTTGCCGCATCTGATACTCGACTGAGCCCTCCATCGCCCACTAAAAAGGACTGGTGTCGACATATCGTCAGACACCTACAAGACTTACTGCGCAAATGCCGGATAATGGCGGCCATTCGTTTAGCCGTTATTCTGGTAATCCCCCATGGAAATCAAGGTCAACTTTCTCGACAACCTGCGACTTGAAGCCAAGTTCGATGACTTCACGGTGGTGGCCGATCAACCTATCCGCTACAAGGGCGATGGCTCGGCACCGGGTCCGTTCGACTACTTCCTGGCTTCGTCGGCGTTGTGTGCGGCGTATTTTGTGAAGTTGTACTGCAACACGCGCAATATCCCCACGGATAACATCCGCCTGTCGCAGAACAATATTGTTGACCCGGAAAACCGCTACAACCAGATTTTCAAGATCCAGGTCGAGTTGCCGGCGGACATCTCCGACAAGGACCGCCAGGGCATCCTGCGCTCCATCGACCGTTGCACCGTGAAAAAAGTCGTGCAAGCCGGGCCTGAGTTCGTGATCGAAGAAGTGGACAACCTCGACGCCGATGCCCAGGCGTTGCTGATGCCTGCTTCCAGCTCAGAGGCGAGCACCTATATTGCCGGCAAGGATCTGCCGCTGGAGCAAACCATCGCCAATATGTCGGCCATTCTGGCGGACCTGGGCATGAAGATTGAAATCGCCTCGTGGCGTAATATCGTGCCCAATGTGTGGTCGCTGCATATCCGCGATGCGCACTCGCCGATGTGCTTTACCAACGGCAAGGGTGCGACCAAGGAAGGCGCGTTGGCGTCGGCGTTGGGCGAGTTTATCGAGCGACTCAACTGCAACTTCTTCTACAACGACCAGTTCTGGGGCGAACACATCGCCAACGCAGCGTTTGTGCACTACCCGGACGAGCGCTGGTTCAAGCCTGGCCGTAAGGATGCACTGCCGACCGAAATCCTCGACGAGTACTGCCTGAAGATTTACAACCGCGACGGCGAGCTGCGTGGTTCCCACCTGATCGACACCAACTCGGGCAATGAAGAGCGCGGCATCTGCTCGCTGCCTTACGTGCGCCAGTCCGACGGCGAGGTGGTGTATTTCCCGTCCAACCTGATTGAAAACCTGTTCCTGAGCAACGGCATGAGTGCCGGTAACACGCTGGCCGAAGCCCAGGTGCAGTGCCTGTCGGAGATTTTCGAGCGCGCGGTAAAACGCGAAATCATCGAAGGTGAATTTGCCCTGCCGGATGTGCCGGCTCACGTGCTGGCGAAGTACCCCGGAATACTGGCCGGGATTCAGGCACTGGAAGAGCAAGGGTTCCCCGTGCTGGTGAAGGATGCGTCCTTGGGAGGTGAATTCCCGGTGATGTGCGTCACGTTGATGAACCCGCGTACCGGCGGTGTGTTCGCCTCGTTCGGCGCGCACCCGAGCCTGGAAGTGGCGCTGGAGCGCAGCCTGACCGAATTGCTGCAGGGCCGCAGCTTCGAAGGCCTCAACGACCTGCCCCAGCCGACGTTTGAAGGTCATGCCGTGACCGAGCCAAATAACTTCGTCGAGCACTTTATCGACTCCAGCGGCGTGGTGTCGTGGCGCTTCTTCAGCTCAAAATCGGATTACGAATTCGTGGAGTGGGACTTCTCTGGCCAGGGTGAAAACTCGAATGCCGAGGAAGCCGCAACCTTGTTCGGCATTCTCGAAGGCATGGGCAAAGAAGTGTACATGGCGGTCTACGAGCATATCGGTGCAACGGCCTGCCGCATCCTGGTGCCAGACTATTCGGAAATTTATCCAGTAGACGATCTGATCTGGGATAACACCAACAAAGCACTGTTCTTCCGCGCCGACATCCTGAACCTGCATCGCCTGGACGAAGAGGAACTGCAAGCGCTGGTTGAGCGTCTGGTGGAAAGTGAGCTGGACGACTACACCGACATCACCACCTTGATCGGCATCGAGTTTGACGACAATACGGCCTGGGGTCAGCTGACGATCCTGGAGTTGAAGCTGCTGATTTATCTCGCCCTACAGCAATTTGAAGAGGCGAAAGAGGCGGTGGAAATGTTCCTGCAGTACAACGACAACACCGTCGAGCGCGGCTTGTTCTATCAGGCGGTCAATGTGGTGCTGGAAATGAAGCTGGACGAAGACCTGGAACTGGAAGACTACGAGGCCAATTTCCGCCGGATGTTTGGCAACGAGCGGATGGATGCAGCGATCGGATCGGTGGACGGCAGCGTGCGCTTCCATGGCTTGACGCCGACCAGCATGAAGCTGGAGGGGCTCGATAGGCATCTGCGCTTGATCGAGAGCTACAAAAAACTGCACATGGCGCGGGCCAACATGACCGCTCTATCCAGTTAACAGCGCCAACAAAAAAGCGAAGCCAGATCAATGGCTTCGCTTTTTACGGTGTCACTTGTCGAACAGCGGCTTATCAGAACGGAATATCGTCATCAAAGCTGTCGAAATCCGGAGCCGGTTGCGGAGCAGCCTGCGGTGGAGCCGGGCGCGACTGTTGCGGTGCCGACTGCTGCGGACGCGGAGCCTGCTGGCGTGGGGCTGGAGCGGATTGCTGGTAGTTATTCCCGCCTTGTTGGTCGCCCTGTTGTGGACGGCCGCCCAGCAGTTGCATGGTGCCTTGCATGTCGACCACGATTTCAGTGGTGTAACGCTTGATACCGTCTTTTTCCCACTCGCGGGTCTGCAGCTTGCCTTCGATGTAGACCTGCGAACCTTTACGCAGGTATTCGCCGGCGATTTCGGCCACTTTGCCGAACATCGAAACACGGTGCCATTCGGTCTTCTCGACCTTCTGACCGGTTTGCTTGTCGGTCCACTGTTCGCTGGTCGCCAGACTCAGGTTGGTCACGGCGTTACCGTTAGGCAAGTAGCGAACTTCGGGATCCTGGCCGCAAGTGCCGACCAATATGACTTTGTTAACCCCACGGGCCATAACGTTCTCCTAGGCTACGCACGCTGCCTCGGCCGGGTTGTTCACCAGGCGCTCAAGGGTCGTGCGATCCAATAGTTCTGTGTCCAATTTGATGTAAATCGCCGCTTCATCAGCAACGATCACCGCATCTGTTACCCCTACGACGGCCTTCAGGCGCTCAACCAGACCCGCTTCGCGGATCGCCTCGGGCGACAACGGCAAGCGCAGGCTCGTGACATAAGGTGGTTCGCGCATGGTAACAGCAAAGGCCAACCAGAGGGCAGCCAGGCCGGCGCATCCAAGGAATACAACCGACAAACCGCCATGCTGGAACAACCAGCCGCCGAGGATCCCGCCCAGTGCCGAACCGAGGAACTGACTGGTGGAATAAACCCCCATCGCCGTGCCTTTGCCGCCTGCCGGTGAAACCTTGCTGATCAGCGACGGCAAGGACGCTTCCAGCAGATTGAACGCGGTGAAAAAAACCACCGTGCCGATCACCAGAGCCCGCAAGCTGTCGCCGAACTGCCAGAAGAATAGCTCAGTGAGCATCAGCGTCAGCACCGCGCCCAATAAAACTCGTTTCATTTTGCGTTTCTTCTCGCCGTAGATAATGAACGGGATCATGGCGAAGAAGGAAATCAGCAGCGCAGCGAGGTACACCCACCAGTGCTGCTCCTTGGGCAAACCGGCTTTTTCGACCAGCGCCAGGGGCAATGCAACGAAGCTCGACATCAACATCGCGTGCAACACAAAAATGCCCAGGTCCAGGCGCAGCAGGTCCGGGTGCTTGAGCGTCGGTATCAGCGCCTGACGGGCGACGCCGGACTCGCGGTGCTGCAATGGCCCGGTGGCGCGCGGCACCATGAACATCACGATGACGATACCGAGCAGCGCCATGCCGCCGGTGGCGAAGAACAGCCCCGAGAGGCCGAAGGCACGGGTCAGCAATGGCCCTACCACCATGGCAATCGCGAACGACAGACCGATCGTCATGCCGATCATGGCCATGGCTTTGGTCCGATGCTGTTCCCGGGTCAGGTCCGACAGCAACGCCATGACCGCCGCGGAAATCGCCCCGGCGCCTTGCAGGATGCGTCCGGCGATGACGCCCCAGATCGAATCGGCATTGGCCGCCAGCACGCTGCCCAGGGCGAAGACGATCAGCCCCAGGTAAATCACTGGACGACGACCGATGCGGTCGGAAATGAAGCCAAAGGGAATCTGAAAAATCGCCTGGGTCAGGCCGTAAGCGCCAATCGCCAACCCGATGAGGGCCGGGGTCGCGCCCGCCAGGTCCATCCCATAGGTCGCCAGCACCGGCAACACCATGAACATGCCAAGCATACGGAAGGCGAACACCAGGGCCAGACCGCTTGCTGCGCGGGTCTCACTGCCACTCATGCGTTCGCTGTGGGGATCGTGCATGGAAAAACCTCATGTGAACCGGCGGCGATTCTACCAGTCCCATCGATTGACGGGGTATATCGCGACGCTATGACGCGTACAGATGACGCAATCTTCATGCAAGGTTGCGCGCCCCTCATTTGATAGTGTGCATCCATCCAGTATTTGGCCGTATACTCCTACGTTTTCGACGCCCGCCGAGCGAGGCCACTTTGGACAAGATCCTGATTCGTGGGGCCCGAACCCACAACCTGAAGAACATCGACCTGACCCTGCCACGGGACAAACTGATCGTCATCACCGGCCTGTCCGGATCCGGCAAGTCGTCCCTGGCCTTCGACACGCTGTACGCCGAAGGCCAGCGCCGCTATGTCGAATCGCTGTCGGCCTACGCCCGGCAATTCCTGTCGATGATGGAAAAACCTGACGTCGACACCATCGAAGGTCTGTCGCCGGCGATCTCCATCGAACAGAAGTCGACCTCGCACAACCCGCGCTCGACGGTTGGCACCATTACCGAAATCTACGATTACCTGCGCCTGCTCTACGCTCGCGTCGGTATTCCGCGCTGCCCGGACCACGACATTCCGCTGGAAGCCCAGACCGTCAGCCAGATGGTCGACTTGGTGCTGGCGCAACCGGAAGGCAGCAAACTGATGCTGTTGGCTCCGGTAATCCGCGAGCGCAAGGGCGAACACCTCTCGGTCTTCGAAGAACTGCGGGCCCAGGGCTTTGTGCGGGCCCGGGTCAACGGCAAACTCTGTGAGCTGGACGAGTTGCCGAAGCTGGATAAACAGAAGAAGCACTCGATCGACGTCGTGGTCGACCGCTTCAAGGTCCGCGCCGATCTGCAACAACGCCTGGCCGAATCGT
The DNA here is from genome assembly GCF_047304405.1 of Pseudomonas sp. Pseusp11. Lineage (NCBI taxonomy): Bacteria > Pseudomonadati > Pseudomonadota > Gammaproteobacteria > Pseudomonadales > Pseudomonadaceae > Pseudomonas > Pseudomonas sp. Pseusp11. The sequence goes on from NZ_JBGLZF010000004.1 coordinate 224,368, forward strand.
TCGAGACCGCGCTGAAACTGGCGGACGGCATCGCTCTGGTGGCGCCAATGGACGACGAGCCCGGCGAAGAAATCATCTTCTCCGCACGCTTTGCCTGTCCGATCTGCGGCCACGCCATCAGCGAGCTGGAACCCAAGCTGTTTTCCTTCAACAACCCGGCCGGCGCCTGCCCGACCTGCGATGGCCTGGGGGTTAAGCAGTTCTTCGACACCAAACGATTGGTGAACGGTGAACTGACCCTGGCCGAAGGCGCGATCCGCGGCTGGGACCGGCGCAACGTCTATTACTTCCAGATGCTTGGTTCGCTGGCTGCCCACTACAAGTTCAGCCTCGAAGTGCCGTTCAACGAACTGCCGGCCGATCAACAGAAATTCATCCTGCATGGTAGCGGCTCGCAGAATGTCGACTTCAAGTACCTGAACGACCGCGGCGACATCGTCAAACGCTCGCACCCGTTCGAAGGCATCGTGCCGAACCTGGAACGCCGCTACCGCGAAACCGAATCGGCTTCGGTCCGCGAAGAACTGGCCAAATTCCTCAGCACCCAGCCTTGCCCGGATTGCCGTGGCACCCGTCTGCGTCGCGAGGCGCGACACGTGTGGGTTGGCGAGAAGACCTTGCCGGCGGTGACCAACTTGCCGATCGGCGATGCCTGCGAATACTTCGGCGTGCTGAAACTGACCGGCCGCCGTGGCGAAATTGCCGACAAGATCCTCAAGGAAATCCGCGAACGCCTGCAGTTTCTGGTCAACGTTGGCCTGGACTATCTGTCACTGGATCGCAGTGCCGACACGCTGTCCGGCGGTGAGGCCCAGCGCATTCGCCTGGCCAGTCAGATTGGCGCCGGTCTGGTGGGGGTTCTGTACATCCTCGATGAACCGTCAATTGGCCTGCACCAGCGGGACAACGACCGATTGCTCGGCACACTCAAGCACCTGCGTGACATCGGCAACACGGTGATCGTGGTCGAGCACGATGAAGACGCGATTCGTCTGGCTGACTATGTGGTGGACATCGGCCCGGGCGCAGGTGTGCACGGCGGGCATATCGTTGCCGAAGGGACGCCGGACGAAGTCATGGCTCACCCTGATTCGCTGACTGGCAAGTATTTGTCGGGCCGAGTAAAGATCGCTGTTCCAGCCAAACGCACACCCCGTAACAAGAAGTTGTCGTTGTCCCTAAAGGGCGCTCGCGGCAACAATTTGCGCAATGTCGATCTGGAGATTCCGATCGGCCTGCTGACCTGCGTGACCGGCGTGTCCGGCTCGGGCAAATCGACGCTGATCAACAACACGCTGTTTCCTTTGAGCGCTACCGCACTCAACGGGGCAACCACCCTGGAAGCGGCGGCTCACGACAGTATCAAGGGCCTTGAGCACCTGGATAAAGTCGTCGACATCGATCAGAGCCCGATCGGTCGCACGCCGCGCTCCAACCCGGCGACCTACACCGGATTGTTCACGCCGATTCGCGAGTTGTTCGCCGGCGTACCGGAGTCCCGCTCCCGCGGTTACGGACCGGGGCGTTTCTCCTTCAACGTGAAGGGCGGACGCTGTGAAGCCTGTCAGGGCGATGGCCTGATCAAAGTGGAAATGCACTTCCTGCCGGACATCTATGTCCCGTGCGACGTCTGCAAGAGCAAGCGCTACAACCGCGAAACCCTTGAGATCAAGTACAAGGGCAAGAGCATCCACGAAACCCTCGAGATGACCATCGAGGAAGCCCGGGTGTTCTTCGACGCGGTTCCGGCCTTGGCGCGCAAGCTTCAGACGTTGATGGACGTAGGCCTTTCGTACATCAAACTGGGGCAATCGGCGACGACGCTGTCGGGTGGTGAAGCCCAGCGGGTGAAACTGTCCCGCGAGTTGTCCAAGCGCGATACCGGCAAGACCCTGTACATCCTCGATGAACCGACTACCGGCCTGCACTTCGCGGATATCCAGCAACTGCTCGACGTGTTGCATCGTTTGCGGGACCACGGCAACACCGTGGTGGTAATCGAGCACAACCTGGATGTGATCAAGACCGCCGACTGGCTGGTGGATCTGGGGCCGGAAGGTGGTTCCAAGGGCGGCCAGATCATCGCCGCCGGTACGCCGGAGGATGTGTCGGAGATGAAGCAGTCTCACACTGGCTACTATCTCAAGCCACTGCTGGCTCGCGACAAGGCCTGAATCGGGCCCATGAAAAAGCCCCTGTCACTTTGTTGGTGACAGGGGCTTTTTTTGTGCGTGATCTGCCTGAAGGATCAGAACTGCGATTGCAGGTAATTCTCCAGACCGATCAACTTGATCAAACCCAGCTGTTTCTCCAGCCAGTAGGTGTGATCTTCCTCGGTGTCATTCAGCTGAATGCGCAGGATCTCGCGGCTGACGTAATCCTTGTGCAGCTCGCAAAGCTCAATGCCTTTGCACAGCGCGGCACGAACTTTATATTCCAGACGCAGGTCAGCGGCGAGCATGTCCGGCACGGTGGTGCCGACATCGAGATCGTCTGGACGCATGCGCGGCGTACCTTCGAGCATCAGGATCCGACGCATCAGGGCGTCAGCATGCTGAGCCTCTTCTTCCATCTCGTGGTTGATGCGCTCGTAGAGCTCGGTGAACCCCCAGTCCTCGTACATCCGCGAATGGATGAAATATTGATCACGCGCTGCCAGTTCGCCTGTCAGCAACGTGTTGAGGTAATCGATTACGTCTGGGTGACCTTGCATCGCCCTACATCTCCCTGCTTGAAAGCCTGTAGTTTGAACCAAGCTGACCCGAAGGTCACTCGCCTGACGCAATAAAAGCGAAGATATTCTGAGAAAAGCGGTTTAAATAACGCAAAAACCGCCCAAATGAGGGCGGTTCTGCTTATCGTTTAGACTTCGTTAAGCTATTTGCCTAACAGTGCTGCGATTGCGGCTCCGTACGCCGGGTCAGCCTGGTAGAAATGCGTCAATGCCAGATCGATGACATCACCAGAGACACCGTCCATCGAACCGGCGATGTTGCTGACCAGCAGCGCTTGCTGTGCAGGGGTCATCAGTCGGAACAAGTCTCCGGCATAGCTGTAATAATCCCGGTCTACACGATGATCATAACGATCAGCAGCGCCATCCAGTGGCAATGGCGGCTCGTCGTAGCCTGGGTCCTGCTTCGGTGCATTCGGATAGCTGTTTGGCTCGTAGTTGGGCGCGCCAGTGCCGTAATTGCCATACGCCATGGCACCATCACGCTGATAGGTATTCACCGGGTTGCGCGGTGCGTTCACCGGCAGTTGCTGGTGGTTGGTCCCCACGCGGTACCGATGCGCATCAGCGTAAGCGAAGATCCGACCTTGCAACATGCGATCCGGCGAGAAGCCGACGCCAGGCACGATATTGCTCGGAGCGAGGGCAGCTTGTTCCACCTCAGCGTGGTAATTGACAGGATTGCGGTTCAACTCCAGCACACCGACATCAATCAATGGAAAGTCCTTTTGAGACCAGGTCTTGGTCACATCAAAGGGATTATCAGGATGGTTAGCGGCCTGAGCCTCAGTCATGACCTGCATGCGTACGTGCCATTTCGGAAAATCTCCTCGCTCGATGGCATTGAACAGGTCGCGCTGGGCGTAATCCGGATCAGTACCCGCAAGTTGCGCCGCGACTGCTGGATCGAGGTTTTTGATGCCTTGTTGGGTCTTGTAGTGCCATTTAACCCAGTGACGAACGCCTTGGGCGTTGATCAGGCTGAAGGTGTGGCTGCCGAATCCGTGCATGTGCCGGTAGCCATCGGGAATACCCCGATCGGACATCAGGATAGTGATCTGATGCAGCGCTTCCGGCGACTGCGACCAGAAGTCCCAAACATTCTGCGAACTTTTCAAATTGGTGTGCGGGTCGCGCTTTTGCGTGTGAATGAAGTCGGGAAACTTCAGCGGATCGCGAATGAAGAACACCGGCGTATTGTTGCCAACGACGTCCCAGTTACCTTCTTCGGTATAGAACCGCAGAGCGAAACCACGCGGATCTCGTGCGGTGTCAGCCGAACCGCGCTCACCACCCACGGTGGAAAAACGCAGGAAGGTCGGAGTCTGCTTGCCTACCGTCGAAAACAGGGCTGCCCTGGTGTACTGAGTGATGTCATGGGTGACGGTGAACGTGCCGTAGGCACCGGAGCCCTTGGCGTGTACACGACGCTCCGGGATGTTTTCACGGTTAAAGTGCGCCAGCTTTTCTATCAGGTGAAAATCCTGGAGCAGCAACGGGCCTCGAGGGCCGGCGGAAAGGGAGTTCTGATTATCCGCGACAGGTGCGCCGCTGGCGGTGGTCAACGTCTTGTTTTGGCTCATTTTGATCTTCTTCCTCTATCAATTTTGATATGCCGGCTAATCGGCTTGAGGGGAAGTATTAATCTTCTATATGAACGCTACCAATGCATTAATCTGTAGGCCTCAATAGGAAATAACTAACAATAATTTCCCCCTGTCTATAATGCAGACCTAGACAGCATAGAAGCTTGTATGCATGGCGCATTTTTTATAGGCACAAAAAACCGGGCACTAGGCCCGGTTCTTTGTTTCAGACTGACGTCTTACTCAGCGGATACAGCTTCACCGCCGACAGCACGATCAACCAACTCGACGTACGCCATAGGCGCGTTGTCGCCAGCGCGGAAACCGCACTTGAGGATGCGCAGGTAGCCACCCTCACGGGTAGCGTAACGCTTGCCCAGGTCGTTGAAGAGCTTACCAACGATAGCTTTCGAACGAGTACGGTCGAAAGCCAGACGGCGGTTAGCCAGGCTGTCTGTCTTGGCCAAAGTGATCAGCGGCTCAGCAACGCGGCGCAGTTCTTTGGCTTTTGGCAGTGTAGTTTTGATCAGCTCGTGCTCGAACAGCGACACCGCCATGTTTTGAAACATGGCCTTGCGGTGCGAGCTGGTGCGGCTCAGGTGACGACCACTTTTACGATGACGCATGGTTCATTCCTTACCAAACACAACGTTCGGTGATTACGACGATCAGGCAGTCGCCTTGTCGTCCTTCTTAAGACTTGCAGGCGGCCAGTTGTCGAGGCGCATGCCGAGGGACAGACCGCGGGAGGCCAGAACGTCCTTGATTTCAGTCAAGGATTTCTTGCCAAGGTTCGGAGTCTTCAACAGCTCTACTTCGGTACGCTGAATCAGGTCGCCGATGTAGTAGATGTTTTCCGCCTTAAGGCAGTTAGCCGAACGTACAGTCAGTTCCAGATCGTCAACCGGGCGAAGCAGGATCGGATCGATCTCGTCTTCCTGCTCGACAACCACTGGCTCACTGTCACCTTTGAGATCGACGAACGCAGCCAACTGCTGTTGCAGGATGGTTGCAGCACGGCGGATAGCCTCTTCAGGATCCAGGGTACCGTTGGTTTCCAGATCAATAACCAGCTTGTCCAGGTTAGTACGCTGTTCGACACGGGCGTTTTCCACCACGTATGCGATACGGCGAACCGGGCTGAACGAAGAGTCAAGCTGCAAGCGACCGATGCTGCGGCTTTCGTCTTCATCGCTCTGACGCGAGTCTGCCGGTTCATAACCACGACCACGAGCTACGGTGAGCTTCATGTTCAGGGCGCCGTTAGACGCCAGGTTAGCGATTACGTGATCGGGGTTAACGATCTCGACATCATGATCCAGCTGAATATCGGCAGCGGTAACCACCCCCGAACCCTTCTTCGACAAGGTCAGCGTAACTTCGTCTCGACCGTGCAGCTTGATAGCCAGACCTTTAAGGTTCAACAGGATTTCAATTACGTCTTCCTGTACACCTTCGATGGCGCTGTACTCGTGGAGCACACCGTCAATCTCGGCCTCGACTACTGCACAGCCGGGCATTGAGGACAACAGGATGCGGCGCAGCGCGTTGCCCAGGGTGTGGCCGAAACCACGCTCGAGAGGCTCGAGAGTGATCTTGGCGCGGGTTGGACTGACAACCTGCACATCAATATGGCGGGGTGTCAGGAACTCATTTACCGAAATCTGCATGGATGCACCTATTTTCTAGCCCTTACTTGGAGTAGAGCTCGACAATCAGGCTTTCGTTGATGTCGGCGGACAGATCACTGCGAGCAGGAACGTTCTTGAAAACGCCCGACTTCTTCTCAGTGTCTACTTCTACCCATTCTACGCGGCCACGTTGGGCACACAGATCGAGAGCTTGGACAATGCGAAGTTGGTTCTTTGCTTTCTCGCGAACTGCGACCACGTCACCAGCACGAACCTGGTAGGACGGAACGTTTACGGTCTGACCGTTAACGCTGATCGACTTGTGCGATACCAGCTGACGGGATTCGGCACGAGTAGAGCCAAAACCCATACGGTATACAACGTTGTCCAGACGGCATTCGAGCAGTTGCAACAGGTTTTCGCCAGTTGCGCCTTTCTTGCCAGCAGCTTCTTTGTAGTAGCCGCTGAATTGACGCTCGAGAACGCCGTAGATACGACGGACCTTCTGCTTTTCACGCAGTTGGGTGCCGTAATCGGACTGGCGACCGCGGCGTTGGCCGTGGATACCAGGTGCTGCTTCGATGTTGCACTTCGATTCGATCGCGCGCACGCCGCTCTTCAGAAAGAGATCGGTGCCTTCGCGACGAGCGAGTTTGCATTTTGGACCAATGTAACGAGCCATTCTTTACAATCTCCTGGATTACACGCGGCGCTTCTTCGGCGGACGGCACCCGTTGTGCGGGATTGGCGTCACGTCGGTGATGCTGGCGATCTTGTAGCCACAGCCGTTCAAAGCGCGGACTGCGGATTCACGACCTGGACCTGGACCTTTGACGTTAACGTCGAGGTTTTTCAGGCCGTATTCCAGCGCAGCTTGACCAGCACGTTCAGCAGCTACTTGAGCAGCGAACGGGGTGGACTTGCGGGAGCCGCGGAAACCCGAACCACCGGAGGTAGCCCAGGAAAGAGCGTTACCTTGACGGTCGGTAATGGTCACGATGGTGTTGTTAAAAGAAGCATGGATGTGGGCGATGCCATCAACCACTGTCTTTTTAACTTTTTTACGAGGACGAGCAGCAGGTTTTGCCATGATTAATTTCCTGTCGATTCGCTGGGGCGATTACTTGCGGATCGGCTTACGCGGACCTTTACGGGTACGCGCGTTGGTCTTGGTACGCTGACCGCGTACTGGAAGACCACGACGATGACGCAGACCGCGATAGCAACCGAGGTCCATCAAACGCTTGATTTTCATGTTGATTTCGCGACGCAGGTCACCTTCAGTGGTGAACTTCGCCACTTCGCCACGCAGCTGTTCAATCTGCTCGTCGCTCAGATCTTTGATCTTTGCCGCTGGGTTTACCCCAGTCACTGCACAAATTTTCTGTGCAGTAGTGCGACCAACACCATAGATGTAGGTCAGCGAGATAACAGTATGCTTGTTATCTGGAATGTTAACGCCTGCAATACGGGCCATTCAGTGGGACTCCAATTGACAGCTACCTACGCCCCGGAAGCCAAGAAATAGGGCGCGAGATAATATCGCTGTAATAACAAATAATCAACCCGGCAGCGCACTAGCTGCCGGGCTTGAAGCACAATCACACTCAGCCTTGGCGCTGTTTGTGACGCGGTTCCGCGCTGCAAATTACTCGAACAACACCTTCGCGGCGAATAATCTTGCAGTTACGGCACAGCTTTTTCACCGATGCACGAACTTTCATCACCAACTCCTCGAACCTTATGGGTACTCAGCGCAACATGCCGCTGCCGTAACCCTTCAGGTTGGCTTTCTTCATCAGGGATTCGTACTGGTGCGAAACGAGGTGCGATTGTACTTGGGACATGAAGTCCATCACAACCACGACCACGATCAGCAACGAGGTCCCGCCAAGGTAGAACGGTACGTTTGCTGCAACCACCAGGAACTGGGGCAACAGGCAGACGGCCGTCATGTAAAGAGCACCGAACATGGTCAAGCGAGTCAGAACGCCATCAATGTAGCGCGCAGACTGCTCACCTGGACGGATGCCCGGAATAAAGGCACCGGACTTCTTCAGGTTTTCCGCTACGTCTTTCGGATTGAACATCAACGCCGTATAGAAGAAGCAGAAGAAAATAATCCCTGCACTAAACAGCAGAATATTCAACGGCTGACCAGGAGCGATCGACTGCGAGATGTCCTGCAACCAGCCCATACCTTCAGACTGACCGAACCAGGCACCCAACGAAGCCGGGAACAGCAAAATGCTGCTCGCGAAAATAGCCGGAATAACACCGGCCATGTTCACCTTCAGCGGCAAGTGGCTGGTCTGCGCAGCGAAGACCTTACGGCCCTGCTGACGCTTGGCGTAGTGAACAGCAATACGACGCTGGCCACGCTCAATGAACACCACGAAACCGATAATCGCTACTGCCAGCAAACCGATGGCAACCAGGGCGAAGATGTTGATATCACCCTGACGTGCAGACTCGAAAGACTGCCCGATCGCTCTCGGAAGACCGGCGACGATACCCGAAAAAATCAACATCGAGATACCGTTGCCAACACCACGCTCAGTAATCTGCTCACCCAGCCACATCATGAACATCGCACCAGCCACAAAAGTGGATACCGCGACGAAATGGAAGCCAAAGTCACCAGTGAACGCAACGCCCTGCCCCGCCAGACCAATGGACATGCCAATAGCCTGGACGAGAGCGAGGACGACAGTGCCGTAGCGGGTGTACTGGCTGATCTTGCGACGGCCAGCTTCACCTTCCTTCTTCAACTGTTCCAGCTGCGGGCTGACGGCGGTCATCAGTTGCATGATGATCGATGCCGAAATGTACGGCATGATCCCCAACGCAAAGATGCTCATCCGTTCCAGCGCGCCGCCGGAAAACATGTTGAACAAGCTAAGAATGGTCCCCTCATTCTGTCGAAACAGGTCCGCGAGTCGGTCCGGGTTGATACCTGGAACCGGGATGTGTGCGCCTATTCGGTAGACGATAATCGCCAGGAACAGAAAACGCAGACGAGCCCAGAGTTCAGACATACCGCCTTTGCCGAGCGCAGAGAGAGCACCTTGCTTAGCCATTTATTCCTCGAACTTGCCGCCAGCTGCTTCGATAGCCGCACGCGCACCTTTGGTGGCGCCGATTCCCTTTCCGATGGTGACAGCGCGAGTAACTTCGCCGGACAGCATGATTTTCACACGCTGAACGTTGACGTTGATCACGTTGGCATCTTTCAGGGACTGCACGGTGACGATGTCGCCTTCCACTTTAGCCAGCTCGGACAGACGCACTTCTGCGCGGTCCATGGCTTTCAGGGAAACGAAACCAAACTTCGGCAGGCGACGATGCAGCGGCTGTTGACCGCCTTCAAAGCCTGGAGCAATGGTGCCACCGGAGCGGGAGGTTTGACCTTTGTGGCCACGGCCACCAGTCTTACCCAAACCGCTACCGATACCACGGCCCGGACGATGCTTTTCGCGACGGGAACCCGGCGCTGGACTCAGATCATTGAGTTTCATCGATTAACCCTCGACACGCAGCATGTAGTAAGCCTTGTTGATCATCCCGCGATTCTCGGGAGTATCCTGGACTTCTACAGTGTGACCGATGCGACGCAGACCCAGACCCTTAACGCACAGTTTGTGGTTAGGGATGCGGCCGGTCATGCTTTTGATCAGCGTAACTTTAACGGTAGCCATGATCAGAAGATCTCCTTGACGCTTTTGCCACGCTTGGCGGCAATGGATTCAGGAGACTGCATTGCTTTCAAACCTTTGAAAGTGGCGTGAACCACGTTTACCGGGTTAGTCGAGCCGTAGCACTTGGCCAGAACGTTCTGAACGCCAGCAACTTCGAGGACAGCACGCATAGCGCCGCCAGCGATGATACCGGTACCTTCAGAAGCAGGCTGCATGTACACCTTCGAAGCGCCGTGAGCGGACTTCATTGCGTACTGCAGAGTGGTGCCGTTCAGATCAACCTGGATCATGTTGCGGCGAGCAGCTTCCATTGCCTTCTGGATCGCAGCAGGCACTTCACGCGACTTGCCACGGCCGAAGCCAACGCGCCCTTTACCATCACCAACCACGGTCAACGCGGTGAAAGTGAAGATACGGCCGCCTTTAACGGTTTTAGCTACGCGGTTAACTTGAACCAGCTTCTCGATGTAGCCTTCGTCGCGCTTTTGGTCGTTATTTGACATAACTTAGAACTCCAGCCCAGCTTCACGAGCAGCATCAGCCAGCGCCTTGACGCGGCCGTGGTACTTGAAGCCAGAGCGGTCGAAAGCCACCTGCGAGACGCCAGCGGCTTTAGCACGCGTAGCGACCAGCTGGCCAACCTTAGTGGCCGCGTCGATGTTGCCAGTGGCACCATCACGCAGTTCTTTATCCAAAGTCGAGGCACTTGCCAGGACTTTGTTGCCGTCGGCCGAAATGACCTGGGCGTAGATGTGCTGCGACGAGCGGAACACGCAGAGACGCACGACTTCGAGTTCGTGCATTTTCAGGCGTGCTTTGCGAGCGCGACGCAGTCGAGTAACTTTTTTGTCGGTCATTTGCTATGCCCTACTTCTTCTTGGCTTCTTTACGACGGACGACTTCGTCCGCGTAGCGCACACCTTTGCCTTTGTACGGCTCTGGTGGACGGAAGTCGCGGATCTCGGCGGCCACTTGACCTACCAGCTGCTTGTCGATGCCCTTGATCAGGATATCGGTCTGGCTAGGAGTCTCAGCGGTGATGCCTTCCGGCAGTTCATAATCCACTGGGTGCGAGAAGCCAAGAGCCAGGTTCAGCACTGTGCCTTTTGCTTGCGCTTTGTAACCAACACCGACCAGCTGGAGCTTACGCTCGAAGCCTTGGCTTACGCCTTGGACCATGTTGTTTACCAACGCACGAGTGGTACCAGCCATTGCGCGAGTTTGTTGATCGCCATTGCGAGCAGCGAAACGCAGCTCACCAGCTTCTTCAACGATCTCAACGGACGAATGGATGTTCAGTTCGAGAGTACCCTTGGCACCCTTCACCGAAAGCTGTTGGCCTGCGAATTTGACTTCGACACCGGCTGGCAGCTTAACGGGGTTCTTAGCGACGCGTGACATGCTTATCCCCCCTTAGAACACAGTGCAAAGAACTTCGCCGCCGACACCGGCAGCGCGCGCAGCACGATCCGTCATCACACCTTTGTTGGTGGAGACGATAGACACACCGAGACCGCCACGAACTTTTGGCAGATCATCGACGGACTTGTACTGACGCAGGCCTGGACGGCTAACGCGCTTCACTTCCTCGATGACCGGACGGCCTTCGAAGTACTTCAGCTCGATGGACAGCAGTGGCTTGATTTCGCTGCTGATCTGATAACCCGCAATGTAACCTTCGTCCTTCAGGACTTTGGCAACAGCTACCTTCAAAGTAGAAGATGGCATGCTTACGACGGACTTTTCAGCCATCTGGGCATTACGGATTCGAGTTAGCATGTCCGCTAACGGGTCCTGCATACTCATGGGCTAGACGCTCCTAATACACAAAAAATTAGCCTTGCGGCTACTACGTGTCGCCGAGTACATCCGCGCAAAAAAAGCACGGGCTCAGGCGAGCCGGGTATTCTAGACACACCCCACAAATGAATCAAGCCCCAATAGGGGCTTGATTCAAGTTCAAGGTCACCGATGGTCAGGATCTTGCGACCCCGAACACCGAGACTTTGACAGTGCTTACCAGCTGGCTTTAACCAGACCAGGTACGTCACCACGCATTGCAGCTTCACGCAGTTTGTTACGGCCAAGGCCGAACTTGCGGTAAACGCCGTGTGGACGACCGGTCAGGCGGCAGCGGTTACGCATGCGCGAAGCGCTTGCGTCACGTGGCTGCTTCTGCAGAGCTACTGTAGCTTCCCAACGCGCTTCTGGACTTGCGTTCAGATCAACGATGATAGCTTTCAGTGCTGCACGCTTTTTGGCGTACTTGGCAACCGTGAGCTGACGCTTCAGCTCGCGGTTTTTCATGCTCATCTTGGCCATTTTCCTACTCCAATCAGTTGCGGAACGGGAATTTGAAAGCACGCAACAGGGCGCGACCTTCGTCATCGTTCTTGGCAGTGGTGGTCAGGGTAATGTCCAGACCGCGGAGAGCATCGATCTTGTCGTAGTCGATTTCCGGGAAGATGATCTGCTCTTTAACGCCCATGCTGTAGTTACCACGACCATCGAAGGACTTGGCATTCAGGCCGCGGAAGTCGCGAACCCGAGGCAGGGAGATCGACAGCAGACGATCCAGGAACTCGTACATACGCTCACGGCGCAGGGTCACTTTGACGCCGATCGGCCAACCTTCACGGACTTTAAAGCCAGCGATGGATTTCCGAGCGTAGGTCACAACGACTTTCTGGCCGGTGATCTTTTCCAGGTCAGCAACAGCGTGCTCGATGACTTTTTTGTCGCCGATCGCTTCGCCCAGACCCATGTTCAGGGTGATTTTGGTAACGCGCGGAACTTCCATCACGTTCGAAAGCTTAAGTTCTTCCTTAAGTTTCGGTGCGATTTCCTTCCGGTAAATCTCTTTTAGTCGTGCCATGGTCTTCTACCTAGCAGTGTTCAAGCATCAACCGCTTTTTGGGTCGACTTGAAGACACGAATTTTCTTACCGTCTTCTACTTTGAAACCAACGCGGTCAGCCTTGTTGGTTTCGCCGTTGAAGATGGCGACGTTGGAAGCGTGCAGTGGCGCTTCTTTCTCGACGATACCGCCCTGTACGCCCGACATCGGGTTAGGCTTGGTATGACGCTTGACCAGGTTCAGACCACCAACGACCAGGCGGTCATCAGCGAGAACCTTCAGCACCTTACCGCGCTTACCTTTGTCTTTGCCGGCGATCACGATGATCTCGTCGTCACGACGAATCTTTTGCATGTCGGATCTCCTTACAGCACTTCTGGGGCGAGCGAGACGATCTTCATGAACTTCTCAGTACGAAGTTCACGGGTCACTGGCCCAAAGATACGGGTGCCGATCGGCTCTTGCTTGTTGTTCAGAAGAACAGCAGCGTTGCCATCAAAGCGGATAATGGAGCCATCTGCACGGCGAACGCCGTGACGAGTGCGGACTACAACAGCAGTCATCACTTGGCCTTTTTTCACCTTACCGCGAGGAATTGCTTCCTTCACGGTAACTTTGATGATGTCACCGATACCAGCGTAACGACGATGGGAGCCACCCAGCACCTTGATGCACATAACGCGGCGAGCGCCGCTGTTATCGGCCACATCGAGCATGGATTGAGTCTGAATCATATAATTTCTCCGACCCCTAGTCCTTAGACTTCCACAGCGCGTTCGAGAACATCAACCAGCGCCCAAGACTTGGTCTTGGCCAAAGGACGAGTTTCACGAATAGTGACTTTGTCGCCGATGTGGCACTGATTGGTTTCGTCGTGCGCGTGCAGCTTAGTCGAACGCTTAACGTATTTACCGTAGATCGGGTGCTTAACGCGACGCTCGATCAGAACGGTGATGGTTTTGTCCATCTTGTCGCTGACAACACGGCCAGTCAGCGTACGGACAGTTTTTTCGGCTTCAGCCATGATTACTTACCTGCCTGCTGGTTGAGCACAGTCTTCACGCGAGCAATGTCACGCTTAACTTGCGAGAGCAGATGAGACTGCCCCAACTGGCCAGTTGCTTTCTGCATACGCAGATTGAACTGGTCGCGCAGCAGGCCGAGCAGTTGCTCGTTCAGCTGCTGTGCGGATTTTTCACGAAGTTCATTCGCTTTCATCACATCACCGTCCGTTTAACAAAGGAGGTGGCGAGCGGCAGCTTTGCAGCAGCCAGGGCGAAAGCCTCACGCGCCAGCTCTTCAGAAACACCCTCGATTTCATACAGGACTTTGCCTGGCTGAATCTGGGCAACCCAGTATTCCACGTTACCCTTACCTTTACCCATCCGAACTTCGAGTGGCTTTTTGGAAATAGGCTTGTCCGGGAATACACGGATCCAGATCTTGCCGCCACGTTTAACGTGACGGGTCAGTGCACGACGCGCTGACTCGATCTGACGAGCGGTGAGACGACCACGAGCAACAGACTTCAGCGCGAACTCGCCGAAGCTGACTTTGCTACCGCGCAATGCCAGGCCACGGTTGTGACCAGTCATTTGCTTGCGGAACTTCGTACGCTTTGGTTGCAACATTTGGCGTACCCCTTACTTAGCAGCTTTTTTACGAGGCGCTGGTGCTTGTGGTTTCAGTTCTTCTTGGCGACCACCAATTACTTCGCCTTTGAAGATCCAAACCTTTACACCGATCACACCATAAGTGGTGTGAGCTTCGTAGTTGGCATAGTCGATGTCGGCACGCAGGGTGTGCAGAGGCACACGACCTTCGCGATACCATTCAGTACGTGCGATTTCAGCACCGCCGAGACGACCGCTCACTTGGATTTTGATGCCTTTGGCACCAATGCGCATGGCGTTCTGAACAGCGCGCTTCATAGCGCGACGGAACATTACGCGACGCTCCAGCTGCTGAGCTACGCTCTGCGCAACCAGCATACCGTCGAGCTCCGGCTTGCGGATCTCTTCGATATTGATGTGCACAGGCACACCCATTTGCTTGGTCAGGTCCTGACGCAGTTTCTCAACATCTTCACCTTTCTTCCCGATAACGATACCTGGACGAGCGGTGTGGATGGTGATACGTGCAGTTTGGGCCGGACGATGGATATCGATACGGCTTACGGACGCGCTTTTTAGTTTGTCTTGGAGATACTCACGCACCTTCAGATCAGCGAACAAGTAGTCCGCATAAGTCCGACCGTCTGCGTACCAGACGGAGGTGTGCTCCTTGACGATTCCCAGGCGAATGCCAATGGGATGTACTTTCTGACCCATCTCTTCGACTCCGTTACTTGTCAGCAACCTTGACAGTGATATGGCAAGACCGCTTGACGATGCGATCAGCACGGCCTTTGGCACGTGGCATGATGCGCTTCAGCGAACGCCCTTCGTTAACGAAAACGGTGCTGACTTTCAGGTCATCAACGTCTGCGCCTTCGTTATGCTCGGCGTTGGCTACGGCCGACTCCAGCACTTTCTTCATGATCTCGGCGGCTTTCTTACTGCTGAAAGCCAACAGGTTGAGCGCTTCGCCCACCTTCTTCCCGCGGATCTGGTCGGCGACCAAGCGGGCTTTCTGGGCGGAGATTCGAGCGCCCGACAACTTAGCGGCTACTTCCATTTCCTAACCCCTTAACGCTTGGCTTTCTTGTCTGCCACGTGCCCACGATATGTGCGGGTACCGGCGAACTCGCCCAGTTTGTGGCCGACCATGTCTTCGTTAACGAGAACTGGGACGTGTTGACGACCGTTGTGTACTGCGATGGTCAGACCGACCATTTGTGGCAGGATCATCGAGCGACGCGACCAGGTTTTAACTGGTTTGCGATCGTTCTTTTCCGCCGCCACTTCGATCTTCTTCAGTAGGTGAAGATCGATAAAAGGACCTTTTTTCAGAGAACGTGGCACTGTCGTATCCCTCTATTTACTTGCGACGACGGACGATCATTTTGTCGGTACGCTTATTACCACGAGTCTTCGCGCCCTTAGTCGGGAAGCCCCATGGCGATACCGGATGACGACCACCAGAGGTACGACCTTCACCACCACCATGTGGGTGGTCAACCGGGTTCATGGCAACACCACGAACGGTTGGGCGAACGCCACGCCAGCGTTTGGCACCAGCTTTACCCAGCGAACGCAGGCTGTGCTCGGAGTTCGAGACTTCGCCCAGGGTCGCGCGGCATTCAGCCAGCACTTTACGCATCTCACCAGAACGCAGACGCAGGGTCACGTAGACACCTTCACGAGCGATCAGCTGAGCCGAAGCACCAGCGGAACGAGCGATTTGCGCGCCTTTACCTGGCTTCAATTCGATGCCGTGTACGGTGCTACCAACTGGAATGTTACGCAGCTGCAGAGCGTTGCCCGGCTTGATCGGTGCCAGAGCACCTGCGATCAGCTGGTCGCCAGCACTCACGCCTTTAGGCGCAATGATGTAGCGACGCTCGCCATCTGCGTACAGCAGCAGAGCGATGTGAGCAGTACGGTTTGGATCGTATTCGATACGCTCAACAGTGGCAGCGATGCCATCTTTGTCGTTGCGACGGAAATCGACCAGACGATAATGCTGCTTATGGCCACCACCGATGTGACGAGTGGTAATACGACCATTGTTGTTACGACCACCAGTCTTCGATTTTTTCTCGAGCAGCGGTGCGTGAGGAGCGCCTTTATGCAGCTCCTGGTTGACCACCTTGACCACAAAACGGCGGCCAGGGGAAGTCGGTTTGCATTTAACGATTGCCATGATGCACCCCTTCCTTACTCAGCACTGCTGCTGAAATCGAGATCTTGGCCTGGCTGAAGGGAGATAACTGCCTTCTTCCAGTCATTACGCTTGCCCAGACCGCGAGCAGTGCGCTTGCTCTTACCCAGAACATTCAGGGTAGTAACACGCTCTACTTTCACGCTGAACAGGCTTTCGACGGCCTTCTTGATTTCCAGCTTGGTTGCGTCAGTGGCAACCTTGAAAACGAACTGGCCTTTCTTGTCTGCCAGAACCGTAGCCTTCTCGGAAACGTGCGGGCCAAGCAGAACTTTAAATACGCGTTCCTGGTTCATCCCAGCAGCTCCTCGAATTTCTTCACGGCCGACACGGTGATCAACACCTTGTCGTATGCGATCAGACTAACTGGATCGGAACCTTGCACATCACGTACATCAACGTGCGGCAGGTTACGAGCAGCCAGGTACAGGTTCTGATCAACAGCGTCCGACACGATCAGAACGTCGGTCAGGCTCATGTTGTTCAGTTTGCCCAGCAGGTCTTTGGTTTTCGGCGTTTCAACAGCGAAATCCTGAACCACGACCAGACGATCAGTACGCACCAGCTCAGCAAGGATGGAACGCATTGCTGCGCGATACATCTTCTTGTTCAGCTTCTGGGAGTGATCCTGAGGACGAGCTGCGAAAGTGGTACCGCCGCCACGCCAGATTGGGCTACGGATAGTACCGGCACGAGCACGGCCAGTACCTTTCTGACGCCATGGGCGCTTACCGCCACCACGAACGTCGGAACGGGTCTTTTGCTGCTTGCTACCTTGACGGCCGCCGGCCATGTAGGCCACGACTGCTTGGTGAACCAGCGTCTCGTTGAATTCGCCGCCAAATGTCAGTTCGGAAACTTCGATCGCTTGAGCGTCATTTACATTTAATTGCATGTCAGCTTCCCCTTAACCGCGAGCCTTGGCTGCTGGACGTACAACCAAGTTGCCGCCAGTAGCGCCAGGAACAGCGCCCTTGACCAACAACAGATTGCGTTCAGCGTCCACGCGCACTACTTCGAGGGACTGCACGGTCACGCGCTCAGCGCCCATATGACCGGACATTTTTTTGCCCTTGAATACACGACCAGGAGTCTGGCACTGGCCGATAGAGCCTGGAACGCGGTGGGATACGGAGTTACCGTGGGTGTTATCTTGCCCGCGGAAATTCCAACGCTTGATCGTACCCTGGAAGCCTTTACCCTTGGACTGACCGGTTACATCAACCAGTTGACCAGCAGCGAAGATTTCAGCGTTGATCAGATCGCCGGCCTGGTACTCGCCTTCTTCAAGGCGGAATTCCATTACGGTACGACCAGCGGCAACGTTCGCCTTAGCGAAGTGGCCAGCTTGCGCAGCTGTAACACGCGAAGCACGACGCTCGCCTACAGTGACTTGCACTGCACGATAGCCATCGGTCTCTTCAGTTTTGAACTGGGTGACGCGATTCGGCTCGATCTCAATGACCGTGACCGGAATGGAGACACCTTCTTCGGTGAAAATACGGGTCATACCGCATTTACGACCGACTACACCAATAGTCATGTTGTAAACCTCATGAGTGTACGGGGCTTTCACCCGCTATGGCCGCCCATTTCAGAGCGTTACACGACTAAGACCGAGTCTTAGCCGAGGCTGATCTGCACTTCCACACCGGCCGCAAGATCAAGCTTCATAAGAGCATCAACGGTTTTATCCGTTGGCTGGACGATGTCCAGAACGCGCTTATGAGTACGGATCTCGTACTGGTCACGCGCGTCTTTGTTGACGTGCGGGGAGACCAGAACGGTGAACCGCTCTTTACGGGTAGGCAGTGGAATTGGACCACGCACTTGAGCACCAGTACGTTTCGCGGTTTCCACGATTTCCTGGGTGGATTGGTCGATCAGGCGATGGTCAAAAGCCTTCAACCTGATACGGATTTGCTGATTTTGCATTGGATTTCAGACTCCGGCTGCTATTCCCACCGGGCGCAATACGCCCGTTAAAAGGAGGCGCAATTCTATAGACGCCCCCGATAGGTGTCAACCCAATAAAAAAGCCCCCGCTAAGCGGGGGCTTTTTCAAAGCATCGAAGCTATCTCAGAAGAGAAGCTTACTCGATGATTTTAGCTACAACGCCAGCACCAACGGTACGACCGCCTTCGCGAATAGCGAAACGCAGACCGTCTTCCATTGCGATGGTTTTGATCAGGGTAACAGTCATTTGAATGTTATCGCCCGGCATTACCATTTCAACGCCTTCTGGCAGCTCGCAGTTACCAGTCACGTCAGTAGTACGGAAGTAGAACTGTGGACGGTAGCCTTTGAAGAACGGAGTGTGACGACCGCCTTCTTCTTTGCTCAGAACGTAAACTTCTGCGGTGAACTTGGTGTGCGGCTTAACGGTACCTGGCTTAACCAGAACCTGACCACGCTCCACGTCATCACGCTTGGTGCCGCGCAGCAGCACGCCGCAGTTCTCGCCAGCACGACCTTCGTCGAGCAGCTTGCGGAACATTTCAACACCGGTGCAGGTGGTGACGGTAGTGTCACGCAGACCAACGATTTCCAGTGGATCCTGAACGCGAACGATACCGCGCTCGATACGACCAGTCACAACAGTACCGCGACCCGAGATCGAGAATACGTCTTCGATTGGCATCAGGAACGGCTTGTCAGTCAGACGAACTGGTTCTGGGATGTAGCTGTCCAGAGTTTCAACCAGTTTCTTGACGGCAGTGGTGCCCATCTCGTTATCGTCCAGACCATCCAGCGCCATACGAGCGGAGCCGATGATGATTGGAGTGTCGTCGCCTGGGAAGTCGTAAGTGCTCAGCAGATCGCGCACTTCCATCTCAACCAGTTCCAGCAGCTCAGCGTCGTCTACCAGGTCAGCCTTGTTCAGGAAAACCACGATGTACGGAACGCCTACCTGACGGGACAGCAGGATGTGCTCACGGGTTTGTGGCATCGGACCATCAGCGGCCGAGCAAACCAGGATAGCGCCGTCCATTTGAGCAGCACCGGTGATCATGTTCTTCACATAGTCAGCGTGACCTGGGCAGTCAACGTGAGCGTAGTGACGGATCTTCGAGTTGTACTCAACGTGAGCGGTGTTGATGGTGATACCGCGAGCTTTTTCTTCTGGTGCGCTGTCGATCTTGTCGAAGTCAACACGAGCCGAACCGAAAACTTCGGAGCAGACGCGAGTCAGAGCAGCGGTCAGAGTGGTTTTACCGTGGTCAACGTGACCGATAGTGCCAACGTTGACGTGCGGTAGGGAACGATCAAATTTTTCTTTAGCCACGACAATTAACTCCTTGCCTAAAGGACTGAATCAGCCTTGTTTTTTGGTAACGGTTTCGACGATGTGCGACGGAGCCGTATTGTATTTTTTGAATTCCATAGAGTAGCTTGCGCGACCCTGAGACATGGAACGAACGTCGGTCGCATAACCGAACATCTCGCCCAACGGAACCTCGGCACGAATTACTTTACCGGAAACCGTATCTTCCATACCCAGAATCATGCCGCGACGACGGTTAAGGTCGCCCATCACGTCACCCATATAGTCTTCAGGCGTAACAACCTCTACCGCCATGATCGGCTCAAGCAACTCACCACCACCCTTCTGGGCCAGTTGCTTGGTCGCCATGGAAGCAGCCACCTTAAACGCCATCTCGTTCGAGTCGACGTCGTGGTAAGAACCATCAAACACGGTAGCCTTCAGGCCGATCAGCGGATAGCCGGCAACAACACCGTTCTTCATCTGCTCTTCGATACCCTTCTGGATAGCCGGGATGTATTCTTTAGGAACCACACCACCCACTACTTCGTTCAGGAATTGCAGACCTTCCTGACCTTCGTCAGCAGGTGCAAAACGGATCCAGCAATGACCAAACTGGCCACGACCGCCGGACTGACGAACGAACTTGCCTTCGATTTCGCAGCTCTTCGTGATGCGCTCACGGTACGAAACTTGAGGCTTACCGATGTTGGCTTCGACGTTGAACTCACGGCGCATCCGGTCAACCAGGATGTCCAGGTGCAGCTCGCCCATGCCGGAGATGATCGTTTGACCAGTCTCTTCATCAGTTTTGACGCGGAAAGACGGGTCTTCCTGAGCAAGTTTGCCCAGAGCGATACCCATTTTTTCCTGGTCATCCTTGGTCTTAGGCTCTACGGCAACCGAAATAACCGGCTCCGGGAAGTCCATGCGAACCAGGATGATTGGCTTGTCAGCGTTGCACAAAGTCTCACCAGTGGTGACGTCCTTCATGCCGATCAAGGCCGCGATGTCACCAGCGCGTACTTCCTTGATTTCTTCACGGGCGTTTGCGTGCATTTGCACCATACGACCCACGCGCTCTTTCTTGCCTTTTACCGAGTTGATCACGCCGTCGCCGGAGGCCAACACGCCCGAGTAAACCCGAACAAAGGTCAAGGTACCCACGAATGGGTCGGTAGCGATCTTGAACGCCAGAGCCGCGAAAGGCTCGTCGTCGCTTGCATGACGCTCCATTTCCTCTTCCTCGTTATCCGGGTTGGAACCCTTGATAGCAGGAATGTCGGTTGGAGCAGGCAGGAAGTCGATAACGGCGTCGAGAACCAGGGGAACACCCTTGTTCTTGAAGGAAGAACCGCAAACAGCCAGAACGATCTCACCAGCGATAGTACGCTGACGCAGAGCGGCCTTGATTTCCTCGATGGAGAGCTCTTCCCCTTCGAGATACTTGTTCATCAGCTCTTCGTTGGCTTCGGCCGCAGCCTCGACCATGTTGCTGCGCCACTCTTCAGCCAGCTCTTGCAGCTCGGCAGGAATGTCCTTGCGAACAGGGACCATACCCTTGTCAGAGTCATTCCAGTAGACAGCTTGCATGTTGATCAGATCGATCTGACCCTGGAAGTTGTCTTCGGAACCGATAGCCAACTGGATTGGCACCGGAGTGTGACCCAGACGCTGCTTGATCTGACCGATCACGCGCAGGAAGTTAGCGCCAGCACGGTCCATCTTGTTCACGTAAACAAGACGTGGAACGCCGTACTTGTTGGCCTGACGCCATACGGTTTCCGACTGAGGCTCAACACCCGAAGTACCGCAGAACACAACGACAGCGCCGTCGAGTACGCGCAGGGAGCGTTCAACTTCAATAGTGAAGTCTACGTGGCCCGGGGTATCGATAACGTTGAAACGGTGTTCGTGCGAGTACTGCTTCTCAGAACCTTTCCAGAAGGCGGTGATAGCAGCAGAAGTAATGGTAATACCACGCTCCTGCTCCTGCACCATCCAGTCTGTGGTCGCGGCGCCGTCATGCACCTCGCCCATTTTGTGACTTTTGCCAGTGTAAAAAAGGACGCGCTCGGTGGTGGTGGTTTTACCAGCATCCACGTGAGCAACGATACCGATGTTACGGTAGCGGCTAATCGGAGTAGTACGAGCCATAAAGCCCTCGCAAAATTAGTGAAGCTAAAATTAGAAGCGGTAGTGCGAGAAAGCCTTGTTGGCTTCAGCCATACGGTGCACGTCTTCACGCTTCTTAACAGCAGCACCTTTACCTTCAGCAGCGTCCAACAGTTCGCCAGCCAAACGCAGAGCCATAGACTTCTCGCCGCGCTTACGGGCGAAGTCTACCAACCAGCGCATTGCCAGCGCGTTACGACGGGACGGACGAACTTCGACCGGAACCTGGTAAGTAGCACCGCCTACACGGCGCGACTTTACTTCGACCAGCGGAGCGATGGCGTCGAGAGCTTTCTCGAAGATTTCCAGGGGGTCGCTGTTCTTGCGTTCTTTAACCTTTTCCAGCGCGCCATAAACGATACGCTCGGCAACGGCTTTTTTGCCGCTTTCCATCACGTGGTTCATGAACTTGGCCAGGATTTGGCTTCCGTATTTTGGATCGTCAAGCACTTCGCGCTTGGCTGCTACGCGTCTTCTTGGCATGGATAAGCCCTCAAACGGTCTTCAGGTTCGCTCGGAATCGGTGCCCTTTCGGGACGCCTCCGACCTTACTCTTATCGACTCAGAAAAATAGAAATCGGTTTTTTGCTGCAAGCGACTATTACTTCGGACGCTTGGTACCGTACTTCGAACGACCTTGGTTACGACCTTTAACGCCGGAAGTATCCAAAGAGCCGCGAACGGTGTGGTAACGAACACCTGGCAAGTCTTTTACACGACCGCCGCGGATCAGTACCACGCTGTGCTCTTGCAGGTTGTGGCCTTCACCGCCGATGTACGAGGAAACCTCGAAACCGTTGGTCAGACGCACACGGCATACTTTACGCAGTGCCGAGTTAGGTTTTTTCGGCGTAGTGGTATACACACGGGTGCATACGCCACGACGTTGCGGGCAGTTCTGCAGCGCAGGCACGTCGGATTTCTCGACGATACGCTTACGCGGCTGACGTACCAGCTGGTTGATAGTTGCCATCTACTAGCTCCACTGTTGTCTTGCGACGCTATTGTCTTGCAAGAAAAGCAAAATGGCAGGAACGAATCCCCGCCAAATTTAGGGGTACAAGAGTCTAAAGAGGATCTTGCCCCCAGTCAAGGCAAGGCCCCGACCTCTCCCCCCATCCAACCTCGACAAATTGTCTCGACTGGATGAACGGAGCGATCAGGGCCTGCACTCATTTACTACCGCAGAACTCAGTTACCGCTCGAGTTCAGCGCTTCGGTCAGTGCAGCTTCCACTTCACTGGCGCTCACGCGCAACGGTTTGTCAGCATCACGGCGGCGCTTGCGCTCGCTGTGATAAGCCAGACCGGTACCGGCCGGGATCAGACGACCCACGACCACGTTTTCTTTCAGGCCGCGCAGGTAATCGCGCTTGCCGGTTACCGCCGCCTCGGTCAGTACGCGAGTGGTTTCCTGGAAGGAAGCCGCCGAGATGAACGATTCGGTGGACAACGACGCCTTGGTGATACCCAGCAGAACGCGAGTGAACTTGGAGACAAATTTGTCTTCATTGCTCAGACGCTCGTTCTCTACCAGCACGTGAGTCAATTCCATCTGGTCGCCCTTGATGAAACTGGAATCGCCGGATTCAGCGATCTCAACTTTACGCAGCATCTGACGCAGGATGGTCTCGATGTGCTTGTCGTTGATCTTCACGCCTTGCAGACGGTAAACGTCCTGGATCTCGTTCACGATGTACTTGGCCAGCGCACTCACACCCAGCAGACGCAGGATGTCGTGTGGATCGCTCGGACCGTCGGAGATAACTTCGCCGCGGTTTACCTGTTCGCCTTCGAAGACGTTCAGGTGACGCCACTTCGGAATCAGCTCTTCGTACGGATCGCTACCGTCGTTCGGGGTGATAACCAGACGGCGCTTGCCTTTGGTCTCTTTACCGAACGCGATGGTGCCGCTGACTTCAGCCAGGATCGAGGCTTCTTTCGGACGACGGGCTTCGAACAAGTCGGCAACACGCGGCAGACCACCGGTGATGTCACGGGTCTTCGAAGTCTCTTGCGGAATACGAGCGATAACATCACCGATCGCGATTTTCGCACCGTCCGCTACACCGACCAGGGCGTTAGCAGGCAGGAAGTACTGAGCAATTACGTCGGTACCCGGCAGCAAGAGATCCTTGCCGTTGTCATCAACCATCTTCACAGCAGGACGGATATCTTTACCGGCAGCTGGACGGTCTTTGGCGTCGAGTACTTCAATGTTGGTCATACCGGTCAATTCGTCAGTCTGACGCTTGATCGTGATGCCTTCTTCCATGCCCACGTAGGTCACGGTACCTTTCATTTCGGTAACGATTGGGTGAGTGTGCGGATCCCACTTGGCCACGATTGCGCCAGCGTCGACCTTGTCACCTTCTTTAACCGAAATCACAGCACCGTACGGCAGCTTGTAGCGCTCACGCTCACGACCGAAGTCATCAGCGATTGCCAGCTCACCGGAACGGGACACAGCAACCAGGCAACCATCCACTCGCTCAACGTGCTTCAGGTTATGCAGACGGACGGTACCGCCATTCTTCACCTGAACGCTGTCGGCTGCGGAGGTCCGGCTTGCCGCACCACCGATGTGGAACGTACGCATGGTCAGCTGGGTACCCGGCTCACCGATGGACTGGGCAGCGATAACGCCGACCGCTTCACCGATGTTCACCTGGTGACCACGAGCCAAGTCACGGCCGTAGCACTTGGCGCAAATGCCGTAGCGGGTTTCGCAGCTGATCGGCGAACGCACGATCACTTCGTCGATGCTGTTCAGCTCGATGAACTCGACCCACTTCTCGTCTACCAGAGTGCCGGCAGGAACGATAACTTCCTCGGTACCTGGCTTGAATACGTCACGGGCAATGACACGACCCAATACGCGCTCACCCAACGGCTCAACAACGTCACCGCCTTCAATGTGCGGAGTCATCACCAGGCCATGTTCGGTGCCGCAATCGATCTCGGTCACAACCAGATCCTGCGCCACGTCTACCAGACGACGAGTCAGGTAACCGGAGTTCGCAGTTTTCAACGCGGTATCCGCCAGACCTTTACGAGCACCGTGAGTAGAGATGAAGTACTGAAGTACGCTCAAACCTTCACGGAAGTTCGCAGTAATCGGCGTTTCGATGATGGAACCGTCCGGCTTGGCCATCAGGCCACGCATACCGGCGAGCTGGCGGATCTGCGCGGCAGAACCCCGTGCGCCCGAGTCGGCCATCATGTACATCGAGTTGAAGGATTCCTGGTCGACTTCGACGCCATGACGGTCGATGACTTTCTCTTTCGAGAGGTTGGCCATCATCGCCTTGGAAACTTCGTCGTTCGCCTTGGACCAAAGGTCGATCACTTTGTTGTACTTCTCGCCCTGGGTTACCAGGCCGGAGGCGTACTGACTTTCGATCTCTTTCACTTCGTCGGTGGCTGCACCGATGATGCGGGCTTTTTCATCAGGGATAACGAAGTCGTTAACACCGATGGAAACGCCGGAGATGGTCGAATAGGCAAAACCGGTGTACATCAACTGGTCAGCGAAGATCACGGTCTCTTTCAAACCAACCACGCGGTAGCACTGGTTGATCAGTTTGGAGATCGCTTTCTTCTTCATCGGCAGGTTGACGACGTCGAAGGACAGACCTTTTGGCACAACCTGGAACAACAGCGCACGGCCGACGGTAGTGTCGACGATACGAGTGTTGGTCACGCTGCCGCCATCACGATCGTTCACGGTTTCGTTGATCCGCACCTTGACCTTGGCGTGCAGTGCGGCTTCGCCGGCACGGAACACACGGTCAACTTCCTGCAGATCCGCGAACACACGACCTTCGCCTTTGGCGTTGATCGCTTCACGAGTCATGTAGTACAGACCCAATACAACGTCCTGCGAAGGAACGATGATTGGCTCACCGTTGGCTGGCGACAGAATGTTGTTGGTCGACATCATCAACGCACGCGCTTCCAGCTGGGCTTCCAGCGTCAGCGGTACGTGCACGGCCATTTGGTCGCCGTCGAAGTCGGCGTTGTACGCAGCACAGACCAGAGGGTGCAGCTGGATAGCCTTACCTTCGATCAGTACCGGTTCAAACGCCTGGATACCCAGACGGTGAAGGGTCGGTGCACGGTTGAGGAGAACCGGGTGTTCGCGAATCACTTCAGCGAGAACGTCCCAAACCTCTGGCAGCTCACGCTCAACCATCTTCTTGGCCGCTTTGATGGTGGTAGCAAGACCACGCATTTCCAGCTTGCCGAAAATGAACGGCTTGAACAGCTCGAGAGCCATCTTCTTCGGCAGACCGCACTGGTGCAGACGCAGGGTCGGACCTACGGTAATTACCGAACGACCGGAGTAGTCAACACGCTTACCGAGCAAGTTCTGACGGAAACGACCTTGCTTACCCTTGATCATGTCAGCCAGGGATTTCAGAGGACGCTTGTTGGAACCGGTGATAGCGCGGCCACGACGACCGTTGTCGAGCAGTGCGTCGACGGCTTCCTGCAACATACGCTTTTCGTTGCGCACGATGATGTCCGGAGCGGACAGATCAAGCAGGCGCTTCAAACGGTTGTTACGGTTGATCACTCGACGATACAGATCGTTGAGGTCGGAAGTCGCGAAACGACCGCCATCCAATGGGACCAGTGGACGCAGATCTGGCGGCAGAACCGGCAGAACGGTCAGCACCATCCACTCTGGCAGGTTGCCGGAACCCTGGAAGGCTTCCATCAACTTCAGACGCTTGGACAGCTTTTTGATTTTGGTTTCGGAGTTGGTTTGCGGAATCTCTTCACGCAGACGGCCAATCTCGTGTTCCAGGTCGATAGCGTGCAGCAGTTCACGGACAGCTTCGGCACCCATGCGGGCATCGAAATCGTCGCCGAACTCTTCCAGCGCTTCGAAGTACTGCTCGTCGTTGAGCAGCTGACCCTTTTCAAGGGTGGTCATGCCTGGATCGATAACGACATAGCTCTCGAAGTAGAGAACGCGCTCGATATCACGCAGGGTCATGTCCATCAGCAAGCCGATACGGGACGGCAGCGATTTCAGGAACCAGATGTGGGCTACTGGCGAGGCCAGTTCGATGTGCGCCATGCGCTCACGACGAACTTTTGCCAGCGCGACTTCAACGCCGCACTTCTCGCAGATCACACCACGGTGCTTCAAGCGCTTGTACTTACCGCACAGGCACTCGTAATCCTTTACCGGGCCAAAGATCTTGGCGCAGAACAGGCCGTCACGCTCAGGTTTGAACGTACGGTAGTTGATGGTTTCCGGCTTTTTAACTTCACCGAACGACCACGAACGGATCATCTCAGGCGATGCCAATCCAATACGGATGGCGTCGAACTCTTCGACTTGACCCTGGTTTTTCAGCAAATTCAGTAGGTCTTTCAAGGCCTTTCCTCCTGGCGGAGCAGAGAGCGAGCAATCCTGCCCCGCTCTCGATTCGCGTCACGTGTTATTCGGTTTCCAGATCGATATCGATGCCGAGGGAACGAATTTCCTTGATCAACACGTTGAAGGACTCGGGCATGCCCGGCTCCATACGGTGATCGCCGTCCACGATGTTTTTGTACATCTTGGTCCGGCCGTTCACATCGTCCGACTTCACTGTGAGCATTTCTTGCAGAGTGTAAGCAGCACCGTATGCTTCCAGTGCCCAGACCTCCATCTCCCCGAAACGCTGACCACCGAACTGCGCCTTACCACCCAGCGGCTGCTGGGTAACCAGGCTGTACGAACCGGTAGAACGAGCGTGCATCTTGTCGTCTACCAAGTGGTTCAGCTTCAGCATGTACATGTAGCCAACAGTAACCGGGCGCTCGAACTTGTTGCCGGTACGGCCGTCGGTCAGCTGCATCTGGCCGCTTTCTGGCAGGTCTGCCAGTTTCAGCATGGCCTTGATTTCGCTTTCCTTGGCGCCGTCGAACACTGGAGTGGCCATTGGAACGCCGCCACGCAGGTTCTTCGCCAGATCCAGGATTTCCTGGTCGGAGAAGCTATCCAGATCTTCGTTACGACCGCCGATCTGGTTGTAGATCTCGTCCAGGAAAGTGCGAAGTTCAGCAACCTTACGTTGCTCTTCGACCATCCGGTTGATCTTCTCGCCCAGACCTTTGGCCGCGAGGCCCAGGTGGGTTTCAAGGATCTGACCAACGTTCATACGCGAAGGTACGCCCAACGGGTTGAGGACGACGTCGACCGGGGTGCCATTGGCATCGTGCGGCATGTCTTCAACCGGCATGATCACGGAGACCACACCCTTGTTACCGTGACGACCGGCCATCTTGTCGCCCGGCTGGATGCGGCGACGGATTGCCAGGTAAACCTTGACGATTTTCAGCACGCCTGGAGCCAGGTCATCGCCCTGCTGCAGCTTGCGCTTCTTGTCTTCGAACTTGTCGTCCAGAAGACGGCGGCGATCAACGATGTAGGCCTGAGCCTTCTCGAGCTGCTCGTTCAGAGCATCTTCAGCCATGCGCAGTTTGAACCACTGGCCGTGCTCAAGACCGTCGAGAACTTCGTCGGTGATTTCCTGACCTTTCTTCAGACCGGCGCCGCCTTCGGCTTTGTGGCCGACCAGAGCGGAACGCAGACGTTCGAAAGTAGCGCCTTCAACGATACGGAACTCTTCGTTCAGGTCCTTGCGGATCTCGTCGAGTTGAGTCTTCTCGATCGACAGTGCACGAGCATCACGCTCAACGCCGTCACGGGTGAAGACCTGTACGTCGATGACAGTACCCTTGGTGCCGGTAGGCACACGCAGGGAGGTGTCTTTAACGTCGCTGGCTTTTTCACCGAAGATCGCACGCAGCAGTTTTTCTTCCGGAGTCAGTTGGGTCTCGCCTTTCGGAGTGACCTTACCTACCAGGATGTCGCCTGCGCCTACTTCAGCACCTACGTAAACGATACCGGCTTCGTCCAGCTTGTTCAGTGCAGCTTCACCCACGTTCGGGATGTCTGCAGTGATTTCCTCTGGCCCAAGCTTGGTGTCACGCGCCACACAGGTCAGTTCCTGGATGTGGATCGTGGTGAAACGGTCTTCCTGAACAACACGCTCGGACAGGCAGATGGAGTCTTCGAAGTTGAAGCCGTTCCATGCCATGAACGCGATGCGCATGTTCTGACCCAGAGCCAGTTCACCCATATCGGTGGACGGACCGTCGGCCATGATGTCGCTGCGCTGAACCCGATCACCTTTGCTCACCAGCGGACGCTGGTTGATGCAGGTGTTCTGGTTGGAGCGGGTGTACTTGGTCAGGTTGTAGATGTCGACACCAGCTTCGCCGGTTTCAACTTCATCATCAGCAACACGAACCACGATACGGCTGGCGTCGACGGAATCGATCACGCCGCCACGACGAGCCACGACGCAAACGCCGGAGTCGCGAGCCACGTTACGTTCCATGCCGGTACCTACCAGCGGCTTGTCAGCACGCAGGGTTGGTACAGCTTGACGCTGCATGTTCGAACCCATCAACGCACGGTTGGCGTCGTCGTGCTCGAGGAACGGGATCAGCGACGCAGCAACCGAAACTACCTGCTTTGGCGACACGTCCATCAAGGTGACGTCTTCCGGCGCCTTGACGGTGAACTCGTTCAAGTGACGAACAGCTACCAGCTCGTCGATCAGGACTTTCTTGTCGTTCATCGTGGCCGAAGCCTGAGCGATCACGTGATCAGCTTCTTCGATGGCGGACAGGAAAACGATCTCGTCGGTGACCAGAGCGTCTTTCACCACGCGGTACGGGCTCTCGAGGAAGCCGTACTGGTTGGTGCGCGCATAGGCGGCCAGGGAGTTGATCAGACCGATGTTCGGACCTTCCGGCGTTTCAATCGGGCATACACGACCGTAGTGAGTCGGGTGTACGTCACGGACTTCGAAGCCTGCACGTTCGCGAGTCAAACCGCCTGGGCCGAGTGCAGAGACACGACGCTTGTGGGTGATCTCGGACAGCGGGTTGTTCTGGTCCATGAACTGGGACAGCTGGCTGGAACCGAAGAACTCTTTCACTGCCGCAGCCACTGGCTTGGCGTTGATCAGGTCTTGCGGCATCAGGCCTTCGCTTTCAGCCATCGACAGACGCTCTTTGACCGCACGCTCAACACGTACCAGGCCAACGCGGAACTGGTTCTCGGCCATTTCGCCCACGCAGCGAACGCGACGGTTACCCAGGTGGTCGATGTCATCGACGATGCCTTTACCGTTACGGATGTCGACCAGAGTCTTCAGAACCGCGACGATGTCTTCTTTGCACAACACGCCCGAACCTTCGATCTCGGTACGACCGATACGACGGTTGAACTTCATCCGGCCGACCGCAGACAGGTCATAGCGCTCAGGACTGAAGAACAGGTTGTTGAACAGTGTCTCGGCAGCGTCCTTGGTTGGCGGCTCGCCTGGACGCATCATGCGATAGATCTCGACCAGCGCTTCCAATTGGTTGCTGGTGGAGTCGATCTTCAGGGTGTCGGAGACGAACGGACCGCAGTCGATATCGTTGGTGTACAGAGTTTCGATGCGAACAACGCCCGCCTTGGCAATTTTTGCCAGGATTTCGGTGTTCAGCTCGGTGTTGCACTCTGCCAGGATTTCGCCGGTAGCCGGATGCACGATGACCTTGGCAGTAGTGCGACCCAGGACGTAGTCCAGAGGCACTTGCAGCTCTTTGATCCCGGCTTTTTCCAGCTGGTTGATGTGGCGAGCGGTGATACGACGACCTTGCTCGACAATAACCTTGCCTTTGTCATCCTGAATATCGAGGACAGCAATTTCACCACGCAGGCGCTGAGGCACCAGTTCCAGGCTGAGGTTTTCACCCTGCACGTGGAAGACGTTGGTGGTGTAGAACGCGTCCAGCACTTCTTCAGTGGTATAGCCCAGCGCACGCAGCAGTACCGATGCAGGCAGCTTGCGACGACGGTCGATACGCACAAATACGCAATCTTTCGGGTCGAACTCGAAGTCCAGCCACGAACCGCGGTAAGGAATGATGCGCGCGGAGTACAGCAGCTTGCCGGAGCTGTGCGTCTTGCCACGGTCGTGGTCGAAGAACACGCCCGGGGAACGGTGCAGCTGGGAAACGATTACACGCTCGGTACCGTTGATTACGAAGGTACCGTTCTCAGTCATCAGGGGGATTTCACCCATGTAGACTTCTTGCTCTTTGATGTCCTTGATCGCTTTGTTCGACGATTCTTTGTCGAAAATGATCAGGCGCACTTTTACCCGCAAAGGTACGGCGTAAGTTACACCGCGCAATACGCATTCTTTGACATCAAATGCCGGTTCGCCCAGGCGATAACCGACGTACTCCAGCGCAGCATTGCCGGAGTAGCTGATGATCGGGAAAACGGATTTGAAGGCCGCATGCAGGCCCACGTCGCGGAACT
The DNA here is from genome assembly GCF_047304405.1 of Pseudomonas sp. Pseusp11. Classification (NCBI taxonomy): domain Bacteria; kingdom Pseudomonadati; phylum Pseudomonadota; class Gammaproteobacteria; order Pseudomonadales; family Pseudomonadaceae; genus Pseudomonas; species Pseudomonas sp. Pseusp11. The sequence goes on from NZ_JBGLZF010000004.1 coordinate 255,526, forward strand.
GATCTTTAGTCGCTCCCGCTTGCAAGAATTCACGATACGAATCCAGCTGGATGGCCAGGAGGTACGGCACATCCATGACGTCCGGCAACTTGCTAAAGTCCTTGCGGATACGTTTTTTCTCAGTATATGAGTAAGCCATCAGCGTTCCCCAGCTTGGTCACCTGCTTGTTTGGCCCCTCCCGACGGGAGCAGCCAGAAAATCGTGCAAACCCCATGGTTTGCGCCACCACATCGGGTGGATACAGCTCGTTACCAGCACCGACCCAGTCGGCTGCCAATAACGGAAAAAGGCCGGTGGCAAGAGCCACCAGCCATCAGCCTTTCGCTTAACGCTCGGGCTGGAGGAGCAAAGTCGATGCTTATTTCAGCTCGACTTTAGCGCCTGCTTCTTCCAGAGCTGCTTTGGCTTTGTCAGCTGCGTCTTTGGCAACAGCTTCCAGAACCATGGCAGGAGCGCCGTCAACTACAGCCTTGGCTTCTTTCAGGCCCAGACCGGTCAGTTCACGTACAGCCTTGATCACGTTAACTTTCTTCTCGCCAGCTTCGGTCAGCATGACGTTGAATTCAGTTTGCTCTTCAACAACAGCGGCAGCAGCAGCTGGACCAGCAGCAGCAACAGCAGCGGTAACGCCGAAGGTTTCTTCCATTGCTTTGATCAGCTCAACAACTTCCAGAACGGTTTTCTGGCCGATTGCTTCGATGATTTGTTCGTTAGTCAGAGACATGACTTGAATCCTGTATTGGGGTGACAGCTTACGCAGCCATCAAATTAAACATATGATTTTGAAAGGTCTCGCTGTGCCTTAGGCAGCAGCAGCTTCTTTCTGGTCGCGAACGGCTGCCAGGGTACGAGCCAGCTTGCTGGTAGCGCCTTGGATCACGCTCATCAGTTTCGCAATAGCTTCGTCGCGGGTCGGCAGGGTAGCCAACACGTCGATCTGGTTAGCGGCAAGGAACTTGCCATCAAACGCAGCTGCCTTGATCTCGAACTTGTCCTGACCCTTGGCGAACTCTTTGAAGATCCGGGCAGCAGCGCCTGGATGTTCTTTGGAGAATGCAATCAGGGTAGGGCCGGTGAACACGTCGTTGAGAACACTGAATTCAGTGTCAGCAACAGCGCGCTTGAGCAGGGTGTTACGTACGACACGTACGTAAACGCCAGCTTCACGAGCCTCTTTACGGAGTCCGGTCATCGCGCCTACTGTTACGCCACGGGCATCAGCCACGACAGCGGACAGAGCGACTTTGGCAGCCTCGTTGACTTCAGCGACGATGGCCTTCTTGTCTTCGAGTTTAATTGCCACGGGTTTAACTCCTGCTTGTTACCGTTTCATCCAGTCGAAACCGGATGTCGTTTTGGTGTCTGATTCGGTAAGGAACCGGGAGCACCATCTGCGTAGGCTTGAGGTTTAAGACTTGCGTCGCCTACGGTCTTGGATAGCCCCCGCCAGGCAGGGACCCCAATCTTTCAATTGGCGCAATTACTTGCGCCAACCTGCGTCTTACGCGTCGAGCGAACCCTGGTCGATGACCAGACCTGGGCCCATAGTAGTGCTCAGGGTAACGCGCTTGACGTAAATACCTTTCGAGGAAGCTGGCTTGATACGCTTCAGATCAGCGATCAGGGCTTCAACGTTTTCCTTCAGCTTGACGGCATCGAAGCCGACTTTGCCAACGGAAGTGTGGATGATGCCGTTTTTGTCGGTGCGATAACGAACCTGACCAGCCTTGGCGTTTTTAACCGCGGTAGCTACGTCTGGAGTTACTGTGCCGACTTTAGGGTTAGGCATCAGACCACGTGGACCGAGGATCTGACCCAACTGACCTACAACGCGCATTGCATCCGGGGATGCGATCACTACGTCATAGTTCAGGTCGCCGCCTTTCATTTCGGCAGCCAGGTCGTCCATACCTACACGGTCAGCGCCGGCAGCCAGAGCGGCCTCGGCAGCTGGACCCTGAGTGAACACAGCAACGCGAACGGTCTTGCCGGTACCGTGCGGCAGCACGGTAGCGCTACGAACGACCTGGTCGGATTTACGCGGGTCAACACCCAGGTTCACAGCTACGTCGAACGACTCGCTGAACTTGACAGTCGACAGCTCGGACAGCAGAGCAGCAGCGTCTACAAAGTTGTAGGCCTTGCCTGCTTCGATTTTGCCGGCGATAGCCTTTTGACGCTTGGTCAGCTTAGCCATTACACACCCTCCACGTTAAGGCCCATGCTACGAGCAGAACCGGCGATAGTACGCACGGCTGCTTCCATATCAGCTGCAGTCAGATCCGCGTTTTTGGTTTTCGCGATTTCTTCCAGCTGAGCACGAGTCACAGTGCCAACCTTAACGGTGTTCGGACGAGCGGAACCGCTAGTCAGACCAGCAGCCTTCTTCAGCAGAACCGAAGCAGGAGTGGATTTGGTTTCGAACGTGAAGCTACGGTCGCTGTAGACAGTGATGATCACTGGAGTCGGCAGACCTGGCTCAAGACCCTGAGTACGGGCGTTGAAAGCCTTGCAGAATTCCATGATGTTCACGCCGTGCTGACCCAGAGCAGGACCAACAGGTGGGCTTGGGTTAGCCTGAGCGGCCTTCACTTGCAGCTTGATGTAAGCGGTAATCTTCTTGGCCATGAGGCACTCCAATTACGGGTTCAAACGCCTCGAAAGGCTCCCCGGTTACTTGCGCGTTTATCCCAGTGACGACAAAACCCCACAGCCTAGGGCTGCGGGGTTGGGATGCTTGCTCAGCTAGACCTTTTCGACCTGGCTGAACTCCAACTCTACCGGAGTAGAGCGACCGAAAATGAGCACCGCCACTTGGATCCGGCTCTTTTCGTAGTTAACCTCTTCAACCGTGCCGGTAAAATCGGCAAACGGCCCGTCGTTGACACGTACCGACTCACCCGGCTCGAACAACGTCTTCGGCTTCGGCTTGTCGCTACCATCAGCAACGCGACGCAGAATCGCTTCTGCTTCTTTATCTGTGATTGGTGCAGGCTTGTCGGCAGTACCACCGATGAAACCCATCACCCGAGGAGTATCCTTGACCAAGTGCCAAGTACCCTCGTTCATGTCCATCTGAACCAGCACATAACCAGGGAAGAATTTGCGTTCGCTTTTGCGCTTCTGGCCATTACGCATTTCAACCACTTCTTCAGTGGGAACCAGAATTTCGCCGAAGCCATCTTCCATGCCAGCCAGCTTTACGCGCTCGATCAACGAACGCATGACATGCTTCTCGTAACCGGAGTAAGCATGCACAACGTACCAACGCTTAGCCACGGGACACCCTTAGCCGACGATCAAGGAAACAAGCCAACCGAGCAGGGAATCAAGCCCCCACAACAGCAACGCCATAACCAGAACAACAGCCACAACGATCAACGTGGTCTGCGTAGTTTCTTGGCGAGTTGGCCAAACGACTTTACGAATCTCGGTGCGCGCTTCCTTAACCAGTACAAAGAAAGACTTGCCCTTAACCGTCTGCAGGCCTACAAAGGCAGCTACAGCAGCAATGACCAGCAAAGCGAGCACGCGGTACAGGATCGGCGAAGCAGAGTAATACTGATTGCCAACAACGCCAACAATCACCAAAGCAACTACTACCAGCCACTTGAGTAGATCGAAGCGAGAGCCTTGAGCTTCAGCTTTAGGAGTCATCTATGAAGATCCTGTGAAAAGAAAGCCAGACACACCTGGTGAATCTGGCAGGTCAGGAGGGAATCGAACCCCCAACCTACGGTTTTGGAGACCGTCGCTCTGCCAATTGAGCTACTGACCTAAAACAAAATCAGGCCGACCATTATGCCGGCCCGAAAAAGACTTTACAACAATTTACTCGTCGATCCTGGCCATGCACACCAGCACCAAAGACGCACAACACCCTCTCAGGTAACAACGCGCATCTACAAGCCATTAAAACAAAGGCAGATATTTTCATATCTGCCTTGTTATATGGAGCTCTTGAGCGGATTTGAACCGCTGACCTCACCCTTACCAAGGGTGTGCTCTACCAACTGAGCTACAAGAGCGTAACACTTTGCAGGACCTGCAAACCTGGAGCGGGTAGCGGGAATCGAACCCGCATCATCAGCTTGGAAGGCTGAGGTTCTACCACTAAACTATACCCGCGGAGCTTGCAGCTCTCGCTAAAAATGGTGGAGGGGGAAGGATTCGAACCTTCGAAGTCGTAGACGTCAGATTTACAGTCTGATCCCTTTGGCCGCTCGGGAACCCCTCCTAAGCGAGCCGGCATTCTATACTATGCCAGCCTTCTGTCAAGCATTTTCTCATTAAAACCTGAGGTTAGCTGCGTTGACCTCGCTTCACACCGTCGACCTTTAAAAGGTCTTCACTGCGAAGCGGGCGCCATTCTATGCAAACTATTCGACAGGTGCAACCCCCTCACACGGCATTATTTTATGTTTTAACTCATTGAATTCTTTAGAAAGGCTTTGCAGCTGCAAGTCATCCAGCAAACGCCGGCTTTCCGGCGCCACACGCACCCAGTAACCCGCATATTCAGGGAGATCCTTCGGCAAGGACTGAAACTTGATGTCCATGCCACTCAATCGATGCTCGATTGCCTGAGCGACTTCCTGCCGAGCAGAACCGCCCAGATAGAGACAGCTGCTTTCCGCCTGCGTGGACTTTCCTTTGTCTCGGGTCGTATCAGTCGCCTCACTCAACAAACGAATGTCCTGCTGAGAGCCCCGATACAAACTCAAGGGGGTCACATCCTTCGCGCGAAGCGGGGCCTCCTGTTGGTGCCAGACGTAATAGAACACATTGAGAACAAGCAGTAGCAGGAACAACCAACGCATAAAAACCTCAAGACAAGGGACACGCCATAGCCAATCCCACAAACACCAGATCCGGAACCACCTTGGCCTCAGGCACAATCTCGGAGACCAGATCAGCATCCCCCCCAGTGAGGAATACAGCGAAATCCTCGCCCCAATAGCTGCGCGCCAGCTCTAGCTGAGCCTGAACAAAGCCTCTCAACATCAGCAAGCAACCTCGCTCAACCGCCTCGACGGTAGTACGCCCAGGAACAAGACTCTCCAAAGCGCGCTCGGCAGCAAGGTCGCCATAGCGGATTCTACGGGTATGAGTACGCAACTGGTTACGCATTAAGGGCATTCCCGGACAGATGAAGCCTCCAAGATGCACGCCATCCCTAGCGACAAAATCAGCAGTGACTGCGGTACCGAAGTCGAGCACCAGACAAGCACCTGAAGCCAGGTGAAATCCTCCGAGCATTGCAAGCCAGCGATCAAGCCCTAGCCGCTCGAACTCTTCATAGCCATTACGAACCCCGGACATTTCGCGAGCCGGCGTAGCGCAGACTACGGAAACACCGAAAGTCCCTGACAACAAAGAGATCAAGGCTCCGGTTTCTTCAGCGGTTCTGACGCTCACTAACCGACAATGCTTGAGAGCGAGCCCCTTGAGCCCCTTCAAACTCTCAAGCAGCGCGAGATCCGAATCAACGACACCCTCACCAACCACCCGCCCGACATCCACGCCGAGCACACGCCACTTGATGAAACTGTTTCCACAATCGAGCTCAAGAATCATCACGCAACCTCAGGCTGAGCTCACCACCACTAAAGACTTTTTCCACGCCATCCACCTTCAAGCGCAAGGCACCCTGACCATCGATACCCAACACCTCTCCATCTATCTGACTAGCTCCAGCAATCAACGACACGGCGCGCCCCTGCCATAGATGATTTTGCTCCCACTCCGCCCGGATAGCCTGAAATCCGTCGACCTGGTGGCGACTCAAGTAGGCCCGGAGCATCACGCCCAACTTCGCAACCAGGTGATTGCGATCAACCGCCTTGCCCGACTCGAGCCGCATGGACGTCCACTGCTGGTCAACCTCATCAGTCATCTGCATGTTCACATTGATCCCGACACCGATCACTACGTGACACACATCTGCAGGATCGCCCACTAACTCGAGCAATATTCCAGCAATTTTTTTCTGACCAACCAGAACATCATTGGGCCACTTCAACCCCGCGCCTGAAATACCAAGCTCTCGCAAGGCCTGCAGTACGGCGAGCCCAACAACTAGACTCAAGCCTTCCAGCTGCCGCATCCCACCCTCAATGCGCAACACCAGGCTGTAATAGATGTTTTCTGCGAACGGACTCACCCACTTGCGTCCACGCCGTCCGCGACCAGCCGTTTGCCGCTCGGCAAGCACCAGAAATGGCGCGATCTGGCCACGTTCGATAGCGCGCAAGGCTTCAGCATTGGTTGAGTCAATTGAGTCGAGGACCAGGATGGGCCACTCACAGGAAGGCTCACGCGCGCATATCTCGACAGGATCAAGCAGCGTCAATGGCGCAGCCAGCTGATAGCCGCGACCGCGCACTTTATGAATGGATAAGCCGAGCTCAGCCTCCAAATGCTGAAGCTGCTTCCATACAGCGCTACGACTGACGCCCAAGGCTACGCCCAGGGCCTGGCCCGAATGGAATCGGCCATCCTTAAGAAGCTTTAACAACGTCAGCATGCAAGTCTCGCCTCACAATGAGGCCCGCATGATAGCCATGCACCGAGCAGTTGCATAGAAACCCTAAACGTCAGTTTTTCCGCGGGCAAAACAAAACCCCTACCTGCATACGCAGATAGGGGTTTCGGAATTTAATCTTGACGATGACCTACTCTCACATGGGGAAACCCCACACTACCATCGGC
>NZ_JBGLZF010000050.1:0-38726 GCF_047304405.1 Pseudomonas sp. Pseusp11
AGATCGCAGCCTTCGGCAGCTCCTACACGAAGGTTTCGTTTTCTCCATGAAAAAAGCGCCGTTGAAGGCGCTTTTTTCATGGAGCAAACGAAACTTCTTTATTGAACGGTCGGAGTCTCGCCAGCCGCCTGCATGCGTTGCAGCTCTTGTGCGTACAGCGCGTCGAAGTTCACCGGGGCCAGCATCAGGGCCGGGAACGAACCGCGGGTCACCAGGCTGTCCAGGGTTTCGCGAGCGTACGGGAACAGGATGTTCGGGCAGAACGCGCCCAGGGTGTGGCTCATCGAAGCCGCGTCCAGGTTCTTGATCAGGAAGATCCCGGCCTGTTGCACTTCAGCAATGAACGCCACTTCTTCGCCGTTTTTCACGGTGACCGACAGGGTCAGCACGACTTCGTGGAAGTCGCCTTCCAGTGCCTTCTGACGGGTGTTCAGATCCAGACCGACGCTCGGTTCCCACTGCTGGCGGAAGATTGCCGGGCTTTTCGGGGCTTCGAAGGACAAGTCACGTACGTAGATGCGCTGCAAGGAGAATTGCGGTGCGTTTTCTTCTTCGCTAGCTGCAGTGTTCTGTTGGTCAGTCATCTCAGATCCTTTCTGATCTCGGGTCTTATAGGGTTAGCTATTTCTAAGTAACGCAGTCAGGCCTTGAGCATGGCGTCGAGCTTGCCGGCGCGCTCCAGGGCAAACAAATCATCACAGCCGCCAACGTGGGTGCTGCCGATCCAGATCTGCGGCACGGACGTACGCCCGGCCTTCTGAGCCATCGCGGCACGCACCTGCGGCTTGCCATCGACCTTGATCTCTTCGAAGGCCACGCCTTTGTTCTCGAGCAGGTACTTGGCTCGCGAGCAATAAGGGCAGTAATCGCTGGAATAGACGACGACGTTGTTCATATCACTTCACCAGTGGCAGATTGTCGGCTTTCCAGCTGGAAATACCGCCAGACAGCTTGGCAGCGGTGAAACCGGCTTTCACCAGTTCACGGGCATGAGTACCGGCGGTCTGGCCCATGGCATCGACCAGGATAATGGTCTTGGCCTTGTGCTTTTCCAGTTCGCCGACGCGAGCGGTCAGTTTGTCCTGAGGAATGTTCAACGCGCCAACGATGTGACCGGCGGCGAAATCCTTGGTCGGACGAATGTCGACCACCACGCCTGCGTCCTTGTTGACCAGCCCGGTCAGTTCACCGGTGCTCAGGCTGCGGCCGCCGCCTTGCATCTGATAGGCCAATAGCAGGGCCGCCAGTACAACGAAGATACCCACGAGAATGTAGTGGTTGGTGGCGAATTGAATCAGGTGATCAACCATCGAAGGAGGTTCCAGGGCGTTAAAATGTCGGCCAGTATACACAGCCACTATGGTGGGCCAAACCCCGTCCGGCGGTGACGGCGCCGGAACTTAGCTTTAAACTCCTACTCCCTTTTCCATCGCCCTCTTTTAATTCAGCCACGAGTGGAATCCATGACTACCACGCCTAAACCTTTGGTCCTGATTATTCTCGACGGCTTCGGTCACAGTGAGAGCCCTGAATCCAACGCCATCTATGCGGCGAAGAAGCCCGTACTGGACCGTCTGTGGGCCACCGTGCCGAACGGCCTGATCTCGGGCAGCGGCATGGACGTCGGCTTACCGGACGGCCAGATGGGCAACTCCGAAGTCGGCCACATGAACCTCGGCGCCGGTCGGGTGGTGTATCAGGACTTCACACGCGTGACCAAAGCGATCCGCGACGGCGAGTTCTTCGAGAACCCGACCATCTGCGCCGCGGTGGATAAAGCCGTCGCTGCCGGAAAAGCCGTGCACTTCATGGGTCTGCTGTCCGATGGCGGCGTTCACAGCCACCAGGACCACCTGATCGCCATGGCTGAGCTGGCCTTCAAGCGCGGCGCCGAAAAAATCTACCTGCACGCCTTCCTCGACGGCCGCGACACGCCGCCGAAAAGCGCCCAGTCGTCGATCGAATTGCTGGATGCAACCTTCGAAGCCCTCGGCAAAGGCCGGATCGCCAGCATCATTGGCCGTTATTACGCCATGGACCGTGACAACCGTTGGGATCGCGTGTCCCAGGCCTACAACCTGATCGTCGATGGCGCCAGCGAATTCAATGCCGCCACCGCCCAGGAAGGCCTGCAAGCCGCGTACGAACGTGGCGAGAGCGACGAATTCGTCAAAGCCACCAGCATCGGTGAGCCGGTGAAGGTCGAAGATGGCGACGCCGTGGTCTTCATGAACTTCCGCGCCGACCGTGCCCGCGAACTGACCCGCGTGTTCGTCGAAGACGATTTCAAGGAATTCGAACGTGCTCGCCAGCCAAAACTGGCCGGTTTCGTCATGCTGACCCAATACGCCGCCAGCATCCCCGCGCCGTCGGCTTTCGCTGCGGGTAGCCTGGAAAACGTACTGGGCGATTACCTGGCGAAAAACGGCAAGACACAGCTGCGCATCGCCGAAACCGAGAAGTATGCCCACGTGACCTTCTTCTTCTCCGGCGGCCGCGAAGAACCGTTCCCGGGCGAAGAACGCATCCTGATCCCGTCGCCGAAAGTCGCCACCTATGACTTGCAGCCCGAGATGAGTGCCCCGGAAGTCACCGACCGCATCGTCGATGCCATTGAAAACCAGCGTTACGACGTGATCGTGGTCAACTACGCCAACGGCGACATGGTCGGCCACAGCGGTGTGTTCGAGGCGGCGGTGAAAGCTGTGGAATGCCTGGACACCTGCGTCGGCCGTATCGTCACGGCGCTGGAAAAAGTCGGCGGCGAAGCCCTGATTACTGCCGACCACGGCAACGTCGAGCAAATGTCCGACGCCTCCACCGGCCAGGCCCACACTGCCCACACCACCGAGCCGGTGCCGTTCATCTATGTCGGCAAGCGTGACTTGAAGGTTCGCGAAGGCGGCGTGCTGGCAGACGTGGCGCCGACCATGCTGAAGTTGCTGGGGCTTGAGAAGCCTGTGGAAATGACCGGGACTTCGATTCTGGTGTAATCCGCTTCTTCAAAAACACCGCCAAACCCTGTGGGAGCGGGCTTGTGTGGTGAGGGGGCTTGCCCCCGTTCGGCTGCGCAGCAGTCGTAAAACCATTGCATGCGGTGTACCTGGTACACCGCAATTGCAAAATTTGGGGCCGCTTCGCGACCCAACGGGGGCAAGCCCCCTCGCCACACAGGCTCGCTCCCCCATTGGTTTTCACTCCAGTTATCACACAGTCCCAATTGGGCGTTTTTTTTGCAGCGTGGGGCGGGCATACTAGGCCGTCCCTTTCCCTGGTGTCGCCCGCCTCTATGCTTCGCGTCCTGATAGCCCTCGCTCTGACATGCCTGCTCCAACCGGCCTTTGCCGACGAGCGCACGCAAACCCAACAACAGTTGGACGCCACGCGTCAGGACATTGCCGAACTGAAAAAGCTGCTGGGCAAGCTGCAGGAAGAAAAGTCCGGGGTGCAGAAAGACCTCAAAGGCACCGAAACCGAGATGGGCAAGCTCGAGAAGCAGGTCGAGGCGCTGCAAAAAGAGCTGAAGAAAAGCGAATCCGAGCTGCAGCGACTCGATGCCGAGAAAAAAAAACTCCAGAGCGCGCGCGTTGAACAGCAACGACTGATCGCCATCCAGGCCCGCGCGGCCTATCAGAATGGCCGCCAGGAGTACCTGAAACTGCTGCTCAACCAGCAGAACCCGGAAAAATTCGCCCGCACCCTCACCTATTACGACTACCTGAGCCAGGCCCGCCTGGAGCAGCTGAAGAATTTCAACGAAACCCTGCGCCAACTGGCCAATGTCGAAAAAGACATCTCCATGCAGCAAGCGCAATTGCTGGTGCAGAAAAGCAGCCTCGACAGCCAGCGCGACGAACTCGACAAGGTCCGCAAGGAGCGCCAGCAAGTCCTGGCCAAGCTCAATGACGACGTGAAGGCTCGCGACCAGAAACTGGCCGCCCGCGAGCAGGATCAGGCAGACCTGTCTAAAGTCCTTAAAACCATTGAAGAAACCCTGGCTCGTCAGGCCCGAGAGGCAGAAGAAGCGCGGCAAAAAGCGCTGATCGCCCAGCAGGAAGCCGAAAAAAAGCGGTTACGTGAGGCTCAGGCTGAAGCAGACGCCAGCGACGCCCCACGCAAACCCGCCAAATCGACGCCCGGTGCCCTGGTTTCAAGTTCAGGCGAGACCTTCGGCGGTCCTTTTGCTTCGACTCGCGGCAAACTTCCATGGCCGGTTGATGGTCGACTGCTGGCACGCTTCGGTGAAACCCGTGGCGACGATGCCCGCACCAAGTGGGACGGCGTGATGATCAGCGCCTCCGCCGGCAGCCAGGTGCATGCCGTGCACGGCGGTCGCGTGGTGTTTGCCGACTGGCTGCGTGGGGCCGGGCTGCTGGTGATTCTCGACCACGGCAACGGCTTTTTGAGTCTTTACGGTCACAACCAGACGCTGCTCAAGTCTGCGGGTGACGTGGTAAAAGCCGGTGAGTCCATCTCCACTGTCGGTAACAGTGGCGGGCAGGACACACCAGCGCTGTATTTCGCTATTCGTCAGCAGGGTCACCCGAGTGACCCGGCGCAATGGTGCCGCGCGCAAGGATAGGCGTTGAGTCACCTACATTAGGAGTTCGTTCGACATGCTGCATTTGTCCCGCCTTACCTCGCTGGCTCTGACGATCGCCCTGGTGATCGGCGCGCCTCTGGCGTTTGCCGCTCAACCGGCCCCGGCGGTCGCGCCTGCCGGCACTGCTGCGACCACCAAGGCGCCATTGCCGCTGGACGAGTTGCGCACCTTTGCCGAAGTCATGGACCGGATCAAGGCAGCCTATGTAGAACCGGTAGATGACAAGACCCTGCTGGAAAACGCCATCAAAGGCATGCTCAGCAACCTCGACCCGCACTCCGCCTACCTGGGCCCGGAAGACTTCACTGAATTGCAGGAAAGCACCAGCGGCGAATTTGGCGGCCTGGGCATCGAAGTCGGCGCGGAAGACGGTTTCATCAAAGTGGTCTCGCCTATCGATGACACCCCGGCCTCCAAGGCTGGCATCCAGGCCGGCGACTTCATCGTCAAGATCAACGGCCAGCCGACTCGCGGCCAAAGCATGACCGAAGCCGTGGACAAGATGCGCGGCAAGATCGGCCAGAAGATCACCCTGACCCTGGTCCGCGACGGCGGCACTCCGTTCGACGTGACCCTGGTCCGCGCCACCATCCAGGTGAAAAGCGTCAAGAGCCAGCTGCTGGAATCCGGCTACGGCTACATCCGCATCACCCAGTTCCAGGTCAAGACCGGCGAAGAGGTCTCCAAGGCCTTGGCCAAGCTGCGCAAGGACAACGGCAAGAAGCTCAGCGGCATCGTCCTCGACCTGCGTAACAACCCGGGCGGCGTGCTGCAATCGGCGGTGGAAGTGGTCGACCACTTCATCACCAAGGGCCTGATCGTCTACACCAAGGGCCGCATCGCCAACTCTGAACTGCGCTTCTCCGCCACCGGCAAGGACGAAAGCGAAGCCGTGCCAATGGTCGTGCTGATCAACGGTGGCAGCGCCTCGGCCTCGGAAATTGTCGCCGGCGCCCTGCAGGATCAGAAACGTGCGGTGGTCATGGGCACCACCAGTTTCGGCAAAGGTTCGGTCCAGACCGTGTTGCCGCTGAACAACGACCGCGCACTGAAAATCACCACGGCGCTGTACTACACGCCGAACGGCCGCTCGATTCAGGCTCAGGGCATTGTCCCGGACATCGAAGTGCGCAAGGCCAAGATCACCAACGAGCAGGACGGCGATTACTTCAAGGAAGCCGATCTGCAAGGTCACTTGGGCAATGGCAACGGCGGCGCCGACAAACCGAGCGGTTCGGGCAGCAAAGCCAAGGCCATGCCGCAGGATGACGATTACCAGCTGGCCCAGGCCCTGAGCCTGCTCAAAGGACTGAGCATCACCCGCGGCCACTGAGATGCGCTTGCGGTTGCTACTCGGTCTGCTGTGCAGTCTGGCGGGAGTTGCTTATGCGGCGCCCGCCACGACAGCGACCACACCTCACAAGGCTTATCTGAGCCTGATCATTGATGACTTGGGGCAGAACCTGCCCCGGGATCGTCGCGTGCTGGCCCTGCCCGGCCCGGTCACCACGGCAATCATGCCCGATACACCCCACGCCACCGAATTCGCCCGCGAAGCCCATCGCGCCGGCAAGACTGTCATTCTGCATATGCCCATGGATCCGGCCACCGGACCATTCGCCTGGCATCCCGAGTTGCCCATCGAAGAACTTGAAAAGCGCCTGAACGCCGCGTTCAACATGGTGCCCTATACCGCCGGCATCAATAACCACATGGGTAGCCGCATGACCGCTCAGCAACCGGCCATGGCCTGGCTGATGGCGGACTTGCAGCGTAAGCACAAATTCTTCGTCGACAGCCGCACCAGTGCGCAAACCGTGGCCGCCGCCGAGGCGCAGAAGATTGGCCTGGCAAGTGTTTCGCGGGATGTGTTTCTGGATGACGAGCCCACCGAAGCGGCGATCTTCACACAGCTACAGACGGCGATCAGCCTGGCGCGCAAGCAGGGCTCTGCGGTGATGATCGGGCATCCGTATCCGCAGACTCTGGCGGTGCTGGAGCGTGAGTTGCCCAAGCTCAAGGCACAGGGAATTGACTGGATCGACATCAAATTGATGATCAGCGTGCGCGGCAATCGTGCGACGGCTGCTCATGGCAAAGATGGCGTCTACCGCTAACTTGCCGCACCTCCCACAGTGTTTTGCGTAAGCTACAAGGCTCGGTGTTGCGGTCTAGAGATACCGCCCCATGATGTCGTCCACCACACCTTCCTTGCGCAACTGATCCAGCGCAGCCTGCAGCTTGGCCACGGTCTCATCCGGCACGTCCTTGTTCAGGGCCAGGTACAGCTCGGCGCTATTGAAGCGCAGCACGGTCTTGAGCCCGGTCACCCCGTCCAGCCGCGCCAGGTAACGCCCCGCCGGATCACCCGTAGCCCACAGATCGATCTGACCGTTAGCCAGCTTCTTCGCATTGTCCTGGTCGCGCAGCACCACAATCGGCTTCAGCCCTTGCTTGGCCAATGTCTCGGCAATCGCATCGCCCTTGTAGGCGCCAATCTTGTATTTACGCGCCTGATCCAGCGATTCCAGGGTGATTTTGCTATCAGCCTTGGCCAGCATGATCCAGTCGTCCGGGCCGATAGGGCCGACCCACTTGAAGAGTTTCTCGCGGTCCGGCAGCCGCGCCATTACGAACACGCCATAACCGGGCTTTTCCAGGGCGAGTTTGTAGATTCGCTCCCAAGGGAAACGCAGCGTCAGGCTGTAGGGGATATTGGCGCGCTTGAACATCTCGCGGACGATGTCCACGGCGATGCCGTTGATGTTCTCGTCCTGGGCAAAGTTCTTGCCGTTCTTCGCCATGTTGTACGGCGGGAAGTTTTCCGTCAGCAGCACCAGGCCAGTGTCGGGACTTTCTTCGGCGTGAACTCCGTTGATGAACAACAGAGAAGCACTAGCGAGGGCAAGAAGAAGTCGTTTAAGCATGTCGGGCTACCGGAATCCATGGCGTGCCCAAGAGTGCCCTGAGCCCGCCATGCTGTCCACTGGCCTGTATGTTTAACGCATCACGATTCCGCGATGGGCCATGTAGGCCTTGGCTTCCTGAACGGTGTATTCGCCGAAGTGGAAAATGCTCGCCGCCAGCACCGCGCTGGCGTGGCCTTCGAGAATACCGTCGGCCAAATGCTGCAGGTTGCCGACGCCACCGGAGGCAATCACTGGAATCCCCAGCGCATCGCTGATGGCACGGGTGACGCCCAGGTCGAAGCCGTTTTTCATGCCGTCCTGGTCCATGCTGGTCAGCAGGATTTCGCCGGCACCGAGGCCTTCCATTTTCTTCGCCCACTCAACGGCGTCGAGGCCGGTTGGCTTGCGTCCACCGTGGGTGAAGATTTCCCAGCGCGGGGGTTCGCCCGGACCGGAAACTTTCTTGGCGTCGATCGCGACGACAATGCACTGAGAACCGAAATGCTGCGCCGCTTCGCCAACGAATTCCGGGTTGAACACTGCAGCGGTGTTGATCGAGACCTTGTCCGCGCCGGCATTCAACAGGTTACGGATGTCTTGCACGGTGCGCACGCCGCCGCCCACGGTCAGCGGGATGAACACCTGGCTGGCCATGCGCTCGACGGTATGCAGCGTGGTGTCGCGGCCGTCGACGCTGGCGGTGATGTCGAGAAAGGTAATCTCGTCGGCACCCTGCTCGTCGTAGCGACGGGCGATTTCCACCGGGTCGCCGGCGTCGCGAATGTTCTCGAACTTGACGCCCTTGACCACCCGGCCGTTATCCACGTCCAGGCAAGGGATGATGCGTTTGGCCAGCGCCATGGTGAGTCCTCAGCCTTTGTACGAATCGCAGAAAGCTTGCGCTTCAGCGACATCGAGGGTGCCTTCGTAGATCGCCCGGCCGGTGATGGCGCCGATGATGCCTGGTGCCTTGGCGTCGAGCAGCGACTTGATGTCACCCAGATTGTGGATACCGCCGGATGCAATGACCGGGATCTTCGTCGCAGCAGCCAGAGCAGCGGTGTAAGAGACGTTGCAGCCCTGCATCATGCCGTCTTTGGCGATGTCGGTATAAACGATCGCGGACACGCCGTCGGCTTCGAATTGCCTGGCCAGGTCGATGACCTGCACGGTGCTGATTTCAGCCCAGCCGTCGGTGGCGACAAAACCGTCTTTGGCATCGAGGCCGACAATCACCTTGCCCGGGAACGCGCGGCAGGCTTCAGCGACGAAGGCCGGATCTTTCACGGCCTTGGTGCCGATGATCACGTAGCTCACGCCAGCTTTCACGTAGTGTTCAATGGTTTCCAGGGAACGGATACCGCCGCCGATCTGAATCGGCAGGTTCGGGTAGCGCTTGGCGATGGCGGTGACCACTTCGCCGTTGACCGGCTGGCCTTCGAACGCGCCATTCAAGTCGACCAGATGCAGACGACGGCAACCGCCCTCCACCCACTTGGCAGCCATGCTCACCGGGTCATCGGAGAACACTGTGGAATCTTCCATGCGGCCCTGGCGCAGACGAACACAGGCACCGTCTTTGAGATCGATAGCGGGAATAATCAGCATCTGGCAAACCTTCAAATTCGAGTGTTCAGCTTCGCTCGGAAATCAGTTTTTCTCGAGCGCCCACAGGTCGCTTTCGATGCTTTCGAACCTCTCTTTGAGGTGCGTCTGCACATCGAAAATCGCCCTGTTGTAATAGTGCGGAGCAATTTCGCGGGTAAACAGCTCAAGGATTTCAGCCGCTTCGAACGAACCCAGGTCTAGTTCGAAGCGGTCTTCCATGAAGCGTTTGATCTTGTGATTGGCCTCGCTCTCCTGCTCGGGAGTGAGGGTCAGGATCGGCGGCTTCTTCTTGACGGCCATTTACCAGCGGCCATCCCACGCAGCGAAGTTCTGCAGCAATTGCAGGCCATGGGTATGGCTTTTCTCCGGGTGGAACTGCACGGCGAAACGCGAGCCATCGGCCAGCGCGGCGGCGAAATCGACCCCGTAGTGACCGCTACCGACCACCTGCCGCGCATTGCCGGCAGCGATGTAGTAGCTGTGCACGAAGTAGAAACGCGCCAGGTCCGGAACGTTGTGCCACAGCGGGTGAATCACCGTCTGCTTCACTTCGTTCCAGCCCATGTGCGGCACTTTCAAATGTTCGCCGTCTTCGTGCAGATCCTTGCCGAAGAACTTCACCTGGCCTGGAAACAGGCCGATGCAGTCGACGCCGTCGTTCTCTTCGCTGCTGTCGAGCAAGGCTTGCATGCCCACGCAAATGCCAAGGAACGGACGGTCCTGGCTGACTTCACGCACCAGCGAATCGAAGCCCAGGCGACGGATCTCCGCCATGCAATCACGAATCGCACCAACGCCGGGGAATACCACCCGGTCGGCTTCGCGAATCACGTCGGCATCGCTGGTGATCAAGACCTTGCCGGCACCGACGTGCTCGAGGGCCTTGGCCACCGAGTGCAGGTTGCCCATGCCGTAATCGATAACCGCGACCGTCTGCATTACAGAACGCCTTTGGTCGAAGGCATTTGCCCGGCCATGCGGTCATCCAGCTCCACGGCCATGCGCAGCGCGCGACCGAAAGCCTTGAACACGGTCTCGATCTGGTGGTGGGTGTTGTGCCCACGCAGATTGTCGATGTGCAGGGTGACGTTGGCGTGGTTGACGAAGCCCTGGAAAAATTCCTGGAACAGGTCAACGTCAAAGCCGCCGACGGTAGCGCGGGTATACGGAACATGCATCTGCAGGCCAGGACGGCCGGAGAAGTCGATCACCACACGCGACAACGCTTCATCGAGCGGCACATAGGCGTGGCCGTAGCGACGGATGCCTTTCTTGTCGCCGATGGCTTTGGTGAAGGCCTGACCCAGGGTGATACCGACGTCTTCCACCGTGTGGTGGTCGTCGATATGCAGGTCGCCCTTGCTGACAATATCCAGGTCGATCAGCCCGTGACGGGCGATCTGGTCCAGCATGTGCTCAAGAAAAGGCACACCGATATCAAATCGGGCCTTTCCGGTGCCATCCAGGTTGATCGAGGCTTTGATCTGGGTTTCCAGAGTGTCGCGCTCGACAGACGCCATACGTTCGGCCATCACCAGCTCCGCAAAAAATCATTGGGGCGAAAAAGGCAGCCATTATAGGGTCGCGGGCGCTAAACAGAAACACGGGAGGTGATATCACTGACGGAGTGAACCCCGTATTGTCGGGGATAGACATGTCCATACAAGCAAAAGATCGCAGCCTTCGGCAGCTCCTACACCGACCGAGTCCACACGCTGACTGTAGGAGCTGCCGAAGGCTGCGATCTTTTCGGGCATAAACCCAATGTGCCTGACACCACACATGTCAGGCACAAAGTGTCTCTTAGTGGAACAAGACAGCCGTTTTCTGCAGGGTCACCCAAACACCCCACGCCAACGGAATCCCTACAACCAGCCACGCAGCCACCGCCAACGGCTTGGTGCCCGCATCCGCTTTCCACTCCAGCACGGTGCTGGCGTCAGCACCCTTGTCGTGGCCCAGCGCCTGTTCGGCGGCCAGCTCGGCGTCGGTCATGAAGTACTTGTCCGCCACCGGGCGCACCAGCAGGTTGCAGATGAACCCCAGCACCAGCAGGCCCGCGAGGATGTACAAGGTGATGTCGTACGCCGCGGCACGTTCAACACCGATGCTCAGCTGATATTCACGCAGGTAGTTCACCAACACCGGCCCCAACACACCCGCCGCCGCCCAGGCTGTCAGCAGACGACCGTGGATCGCGCCGACCATTTGCGTACCGAACAGGTCCGCCAGGTAGGCAGGAACAGTCGCAAAACCACCGCCGTACATCGACAGGATGATGCAGAACGCCGCCACGAACAGCGCAACGCTGCCCAGGTGACCGAGGTTCGGGATCAGCGCGTACAGGGCGAAACCCAGGGCGAAGAACACAAAATAGGTGTTTTTGCGGCCCAGGTAGTCCGAGAACGAAGCCCAGAAAAACCGGCCGCCGATGTTGAACAGGCTCAGCAGACCGGTGAAACCGGCAGCAATGGCGGCGATCGAGGCCAGTTGCGAAGCGTCCAGTTGACCGAACGTCAGGTCGTTGCCAAGCAATTTACCGGCGAACACTTCCTGCAACAGCGGCGAAGCCATGCCGAGGATGCCGATACCCGCCGAAACGTTCAGGCACAGCACCAGCCATACCAGACGGAATTGCGGGGTTTTCCACGCCACATTCACGTGGACGTGCCGGTGAGTGATCATCGCGTTCGAAGCTTTTTTCGCCGGAGCCGTCCAGCCTTCAGGCTTCCAGCCGGTTGGTGGAACGCGGTAGGACAGTGCGCCACCGATCATGAACACGAAGTAGATCGCGGCCATCACCAGGAAGCTCTGCCATACACCGACGCTGGTTGGCGAAGCAAAGTGGCCCATCAGGGCCGCAGCCAGTGGAGCGCCGACCATCGCGCCACCACCGAAACCCATGATCGCCATGCCGGTCGCCATGCCGCGCTTGTCCGGGAACCACTTGATCAGGGTCGAGACCGGCGAGATGTAGCCCAGGCCCAGGCCGATACCGCCAATGACCCCGGAGCCGATCCACATCAGCCAGATCTGGTGGGTATAGACCCCCAGCGCCGAAATCAGCAGACCGCCACACCAGCACAGTGCCGATACAACACCTGCCTTGCGTGGACCTGCGTGTTCGAGCCAGCCGCCCCAGATCGCTGCCGAGCAACCCAGGAAGATGAAGAACAGGGTGTAGATCCAGCCGAGCATCGAGATCGGCCAGTCGCATTGCGACGAAAATACCTGAGCGATGAAGCTCATGTCCGGCGCGCAAGCCACGGCTTTGGTGACGCCCAGGGCCTTGGACAGCGGCAGCCAGAACACCGAAAAGCCGTAGGCCATGCCGATGCAGAGGTGGATGGCCAGAGCGGCCGGTGGTACAAGCCAACGGTTAAAACCGGGCTTGGCGATGATGCGTTCCTTGGACAGGAACGCGGGCCGGTCGGCAAAGCCGTCCGCCGTGATGCTCGTAGTCATGGTGTTTCCCCCAATTATTAGTAGGGTTCGCCAGCCGCTCCTCACCCCCAGCCTTTATGCACGCAGACATGACTGTTGTTAGGTGAAGCTTCATTTTGGTGCGACATCACGTCGCAGAAGGACGGACGAACGGGCAGAGGTTACCATTTGCACGTGACAGAAAAACCAAACTGATATCACCTTTTGTATGTCATCTGATCTCGTACCACTGGATGAACATTGTTTTCACGCGTACGGGGAATGGCTCCGTTCAACTTCACAGGAATCTCCATGCCGATCATTGTCGAGCTGATGAACCAGGCCACTTATCAGGATCAGCAAGATCTGCAGAAGATCTACCGCGACGCCCCGGACTGGCTGTTTTCGCCATTTACAGGCAATGCTGAGCTGATCGAAAGCTGCTTGCGGGACGGCTCTCTGATCGCTGGACGCTTCAACGATCGGCTGCTGGGTGCGGCACGTCTGCAACGGCACCATGACACCTGGCATTTGTCCCATTTATGCGTACGAAAAATCACCCGCCGCCGTGGTGTTGCCGAGCGCCTGGTAAGCGAAGCGCAGAAAATGGCGGTGCAATCGGGCGCGACATTGCGCCTGCTGGCGCCCGCCGGGCACCTAGAAGCCCAGGCGCTGGCGGCTAAGCTGAAAGTGCCGCTGGATGTGCTCCCGACATGATCGCTGACCGGGCGGCCACTTCGGGGCGCTATACTCCCCGGCTAAATTTCGAATTCGACTAATACAAGGACTCGCCCATGAAAGCGTTCGGCAAAATCCTGGGTCTGGTACTTCTCGGGCTGTTGCTGATCATTGTGGCGCTGGGCTTTGCCCTGACCCACTTCTTCGATCCCAACGACTACAAAGACGAGATTCGCCAGATTGCCCGCGACAAGGCCCACATCGAGCTGACGCTCAATGGCGATATCGGCTGGAGCCTGTTCCCCTGGCTGGGCCTGGAATTGCACGAAGCCAGTGTGGCGACCCTGGCCAAGCCCACCGAGCCGTTTGCTGACCTGCAGATGCTCGGTCTGTCGGTCCGTGTGATTCCGCTGCTGCGCCGTGAAGTGCAGATGAGCGATGTGCGCGTCGAAGGCCTGAACCTGCGCCTGAACCGTGACAAGGACGGCCACGGCAACTGGGAAGACATCGGCAAGGTGCCGGCACCTGCGGCTGCGACGACCTCGACCACAACGCCCGCCACCACCGGCGAACCCGCACCAACGACCACCGCCCAGGCCGAAAAACCGGCTCAGCCGGTCCGCCTGGACATCGACAGCCTGACCGTCAACAACGCCCGCGTTGAGTACAACGACGAGAAAACCGGCAAGCAGTTCAGCGCCGAAAGCATCCAGCTGAGTACCGGCCCGGTCCATGACTCAACCAACATCCCGGTCAAACTCACGGCGTTCCTGGGCACCAACCAACCAGTTCTGCGGGTGCGGACCGAGCTGGCTGGCGAGCTGCGCTTCGAGCGGGCGCTGCAACGCTACAAGTTCGAAGACATGAAACTCTCCGGCGAAGTCGCTGGCGATCCGCTGCAAGGCAAGACCATGACCTTCGCCGCTCAAGGTCAGTTGCTGTTGGACAAGGCCGCCAACGTCGCCGAATGGACTGGCATCAAGATCTCCGCCAACCAGTTGCGCGCCTTGGGTGAACTGAAAGCCAATGACCTCGACAAGACCCCGCAAATCAGCGGTGGCCTGTCGATTGCCCAATTCGATCTGGCGAAATTCGTCGACAGCATCGGCCAGAAACTCCCGGCGATGGCCGAAGGTAGCCTGAGCAAAGTTGAACTGGTCAGCCAGGTTGCCGGCACGCCGACCAGCCTGTCGCTCGATAACATCAACCTGAAACTTGACGACAGCAACTTCAGCGGCCGCATCGCCATTGAAGACTTCGCCAAGCAATCGCTGCGGGCAACCCTCAAGGCTGACACCTTCAACGTCGACCGTTACCTGCCGCCGAAATCCGCCGAAGCCAACAGCGCAACTCAGGTACGCAAGGCCGAAGTGGCCAGCACCGAAGCCGATGCCCTGGCCGGCCCTGGCAGCACACCGCTGCCGCCATCACCGACCAAAGGCCCGTGGAGCAGCGACCGTCTGTTCCCGGTGGAGCGCCTGAGCAAACTCGACGTGGACGCCGACCTGACCTTCGGCCAACTGACCCTCGACAAACTGCCGATCCAGAACGCGGCGCTCAAGGCCAACGGCCAGGGCGGCTTGCTGACCCTGGAGAACCTGCGCGGCGATCTGTACGACGGTAACTTCGAAGCCAAGGGCACCCTGGATGTGCGCCAGCAAGTGCCGGCGCTGAACATGCAGACGCGCATCAACAACGTGCCGGTGGAGAAAATCCTCGAGGGCCAGGGGAAAAATCCACCGGTCAAAGGCCAGGTCACGCTCAACAGCACCCTGACCGGCAGTGGCAATAGCGAGAGCGCGCTGATCGACAGTCTCAACGGCAACGCCAGCTTCGTCATCAACAACGGCATGTTGCTCAATGCCAACCTTGAGCAACAACTGTGCAAAGGCATCGCCACCCTGAATCGCAAAACCCTCAGTGGCGAACCACGGGGCAAGGACACGCCCTTCGAGGAGCTCAAGGGCAACCTGACTTTGCGCAACGGCGTGGCCAATAACCCGGACCTGAAAGTGCGCGTCCCGGGCATGACCGTGAACGGTAACGGCGACATCGACCTGCGGGTGCTGGGCATGGATTACCGCCTGGGCATCATCGTCGAAGGCGACAAGAGCGACATGCCGGACCCGGCTTGTCAGGTCGGCGAGAAATTCGTCGGCATTGAATGGCCGCTGCGCTGCCGTGGCCCGCTGGAGCTGGGCGCCAAGGCTTGCCGCCTCGACAGCGAACGCATGAGCCAGGTCGCCAGTAAGCTGGCCGGCGAGCGCATCAGCGAAAAAATCGACGAGAAGCTTGGCGATAAAGTCAGCCCGGAACTGAAAAACGCGCTCAAGGGGCTGTTCAAGCGATGAGAGCCGAGCAGTTTTCAACGGCCGTGCTGGATTGGTACGACCGCCATGGCCGCCACGATTTGCCTTGGCAACAGGGCATCACCCCTTATCGGGTGTGGGTCTCGGAAATCATGTTGCAGCAGACCCAGGTCAGCACGGTGCTGAACTACTTCGACCGGTTCATGGCCTCGCTGCCAACCGTCGAAGCCCTGGCCGCAGCACCGGAAGACGAAGTACTGCACCTGTGGACCGGCCTCGGTTACTACACTCGCGCGCGCAACCTGCAAAAGACCGCGAAGATTGTGGTCGCCGAATATGGCGGCGAGTTTCCCCGTGATGTGGAAAAACTCACCGAGCTGCCGGGTATCGGCCTGTCCACCGCCGGGGCGATTGCCAGCCTGAGCATGGGTATCCGCGCGCCGATCCTCGACGGCAACGTCAAACGGGTGCTGGCGCGCTTTACTGCGCAAGAGGGTTATCCGGGCGAGCCGAAGGTCGCCAAACAGCTGTGGGCGAACGCTGAGCGCTTCACGCCACATGATCGGGTCAACGCCTACACCCAGGCGATGATGGATCTGGGCGCCACGCTCTGCACCCGCAGCAAGCCGAGCTGCCTGCTCTGCCCGCTGGAAAAGGGCTGCGAAGCACACATGCTCGGCCTGGAAACCCGCTACCCGATCCCCAAGCCACGCAAATCCGTGCCACAGAAGCGCACGCTGATGCCGATGCTCGCCAACGGCGACGGCGCGATTCTGCTTTACCGACGCCCTTCCACGGGCCTGTGGGGCGGTCTTTGGAGCCTGCCGGAACTCGACGACCTCGACGACCTGCAACATCTGGCTTCGCAGCACTCGCTGGAACTGGGCAGCCAGCAGGCACTGCCGAGCCTGGTGCACACCTTCAGCCACTTTCAATTATCCATCGAACCCTGGCTGGTGCAGGTCCAGGAGGCCGGCCATCACGTGGCCGAGGCCGACTGGCTCTGGTATAACCTCGCCACCCCGCCGCGCCTGGGCCTTGCCGCCCCGGTCAAAACCTTGCTCGAGCGCGCGGCCGCCGTATTGAACGCAGGAGAGTCGTCATGACCCGCACCATCATGTGCCGCAAGTACAAAGAAGAACTGCCCGCCCTGGAGCGCGCTCCATTCCCGGGTGCAAAAGGTCAGGACATTTTTGACCACGTCTCGGCCAAGGCCTGGGCCGACTGGCAGAAACACCAGACCCTGCTGATCAACGAAAAACGCCTGAACATGATGAACGCCGAAGACCGCAAATACCTTCAGGGTGAGATGGACAAATACTTTTCCGGCGAGGAATACGCCAAGGCTGAAGGCTACGTTCCGCCTGCTCAATAATTGATCAAAAACCGGGGTCGGCACGTAAGCGACGGTAATAATTAAATATTTTTTGAAAACTTGCTTGACGACCCCCTGAAAAACCCGTTTAATGCGCCCCGTTGCCCAGATAGCTCAGTCGGTAGAGCAGGGGATTGAAAATCCCCGTGTCGGCGGTTCGATTCCGTCTCTGGGCACCAAATACCGAAAACCCTGAATCGCAAGATTCAGGGTTTTTTTATGCCTGCGATTTGATCGGACATCACGCAAGCCACCTCTCCTGACTAGTTTTGACCGCCCCAGTGGAAAACCAGATTGCGAGCGGCACCACTGCCTACATCCGCTGTATCACGCCGCACCTCACCTTTATGCGTGGCGACAACGGTGTACTTGCCCGCAGGCAGCTGAACGTAAACCAACGGTCCAGCCTCACTCAGTGTCAGCACGGTCTGCCCTGCGGCTTTCTGAATAACCAGATCCACATCGGGAACGTATTCGTCCTGAGGCCCGGTGGAGAATGTCATGTGCAGGTTGTAGCCCTTGGTTTGCTGAATGGCTTTAGCCTCGTCCTCTCCAATCCCCCCGGACAGGTAGGTAATCCCGTTTTGTTGTTGCTGCTGGACTTGCACGGCCGAGCTGTCAATTGGCTCAAGGCTGGCGGCGTTAAGCGCGATTGGCAACAGCAGTACGCCGACAGCGGCGATGGGCAGCATGAATGAATGGACGTACTTCATGATGGCGACTCCCGGGTTACGTAGAACCCACTCGTTACTCCTTTTAGATTTATCGCCGAATACTCAAGTTTTAGATCGATTCGGAATTGGATTCACTGCGAATCGGACTACACGATTTGCTCCTCAAGTACGAGCTGTAGTCGGTGGTGTCCTGCAAGACGAATCCGGTAATTCCTTCCGACTTATCAGCAGCGCCCGGCATCGCTGACTATCGCTCTCTTGCCATCCTCTTGCGCCTGTTCCCTCCAGATGCGGAAGATGTCATGAGCCTCCTCAAACCCGATAACACTCAAGATCCACAAATGGTTTCACTGCTCGGCAGTCTGGGCGAGCTGATCCGTGACGCGCGCCAAAAGGTGCTGCGAGCGGTCGATACCGTTCAGGTGCAAACCTGTTGGCAGATCGGCCGGCATATCGTGGAGTTCGAGCAGGAAGGGGCTCGGCGGGCGGCTTATGGCAAGCAGCTACTGTCGACATTGGCGCATACACTGACAGCGGAGTTTGGGAAAGGCTTCGACGCCTCCAATCTCCGCTACATGCGCCAGTTCTATCAAGCATTCCCGATTCGTGACGCACTGCGTCACGAATTGAGCTGGACCCACTACCGCAGGCTGCTGCGAGTCGACAACGACAACGCTCGCCACTGGTACATGAACGAATCAGCACTCCAGAACTGGTCAAGTCGCGCCCTTGAGCGCCAGATCAACACCCTCTACTACGAACGCCTGCTGGCGAGCCGCGACCGGTCTGCCGTCAAACAGGAAGCCGCCATCAACATCCAGCAAATCAACGCCAGCCCTCGGGATTTCATCCGGGATCCGGTGCTGCTCGAGTTTCTCGGCCTGTCCAATGCAGGCCGGGTTCAGGAAAGCGATCTTGAGCAAGCACTGATCGATCAACTCCAGGGTTTTCTGCTCGAACTGGGCAAAGGCTTCGCCTTCATCGCTCGCCAGCAACGTATCAGTACCGACAGCAGAGACTTCTACATCGACCTGGTGTTCTACAACTACCTGCTCAAGTGCTTCGTCATCTTCGACCTCAAGCGTGGCGTACTGACTCACCAGGATGTCGGCCAGATGGACATGTATGTACGCATGTACGACGACCTCAAGCGCGGACCGGAGGATGGCCCCACCGTCGGCCTCATTCTCTGCGCGCAAAAAGATGAATCGGTGGTGCGCTATTCAGTGCTGCAAGGCAACGAACAACTGTTCGCAAGCACCTACAGACTGGTGCTGCCGAGTGAGGAGGAACTTCGCACAGAACTGGATCGGGAATGGGCGGTGCTTGAGGAACGGTTACTCAAGCGCCCCCGATAAGCGCGGGCAGATTGTTCATAAACGGCATGACGACTATGGTGAGTAACTCGTCGCAAAGGTTCAAAGCCGATGAACTTGCAGGACATACCCTCACTGGCCCCGACGCAACTCGAGTTGCCGTTGCCCACCCGCACACCCGGCGAATCCTTCAAGGAACCCGCCGCCGATGGCTTCCTCCTTGGCGGCTTCACCTGGCGGCACACCCATCAAGACCCAACTCGCCCGGTGGTGATCATCAACGCCGCCACCTCTGTCCGTTGCCGGCACTATTCGCGCTTCGCCGATTACCTGTTCGCCAACGGCTTTGACGTGATCACTTATGACTACCGTGGCATCGGCGAGTCGCGTCCCGCATCGCTGAAAGGGCTTGAGGCCACATGGTCCGACTGGGGCGCGCTGGATTTCGAGGCGATGCTGCAAAGAGCGCAACGCGAATTTGCGGGACAACCCATCAATGTCGTCGGTCACAGCTTCGGCGGCTGTGCTGCGGGGCTGGGCGCTTCCGGGCATGTGATCCGACGCCTGGTGACGGTGGGCGCGCAGTTCGCTTACTGGCGCGACTACGCCCCCGCTCATCGCTGGCGGATGTTCGCCAAGTGGCACGTGGTGATGCCGTTGATGACGATGCTTTGCGGCTACTTTCCCGGCAAACGCCTGGGCTGGCTCGAAGACACCCCCGCCGGCGTGGTTCGCGACTGGAGCACGCCCAGCAACCGATATGAGAAACGCCCCAGCGGTCGCCTCATCCACGCCAGAACCGGTCGACTGCCCTTCGCCAACGTCAGCGCACAAACCCTGGCCATCAGCCTCAGCGACGATCCCTACGGCACGATTCCAGCCATAGAACGCCTGCTTGGCTACCTCACCGGCAGTACAAATACCCACCTGAGAATCACACCTGAGGACATCGGCGAAGAAGAAGTCGGACATTTCGCCTTTTTTCGCAGCGCATACCAAGCCACACTATGGCCCATTGCATTGTCCTGGCTGCAGACCGGCGAGCTGGCCCCCGACACACCCGGGCGGCGAGTGCCGCGCAGTTGATTGATGCGCCCTCTCAACGAATTACGGAACGACGCCCATGGCCTCCGCCAACAAGCAGAACAAACGCGCCTCCCGCGCCAAAGCCAAGGCCAAGCAGAACCGCACCCAGCGGGCCGCCGCGCCGGTCGAGCTGGACCCGAACGACGATCGCATCGACTTCGAGTCAGTGGACCTGACCGAACTGTTCAAAAAAATGATCGACGCCGAAAAGTCCAGTCAGCAGGCCATGTGCACAGCCTTCCTTGAAGACCCGTTGCTGGAGCTGGTGTACGAACAGGAAGGCGAAGAAGGCGCGATGGACTTCATCCTCGCAGCGCTGATCGAATACCGCCAATGGTCCACCGAGACCGACGAGGCCGGTGCACTGGCGTGGATCGAATCACCGGCCTTCCAGGCTGATTACGTGGCGGCGTCCGACGCCATCGCGGCCCAAACCCAACAGAAAACCCACTGAGTTCCCATGGCATCCCTGAATAAGCAACAGAAACGCGCCAAACGCGCAAAGGCCAAAGCCAAACAGATCCGCATGGTCGGCAGAAAGCCTGCCGATCTGAACGATGACCTGGGTGAGATCGGCGAGCCGATCCCGGAATACACCCTGGCGATGTTCAGCAAAATGCGTGACGCCGAAGCCACCAGCCGCAACGACATGCTGCTGACCTTGCTGTCGAACCTCGCCGGCATCATCAGCGACCATCCAGAACTGCTGGACATGGAAAACGCCGACAACGAAGCCATGGCCGCCACGCACCTGGCCGCCGACATGCTGATCGACTACCGCATGTGGGCCGATGGCATGGACCGCGATACCGCCCAGGCCTGGCTGACCGATCCGCAATTCATCACCGACTTTGGCGATGCACTGGACAGTTATCGTCAGTCGCTGGATGCGCAGGAAGAAAAGGGCGAGTAAACATCCCCTCAGAAACAAAAACGGCCGCTTGTCATCACTGACAGCGGCCGTTTTTCGTTACGCGGTACGAATCAGTTCAGCACCACCGCGCCCAGTTTCTGCAGCTTGCGACGGCGAGCCACAATCAAACCGGCTGCCACCACCAACACGCTCAGCAAGCCAGTTGCGAGGATCTCCACGCGATGCGCTTCCTGGAACAACATAATGGTCAGGGCCGCGATGATGAATACGATCACCGCGTAGGTCAGGCCCGGGAACAGCCACATGCTGAAGGCGATTTTTTCACCGCGAGCCATACGCTGTTTGCGCATCCGCAGTTGCGAAAACGCGATCACCAGGTACACCAGCAACGCGATGGCGCCAGAACTGGCCAGCAGGAACTCGAACACGGCAGCCGGGGCCACGTAGTTGGCGAAGACTGCAAGGAATGCCGCAGCGGTCGACAGCATCACGGCCCAATAAGGCGTGCCGCTGCTGTTGGTGCGCTGGGAAACGGCCGGCGCATCGCCGCGCTTGCCCAACGAGAACATCATCCGCGAAGCGGTGTAGAGCGCGGAGTTCAGGCAGCTGGTGACCGCAACCAGAACCACGATATCAACGATCAGCTTGGCATTCGGGATACCCATGCGCTCAAGCACAGTCTGGTAAGAACCAACACTGGCGAGAATCGGGTCGTTCCATGGCACCAAGGCCACAACGATGAAGATGGAGACGAGGTAGAACAAGCCAATCCGCCAGATGACCGAGTTGGTCGCCTTGGAAATCTGCTGGCCAGGGTTCTTCGATTCCGCGGCCGCGATGGTCACGATCTCGGTGCCCATGAAGGAAAACATGGTGGTCAGGATAGCGCCCAGCACCGCGCCCATGCCGTTTGGCAGGAAGCCTTGAGTGTCGAACAGGTGCGACACGCCGCTGACCTGACTTGTTGGCAAGAAGCCAAAGATCGCCAGAATGCCCAGACCGATAAAGCCGATGATCGCAACGACTTTGACCAGGGCGAACCAGAACTCGAACTCGCCGTAGTTCTTCACGCTGAACAGGTTGGTCACTGTCAGCAGTAACGTGATGACCAAGGTGAAGGCCCAGATCGCCACGTTCGGGAACCAGGCATGCAGAATGGTCGCGGCAGCGTTAGCCTCCAGCGGGATCACCAAAACCCAGAACCACCAGTAGAGCCAGCCGATGGTGAAACCGGCCCAGTGACCGATCGCACGATCGGCATACGTCGAGAAGGAGCCTGTATCTGGCGATGCAACGGCCATCTCGCCGAGCATGCGCATGACCAGAACCACCAGCGCACCGGCGGCAGCGTAGGCCAACAGCACGGCCGGGCCTGCAGCGGCGATGGCGTGGCCGGAGCCGACGAACAGGCCGGCACCGATAACCCCGGCGATCGACAGCATGGTCACATGACGCGGTTTGAGCCCCTGTTCAAGGCCATTGGAGCTTTGGGAACTGCTCATTAAAACTACCTTTGTAAGGAAAAGCGGAAGCGTGCATCCCGTTTGGCGTTCCTTCTCGTAAAAAGAAACCAACAGGGCGTTTCGTATTCTGCACGCAATAATTGCGCCAAAATGTTGCAAACTCCTCAACCTCGGGGCTCTCAGCCTGACCGGGTAGTTATCGCAAGTCATTGAGATTAATGGCAATTCGCCAGAGCGTTACCTGGCGACCCACTTTAGTAACGAAACAGCGCACCAGAAACACACCCCGGAATCACCCCTCGCACAATAAAAGTGCGGATCAGGAACGTTTGGCCGGTTAACGCTTCCAACACCCCGCCAAAGCTGGCAACATCGCGCCCTTTTTTACGGGCAGCCGCACCCCATCGGGTTCAAACGGCTGTTCGGTTGATAGCAGCGCGACAGTCTGCTGTACCGATGCGACAACCTGCCACACGCCATCCGTTTACCGTCCCGAGCGCTGTTGGCTGCCATTCGAACGCTATGCTAGCTTGGCCGCCTCGCCAGGAAGGCGACCAACAGCAGGAGCGCAACACACTATGAGGAACGCACATGGCTGAGGCCACGCCCGCGCTTGAAATCCGCAACTTGCACAAACGCTACGGACAGCTTGAGGTGCTCAAAGGCATCTCGCTGACCGCCCGCGACGGCGACGTGATCTCGATCCTGGGCTCCTCCGGTTCCGGCAAGTCCACGTTCCTGCGTTGCATCAACCTGCTGGAAAACCCGCACCAGGGCCAGATCCTGGTGGCTGGCGAAGAACTCAAGCTCAAGCCCGCCAAGAACGGCGAATTGGTCGCTGCCGACGGCAAGCAGATCAATCGCCTGCGCAGCGAGATCGGTTTTGTGTTTCAAAACTTTAATCTCTGGCCGCACATGAGCGTGCTCGACAACATCATCGAGGCCCCGCGCCGCGTGCTCGGCCAGAGCAAGGCCGAGGCCATCGAAGTCGCCGAAGCCCTGCTGGCCAAGGTCGGCATCGCTGACAAGCGCCACGCCTACCCCGCGCAACTCTCCGGCGGCCAGCAGCAACGCGCGGCCATCGCCCGTACCCTGGCGATGCAGCCCAAGGTGATTCTGTTCGACGAACCCACCTCCGCCCTTGACCCGGAAATGGTCCAGGAAGTACTTAATGTCATCCGCGCATTGGCCGAAGAAGGCCGCACCATGCTGCTCGTGACCCATGAAATGGGCTTCGCCCGTCAGGTTTCCAGCGAAGTGGTGTTCCTCCACCAAGGCTTGGTAGAAGAACAAGGATCGCCGCAGCAGGTGTTCGAAAACCCGCTTTCGGCGCGCTGCAAACAATTCATGTCCAGCAACCGCTAACGGAGCTACCCGCATGCAGAACTACAAAAAGATCTTCCTGGCTGCGGCCGTCACCCTGGCCTTCAGCGCCGGTGCCGCCGCCGAGACCTTGAAGATGGGCATCGAAGCGGCCTACCCGCCGTTCAACAATAAAGATGCCAGTGGCAATGTCGTCGGCTTCGACAAAGACATCGGCGACGCCTTGTGCGCCAAGATGAAAGTCGAGTGCACCGTGGTCACCTCCGATTGGGACGGCATCATCCCGGCCCTGAACGCCAAGAAGTTCGACTTCCTGATCTCCTCGATGTCGATCACCGATGAGCGCAAGCAAGCGGTGGACTTCACCGCACCGTACTACTCCAACAAACTGCAGTTCATTGCCAAAAAAGACGTCGACTTCAAGACCGACAAGGCTTCGCTGCAAGGCAAGGTGATCGGCGCCCAACGCGCGACCCTGGCCGGCACCTGGCTGGAAGACAACATGGAAGGCGTCGAAGTCAAACTCTACGACACCCAGGAAAACGCTTACCTGGACCTGACTTCCGGTCGTCTGGACGGCATCCTGGCCGACAAGTACGTCAACTATGAGTGGCTGAAAAGCGACGCCGGCCGTGCTTACGAATTCAAGGGCGACCCGGTGGAAGAAAGCGACAAGATCGGTATCGCCGTTCGCAAGAACGACCCGATCCGCGAAAAGCTGAACGCTGCGCTGAAAGAAATCGTCGCTGACGGCACCTACAAAAAGATCAACGACAAGTACTTCCCGTTCAGCATCTATTGATTCTGACCTGCCTGACCGGCGCCGTTCGCTGACGGCGCCAGTCCTTGGCATTGCCTGCCGCGATTTGAAAAGAAATCCATGATTATCGACCTCTACGGATTCGGCCCGGCGCTCGCCGCTGGCGCACTGATGACTGTGAAACTGGCACTCTCGGCCTTGTGCCTGGGGCTGGTGCTCGGTCTGCTCGGCGCCTTGGCCAAGACTTCCCCGTACAAGCCGCTGCAATGGCTTGGCGGCACTTATTCAACGCTGGTTCGCGGCATCCCGGAATTGCTCTGGGTGCTGTTGATCTACTTCGGTACAGTCAACCTGATGCGTGCGCTGGGTGAGTTCTTCGGCAATCCCGACCTCGAACTCAACGCCTTCGCCGCCGGCGTAATTGCTCTGGGGCTATGCTTCGGCGCTTACGCCACGGAAGTGTTTCGCGGGGCGATTCTGGCGATTCCCAAAGGTCACCGTGAAGCCGGTGTGGCCCTGGGTCTGTCGAAATTCCGCATCTTCACCAAGCTGATCATGCCGCAGATGTGGCGCATCGCCCTGCCGGGCCTGGGCAATCTGTTCATGATTCTGATGAAAGACACTGCGCTGGTATCAGTCATCGGCCTTGAAGAAATCATGCGTCACGCGCAAATCGGCGTGACCGTGTCCAAGCAACCGTTCACCTTCTATATGGTGGCCGCTTTTATGTACCTGGGCCTGACCATTCTGGCCATGACCGGCATGCACTTCATGGAACGACGCGCCGCTCGCGGCTTTGCGAGGAGCACCCAATGAATTGGGAAGTCATCATCAAGTGGCTGCCGAAACTGGCTCAGGGCGCGACACTGACCCTGGAACTGGTGGCCATCGCCGTGATCGCCGGGTTGCTGCTGGCGATTCCGCTGGGCATCGCTCGCTCGTCTCGACTCTGGTACGTGCGGGCATTCCCCTACGGCTACATCTTCTTTTTCCGTGGCACGCCGCTGCTGGTTCAGCTGTTTCTGGTCTACTACGGGCTGGCGCAGTTCGACGCGGTGCGTAACAGCTCGATGTGGCCGTACCTGCGCGATCCATTCTGGTGCGCCACCGTAACCATGACCCTGCACACCGCCGCCTACATCGCCGAGATCCTGCGCGGCGCGATCCAGGCGATTCCACCGGGCGAGATCGAAGCGGCGCGGGCGCTGGGCATGTCCAGGGCCAAGGCGCTGTTCTACATCATGCTGCCGCGTGCTGCGCGCATCGGCCTGCCGGCGTACAGCAACGAAGTGATCCTGATGCTCAAGGCCAGCGCCCTGGCCAGTACCGTGACCCTGCTGGAACTGACCGGCATGGCCCGCACCATCATTGCCCGTACCTACCTGCCGGTGGAAATCTTCTTCGCTGCGGGCATGTTCTATCTGCTGATGGCGTACGTGCTGGTGCGCGGCTTCAAGCTGCTGGAGCGCTGGTTGCGCGTCGATGCCTGCCAAGGGCGCTGATGCCTGCGTGCTGACGGGTGAGACCCTACTCGCCCGCTTCGCTGCGCTGGATGCTTTTCTGATCGAGCATCAGGCGCTGTGGAAGCCCCGACCGTTTACCCATCTGCAACTACCTTGGGAAGCGTCCTACCCGGAACTGGCGTTGTGGCTACGCGGGCGGTCGCTGGAAGATGCGGAAAACAGTCATAACCAGCCTGGCGTGCTCGATGCGCCGGAGCCGTTTGCTTCATTGGCAGCGATGTCTCTTGAGCTGAGTGCGGTAGGTGAATTGCCGGCTCGTGCACTCGAAGCGGCGGGCCATCGGTTGAATGTGGATGTACCGGGGCGCAAATGGCAGCAGATTGAAGCGTTCGCCGGCTGCTTGCAGTTTGCCCGCGCACCGACGCATTGGCTGGACTGGTGTTCGGGCAAGGGCCATTTGGGGCGACGCCTGCTGCAAACCGGTCAACAATTGACCTGCCTGGAATACGACCCGACGCTGGTCGCCAGCGGCGAGGCACTCAGTCAGCGCCATCAAATGCATGCGCTGCATGTCGAACAGGATGTACTCGCGCCTGGCGCAGCCTCTTTATTGAATGCCGATCACACGCCCGTAGCTCTGCACGCCTGCGGGGATCTGCATGTGCGGCTGATCCAGCTCGCCAGTGCCGCCGGTTGCAAACAATTGGCTATCGCACCGTGCTGCTACAACCGGATCAGTCTGAACACCTATCGGCCACTTTCCTGTGCGGCTGAGCGCTCCGACCTACACCTTTCCCTCGATGATCTTGCGCTGCCGATGAGCGAAACCGTCACCGCCGGCGCTCGCGTCCGACGCCAGCGCGACACCTCCATGGCCCGGCGCCTGGGGTTCGACCTGCTGCAACGGCAACTTCGCGGTGTCGACGACTACCTGCCCACCCCTTCCCTGCCCAGCGCCTGGCTGGACAAACCCTTCGCCGATTACTGCCGCGATCTGGCCGCACTCAAAGACTTATCCACAGTCGGCACGCCAGATTGGACCGAACTGGAAGCCGCCGGTTGGCAGCGACTGGCCGAAGTGCGCAACCTGGAGCTGCTGCGAGGCCTTTTCCGACGGCCTCTGGAGCTGTGGCTGGTACTCGATCGGGCACTTTTCCTCATTGAGCAGGGTTATGTCGTTCGTCTCGGCACCTTCTGCGAATCCCCGCTCACACCACGCAATTTCCTGCTCCTGGCAGAGCGCCCTTAAACAGCCGCAACCTGTGGATAACTCTGTTGATGGAATTATCGTGGATCCAATATCCACGCTGTTTTACGCCTAAAACACTACTGGTCATTTTTTGTTCACAAAAATAAAAAACCCGTAAAACAGGC
The DNA here is from genome assembly GCF_047304405.1 of Pseudomonas sp. Pseusp11. Classification (NCBI taxonomy): domain Bacteria; kingdom Pseudomonadati; phylum Pseudomonadota; class Gammaproteobacteria; order Pseudomonadales; family Pseudomonadaceae; genus Pseudomonas; species Pseudomonas sp. Pseusp11. The sequence goes on from NZ_JBGLZF010000050.1 coordinate 27,239, forward strand.
ATTTGCGGACAAATGAGAACGAGTCCACAAAAGCGCAATGATCAAGCAGATTCCGCCAGCCCGTTGTGCATAAGCATTAAATCAAAACGACATAACCGCCGAATTCCGGACATCACGGGCGGAAAATTGCGCCTGGCAATGCCCCTTGCTATACACGCATACGAAGGCACCGACAGTGCGGCTACAAACAAGGAAAATCTTCGACCGTGACGTTCTGTAGAGGCCATCAATCCAGCCACCCCGTCACCAACGCCGAAAACCACCTCCCCACCGCCCTGCAACGCGCTGAACACGCCGAAGCGCAACTGCGGGCTATGCAAAACAGCCGAGCCCGGCGCACCCTGCTGAAACTCAAGAAAGTACTGCATCGCGCCTGACCGAAAGCCTGCGCAAAAATAGTCTGAATTCAGGGGTTTACAGAACCAACCCAATCGCTATAATCGTCGCCCTGACACGCCGGTATAGCTCAGATGGTAGAGCAACTGACTTGTAATCAGTAGGTCCCGGGTTCGATTCCTGGTGCCGGCACCATACAAAACAAAGCCCTCGCAGAAATGCGAGGGCTTTGTTGTTTCTGGGGTTGGAGAATCTGCTTCCACCCGACCTTGATAGGCCCCACCTAAATTGCAAACCAATACACCCGCCAAGCCTAGGTTGACGTCGTCAGCAAGCTCAAATCGTGCGGGTCTTTTTTGCTCAAACCAGGGATACGACGATTTCCATTTGGGAACATAAAGTTGTCCCTTTTCCACTTCTCAGAGGTCATTGTCCCCAGATACCGCTCCTGGCTGGGGCTCTTTGCCAATAAAAGGGGCGGTTTCCACTTCCAGCATCAGCAACACCATTTCCGTCAACTCGGCGTCGGATTTCTGTCCCGCATAGAGGTCATGGAGTGCTTTGGCAAAGGGGATGCGCAGGTCCTGGTTTTCTTCGCGGGCGGTATCGCTGTATTGCATGAGCTCGCTGATGGCTCGCAGCACAGCCGCTTGCCACCGAGCGGTGGTCCTGGGACCACCGCCGGTGATTGCAATCAACTTATCCTTCGTCAGCTGGCGAAGGGCAGGTTCTCGCAACGGCTTACGCGGCTTTGGGTTGCGAGTGATCTTTGACATACCGGACGATACTCAGCGTTTCCTGCCGGAACTGCTCGTAGTCGATCTGCTGGGCGTTAATAAAGGTGCTGCCCATCATGGTCAGCGAGCCCATAAAGCTGGCTTCGGAAATTTCCTCGTCGCTCGCGCCAAACAAGCGCGCGGCTTCGGTATGGAACAGGGCGCAATACTTGCAACGAGTCGCCCCGGACACCGCCAGACCTATCAACTCCTTGTACTTATTAGGAATCTTGGTATCTGCCAGCCAGAAATCCCGGGCCACGCCCCAGAATCCGATCGCTCCGCCTTCCGGCATCTGCTTGATCCACTCCGGTACCAGACCCAGGGTCTGTTCAATTTCCTGATAGGTATCACGAATGGCCATTTGACACCTCCTTACCTCTGTAGAGACATCTTCTATAGAGATGTAACTAGTTTAGTTCGCTGGCGGCCATGCCAGAGCCAGCAGCAGCACGACTCCAGCAAATGAATTCTTAAACATCGTAGGAACAACAGGATGGATTTAGATTTTTCGGGAGCAATGACGCACCACTAAGTACCTGGAGTTATCAGACTTGGCGGGCTGGCTAAGAGACGATCTCCGGATTCACGTGCTGGTAAAACGTGCGCCATACACAACAAAGCCCTCGCAAAAACGCGAGGGCTTTGTTGTGTATGGGATTTGGGAAAGCAGGTCTTAATGGCCCGCACTCTGCCCACCATCAACATGCAGAATTTCCCCGGTGACAAAGTTGGCGCTGTCCAGATACACAACGGCCTGAGCAATATCACTGATCTCGCCCATATGCCCAACCGGGTGCAGATTCCCCAGCGCTTCATGAGTTTCCTCTCCGTGCATCGGCGTTTTGATGATGCCAGGGCTAACCGCGTTCACCCGAATCCCGCGCTTGGCGTACTCGATGGCCAGGGATTTGGTCGCCGCGTTCAAGCCACCTTTGGTCAACGAAGCCAGTACCGACGGCACACCGTCAATGGCGTGGTCCACCAGGCTGGTGGTGATGTTGACGACGTGGCCTTTGCCCTGCTTCTCCATCTCGGTGATCGCGAGTTGGGTGATGTAGAAAAAACCATTCAGGTTCACCGACAGCACCGCGGCATAGTCTTCAGGGGTGTAAGCCGTGAACGGTTTGGCGACGAAGATCCCGGCGTTGTTGACCAGGGTGTCGATGCGGCCAAAACGTGCGATCGCTTCACGAATGACTTGCTGAGCGACTGCCGGGTCGCCAATGTCGCCGGCCACAGTGAGGATGTCCGGGTCGGTGGACGGTTTGATCGAACGCGAAGTGGCGACAACCTTGTAATCGAGATCACGGAAAGCCTTGACCATGCCTGCGCCGAGCCCTTGGGATGCGCCAGTAATTACGATGACTTTTTTCGAATTGCTCATGATGAACCTCTACTCATAAATGATGGTTTGAAAAAGTGATTAATCAGGCTTCAACAGGCGCCTGCGCCATTTGTCTCAACATCTGTTCGTAGTACTCGACCGATTGCGAACCGGACACCAAGTGACGGCCGTTCAGCACCATGGCCGGTACCGAATTAATGCCGCGCTCGCGGTAAAACACTTCAAGCTCACGCACTTCCTGGGCAAACGCTCCGGACACCAACACCTCACGCGCACTCGCCGCATCCAATCCCACTTGCGCCGCCAGCCGAACCAGCGTCTCGCGATCGTTCGGGTTCTGGCCGTCGGTGAAATAAGCACGCAGCAGGGCTTTCTTGAGTGCGACCTGACGCCCTTCCTGCAACGCCCACAACAGCAATCGGTGAGCATCGAAGGTGTTATGGAAGTGGGTGCGCTTCTCCAGATCGAACTTGAACCCGATGGCCTCACCCCGAGCGATCTGCATCGCTTTGCCAGCGGCGACGTCCTCGGCACTGCGCCCGTACTTGCGCATCAAGTGCGCAACCGCGTTCTCGCCTTCCGCCGGCATGTCGGGGTTCAGTTCGAAAGGCTTGAAAGTCAGCTCGACCGAGACCTCACCTGCCACGTTCTCGATCGCTTGCTCCAGCGCCGTCGCACCCAAGGCACACCACGGGCACACCACATCGGAAACGAAATCGATGGTGACGGAGGCGGTCATGACTGCCCCTCCGCCTCAGCCAGTTGCTTGCGGTACTGGGTGGTGGTGATACCGGCATAGCCCCAGTTATCGGTGTCGACTTCCTCGATCACGATGTGGGTCAGGTCCGGGCGTTTGTTGAGGACGCGTTCCAGGGTTTCAGTGATTTCGGCGATCACCTGAGCTTTCTGCTCTGAGGTAACACCATCGCGGGTAATGCGTACGCTGACAAAAGGCATGATGAGTCTCCAGTGACCTGCCCTTCGGGATGAGGGGTAGGTGGGTGGAGCTCAATGTAGGAGGTTGGTTTGGGGGGATAAAGGTGGGGGCGGGAACATCATTAGTGACGTGATGTAATGAGTCAGTCCTCAGATCAGACCTTAACCTTTATGCTAATTATGGCTGGCCAATAATTATGGCGTGTCCATAAAAAGAGGTAATTGAATGAGCAGCATTTTTCAGCGCCCTGAACTGGCTGAACAGATGGCAAACCAGCTTCTCAATCCGGGTGTTCTCGATGAAGGTCTGCGCTCAGGTCTGTTTCTATCCGGCCTGCGCAGGACCGGTAAAACGACATTCCTGAGAAATGACCTCATCCCTGCCCTGGAAGAAGCGGGTGCCCTGATCATTTACGTCGACTTATGGAGCAACACGCTGGCCAATCCTGCCACCCTCGTGCATGACGCTATCCGTCAACGCCTGGAAGAACTCCAAACGCCCGGCTCCAGCCTGCTCGAAATGCTCAAACGGGTTAGCGGTGCGGATATTGGCGCAGCCGGATTCAAGTTTGGTTTCAAGCTCGACAGCATTGGCAATACAGGTGGGCCAACGTTGGCACAGGCGCTGACTGAGGTGGTCGACCAAGCGAAAACAGATTTGGTGCTGATCATCGACGAAGTGCAACATGCCATTTCCTCCGACGATGGCAATCAACTGCTCCTGGCACTCAAGGCTGCACGTGATGCAATCAATCCACGCCCGAATACACCGGGTTACTTTCTGTTCATCGGAACCGGATCGCACCGGGCGCAAGTCAGTGAACTGACTTCAAAGCGGAACCAGGCGTTTTCCGGCGCAACGTCGGCGGCTTATCCGGTGTTGAAGGGGGATTACGTGGAGTACCTGCTGAACCGCCTCGCAATGACGGTGAAGAAGGAAAAGTTGCCGTCTCTTGAGGTTGCCATTGAAGCATTCAACACCTTGGGGAATCGGCCAGAGGAAATGCTCAAGGCGCTGCGACAGTTGATGCAGCAAGAAGGTGATCCCGATCTATTTCTGCCGGTAATTGCCAGTACTTTGCGCTCGGCAGCAGCCATTATTGAGCTTGAGAAAGTGGAGCAGTTAGGCAGCCTGGCTCAAGCTATTTTCAACAAAATCGCATCCACGGAAGGCGATGCACGGGGGATTTTCTCCACCGATGCGGCGGCTGAGTATTCGAAGACTGTCGGTCGCGAGGTACATGTTGAAGAGATTCAACCGGTGGTGATTGCGCTGGTTGCCGAGAACATCATCATGCGGCGTGGGCATGGGATCTATGCGATTACGGATCAGTTTGTTCAGGAGAGTTGGTTGGAAGAACGAGCGTTGATTGATGCCAGTTAGAATCCAGATGAAGCCTGTAGCTCAATGCCGACTGGCCATTGAACGGTGCGGCGGTGTTGGGCTTTTCCGCAGCCTGAAAAAATGCCGACATACGGTCCGACACACACGTTGACACCCCCACTATAGGGGCAGAGAATTTAATCGAGAGCGCGAAACCGACTGCCTCCAAGTGGCAATAGTCGGCGGAGGGACCTCGTTGATGACTTGGAAATCGACGCCTGGTGAGACCTCTTCTCCCCTGCTTGAGGGAGCACAATATCAAGCACCTTTTCATGAAAGCAGCCTGATCAGGCTGCTTTTTTTTGCCTTGGGAAAAGGTTTCGTTGATAAACAAACACCCAAAAACGCCCACACCTCCCCCATCCGGGCCACTTTCTTGACCCCGATCATCTCCCCTCCAACAAAAATCTCGATTCTGTGCAAGCCTCCAGCCATCGGACGCAGAATCATTTCGCTACTAAACTCGGGACAAGCATGCTCTGGTGCAGGATCATAGCCGGCACGCGACCCACGCCCACCGGGCGGCAAGGTACACAACAATAGCCAGCCCACTTTAGAGGGCATTACCCAAATGGATAGCAGAACCTTACGCAACCTTATGCGCATCGTGCAGACCGGCTCGTTGTCGGCGGCGGCAGAGCATTCCTTTTTGACCGTGCAGGCATTGGCCGCGCAGTTGAACAAGGTCGAAGAGCAGTTCGGTTTTCGGTTGTTTCGTCGCTCCAACAAGGGGCTGACCCTGACCACACAGGGCACGGAGCTCACGCCCTACATGGACAAAGTGTTGGTCGCCACGCGGCAGCTGGAAGAGAAAGTCGCCGCGCTCAAGGTGCCCGGGCAGCGCACGCTCAAGGTTGCGCTTAACACCACGCTTTCGGCCGACTTCAACCGGCGAATGATCGGACGCCTCATCGAGGTGTTTCCTGATTATCAGCTGGAATTCAGCTACGCCGAGTCGATGGAAAACCTCAGCAAATTGAAGAATGAGGACTTTGACCTCGCCGTGCTGATCGGGCCGCAACAGCCGGGGTTGCCCAGTATTGCCCTGCCCGATGTGCAAGTGCAGGTGGTCGGTGCTCATTGCGGTCAGGAAAACGACCCGCTGGTGCTGCTTGGCAATAAGTTTCAGGTTCGGCCGGCCGACGATTGTCCGTATTCCCACAGCTTCTTGCGCTTTCTCGACGCCGGTCTTGGCAACTACGAGTCAGGCAAGCGGATGATCTATTCCTGCAGTGAAACCCTGACCCTGTCGTTGATCACGCAAATGGACGGCTTGGGCATGGTTTCCCGTGAGGCGGCCCTGCGTAACGGCCTGACCATTTTCCCGGGGTTCGAGGATTCCCTCGAAGTGCGGCTGGCGATCAATAATCCCGAGTTGTCGGGTCAGGCCTTGAATGAAGTGGTCGATCTGCCGTTACATGAACGAGCCGAGCGCAATGTACGCAGCCGTTCCCACCGCAACGGAGAGAAAGAGGTTTTTGCTGAAATACGCACATAACAACGTCGGAATGGCTGCATAAAATTCCGGGCGATCGAGCTGCACATGCTGATCCTTGATCAACAGGGGCGTGAGGCTGATGGCAGCCACGATCGCCACCGGCAGGTATTCCAGCGCCCGGGCGACCAGAGGTGGCCAATGATCGGTGTTCACCTGCAGCGGTAACGCGCGTGGCAGGAATGTCACGGCCATCATCAGCGCGACGACCAGGATCAGGAACGTTTGGTCAGGCATACACCCACTCCGCAGCCCACGAATGTGGCGATGAATACGTTGAAGGGTGAGTTGCCAATCAGGCTCAGTGCCCCCATGCAAGCGACCGCGGCCAGTGCGGCGATCAGTTTGTTGCGGGTGTTGCAGAGCGATACCAGCACGTAGAGCATCATCGCGGTCAGTGCATAGTCGAGCTGATATTTGATCAGGTGCGCCGCGTACTGCGCGCAGATCGCCCCCAGCAAACCGCCGACTACCCACGAGGTGTGGCAATACAGATTGAAGCCGATCAGGTAACGCACATTGACCGGCGAGCCCTTGCCCAGTTTGACGCTATGGAAGGCGAACGATTCATCGGTCAGCCCACCGGCATAACACCAGCGTTCCAGACGACTGAGCCCCATCGCCTGCAGAGCCTTGGCCATGTAGACCGACATCAGCATGTGCCGCGCATTGATCAGAAACGTGGTGAGGATGATAGTGGTCAGCGACGCACCGCTGGAGATCAGCGCCAGAGCGGCGAACTGCGAGGCACCGGCGTAGACGAACAGGCACATCGCGACCGGCAGCCACACGGGCATCCCGGCATTGACGGCCATCAGACCGAACACAAACGACACCGTGAAGTAGCCCGCAACCACCGGGCTGGCTTCAGCAAACGTGCGCGAGGGCTCGGGCTCGACCATCAGCGGCTGGCTGCTGGACGTCTCATTCATAGGTCCCTCTCAAAGGTAGTTTCGCCGCGCGGCTCACAAAAGCCCTGGGCACTCCAAAAACGTTTGCCGGCAAGGTTAGCATCGTCGACGAACAGGAACATCCGCAGCACACCCACCCGTTTCATGTCCGCCGAGGCCGCTTCCACCAGACGCTGACCGACGCCCTGGCTGCGATACAACGGGCTCACCGCCAGGTGATTGATGGTGCCACGGCTGCCAAGCATGCCGCCCAACACCGCGCCGACCACTTCGCCACTGACATCGAGTGCGAGGAACGCGGTGGTGGTTTTCTGCACCAGCACACCGCGCAGGCATTTGGCGTCCTGCCATTCACAGAACGACACTTCTTCGAATTGCCGAAAGAAGCGCTCCAGGCGTTGGGCATCCTTGGCCGTCGCGCGTCGCAGCATCACCGGTGCAGAGCACTCGGCGATGTTCATCATGGGGTCGAACTGTTCAGCGAACAATGTCGAAAGCGGTCCCGGGCCGCGAGAAGGAAATGGCCAGAATCTGCCGATAAGCCATTTCGTGAGCATGGGTGTTGCGTGCCGGGGTCACGTAGTGACGCATGTCGCGATCGAGGAAGTAGGTGGTGTCGAGGATTTCCAGATAGGTCGTTGCCGCCAACTGTTCCTCTTGGGCCGAATACAAACGGCTCTCCGCCCCGTCCACATTGTTGCGCCCCCAGAAATGCACACCGCTGAACGGATAACCGTCGCAGTGAATACCTTCCGGGGTAATTTCCAGTTGCTTGCCCGGCTTGATCTCGATGCGGATCTGATGAATCTGGCATTGCCAGATTTCGTCGTGCAGTTCCGGCGGCAATACGTGTTTGTACACCTCGAAATCCGTATCGATGAGGCTGCGCATCACCGGCGAATTAATGACTTCATTGGAGAAGTCCTGGAAGTGCCGCTCCAGTCCACCGACGTAGCTGTTGTTGGCCTTCGATTGCACGTAGGCGCGGTGTTCCAATTGCTTCAAGTCACGGGTAACCGGGTTGTATTCAAAATCGCTGTAGCGACGAAAACGCATGCCCGCATCGGCCTGGCCGTAATAACTGTCCGGCTCCATGTTTTCCCAACTTTTGGTCAATCTGACGAAGTCGGAAAAATGACCGAAGAGATTGAAGTCGGCTCCCTGGACGTTGACATACTTGTCGCGCCGTAGCGATTCGCCAACTTCTCTGTTCAACACGATCATTACTAGGTCTCCGCTGCATTAAGCGGCCTAATCTAGTAGGTGCCGGATTGACGGCCCATGAGAAAGAATTTCAGGCATATCAAGCGTTGCTTGAAACGCAGGATAAAGTTGCTCCAATTCGACTTTTTACGATCGAAAACAGCCGTTTTCGGTGTTTTTATATGGTTATGAGGCAAAAAAAACCCCGAACCAGTCAGGGTTTTTATCGAGTCTGAACAACTCAGCCGATCATCAGAAGATGTTGATCGGGTAATCCACGAATACGCGCAGTTCGTTGCCGCTGACGTTGTACTCGCTGGATTTCTGCGACACACGCAGGATCGAGCTGCGTACCTTCACGCTCAGGTCTTTGGCCGGGCCACTCTGCACGACGTACTTGAACTGGTTGAAGATCTCGCGCTCGGTGCCGCCTTCGCTGGTGGAAGTGGTGATGTTGTCGCCGCGCACGTAGGCCACGTTGTAGCTCAGGCCCGGAACGCCGAAGGCGCCGAAGTCCAGACCGTAACCCAACTGCCAGCTGCGTTCGTCTTCGGCGTTGAAGTCGGACCAGTAGGAATTCGCCAGGTAGATGGTGTTGCCGCCGTCGCCGACGCGGTTCTGGCCGCGCTGATAGCCACCGTAGGCATAACCCAGGTTGCTGTCGCCGGTGCTGCGCTGGTGGGCGAGGGTGAACGAGTGCGGGCCGGTGGCGAAGGTCGCTGCCAGGCTCCAGATTTTATTGTCGTCGCCGGTAACACCGTTTTCCCGGACGTAGGAGTTGTCCAGCTTGGTGCGATAGCCGTTGAAGTCCAGGGTCAGGGACTGATCCTTGGCGATCGGGAATACGTAGTTGGCGTTCACGTATTGTTTCTTCAGTACGTCTTCGACGTCGGAAGCGTACAGCGCTGCCTTGAACTGTTCGGTGAACTGGTAGCTACCGCCCAATACGTTGATCGACTTCAAGCCACCACTGTCACGGCCTTCAGCGCTTTTGCGCGATTCGGCGGTGAAGCGACCGGCGTTCAGCTCCAGGCCTTTGATCTCTTTGGAGGTGATCAAGGTGCCGGTATAGCTTTCCGGCAGCAGGCGGGAATTGTCGTAGTTCAGCACCGGCAGGGCCGGCATCTGGTCACCATAGGTCAGCACGGTGCTGGAGATACGGAATTTGACCGCGCCACCGAACTTGGACAGGTCATCCGCCGCGTTGCCGCTGTCGCCCTGCTTGAAGAAGTCGATACCACCAGCGCCGCTGCGGCCTTTGCCGCCGTCCAGGCGCAGTGCGTACAGACCGAAGGCATCCACACCCACACCGACGGTGCCTTGGGTGAAACCGGACGAGTAAGTACCGATGGCCGCTTGGCCCCATTCGGCTTTGTCCGGGTTGCCATCTTTATAGTCACGATTGATGTAGGCGTTGCGCAGCAGCACTTTCAGGCTGCTGTCTTCAACAAAACCCTTGGATTCGGCCTGGTCGTTAGCCATGGCCTGTGTGGCGCTCAACATCCCCAGTGCGATCAGGCTGATTCGCTTGTTCAACATGTTATTTTCCTTATTACGGGTTGATACGCTCTGTGCCAAACAGCTGAAACGGCGCTATCGCGCTCTTTTTTCACCGCAAAAACAAAAAGGCCCGCCCACGAAAATTCGCGGCGGGCCTTTTATTGTTTTGTCAGTCGTGGCGGTTAGCCACAGGCGTTGGGGCGCATCCTATCTGCGCCCTTAATGATGTGTCAATTTCGTGAATCTTCTGTAAATAGGCGAAAATCGTCTAAGAAATCACTTGTCAGCGATAGCCAATTGCACGACATGGCTGTCGACGAATTGTTCGAAATGGGTGACTTTTCCGTCGGCCAGAGTCCACAAGTGCGCGACTCGGGCATTCATCGCACGACCGGTGGCTTTATAGACGCCGCTGTAATTGCCGTAGGCAAATACCTTGTCGCCCTGAGCGACGTAGTTCTCGACCTTGAACTGAAAATCTTCCCACTCAGTGGCCAGACGCTTGAAGACGTTTTCGACGATAGCGTCGAAACCGACGTAGGTCCCGGCGCAGGGGAAACCCGCCGCTTCGGTCCAGCGGGCGTCATCGGCCAGCGCCGCCGCGGTGTTGCGCGCATTCTCCTGGGAGTTGACGCCTTCGTAGGTGCTTTTGATCAGGCTCAGGTTATCCATGGTGACTCCAGGTGAGTTCAATGGGCGCAGCCGTCGAGGCCACAGGTTTGAAACGCGGATGAAGACTCTGTTGCCGAAAGCGACTGGCTCAACCATTGGGCGAAGGCTTGCGGCTTGCCGAGCCAGGGGCCGATATCGACCAGGGTGAACTGGCCATCCTGTTCCAGCGCGAAGGTAGGGAAGCCCTGACCGCCGACACGGGCCAAGAGTGCGCGGCTGTCCTTGATATGGCGATCGGTATCAGCTGCACTAAATGCCTGCTGGAAAGCCTCGGGTTCAAGGCCTGTCTGTGCGGCGAGTTCAAGCAAAACAGCCTCGTCAGCGATGCGTCGACCTTCCACGTAATGAGCCGTCTGCAAACGCCCCAGCAACTCCAGTCCGCGCCCAGCGATCTGCTCGGCTGCCAGCACGGCGGCAATCGGCGGCGTGGAATCGAACACCGCCGTCCCATCACGCAGCAATCCCTCAAAATACGCCTCGCCGAACGGCTGGCCGGTGTACTCGGCGATGCGCCGGTCGTGGGGCATGACGTAATTGCGTAGTTGTGGCGAAACGGTTTGGCGATTGGCACCGCTCATCATGCCGCCCCCGTGGCCGATCACCGGCAACACGGCTTGGGCAGCTTGCACCAAGGGTTTGGCGCCGTAGCACCAACCGCACAATGGGTCGTAAATATAGTGAAGGATCATGGGAAGACTCCGGCAACAAAGTAGAAAAACTCGATGCCGGCAGATTAATCCCCAGACAGTTTCGGAAAAACGCTGGAATGACTTTCAGTCTGTTTCTTGAATCGGTCGAATGCCCCTAGTGACCGGCACCTCCGATCTTGCAGGCATCCACTTTTCCAACGTGTCTAGTCCTGAAATAGGTTTACACCTGTTTCACCCCAACGCCCGATGCACCGCATCGGGCGTTTTGTATTTCAGG
>NZ_JBGLZF010000051.1:0-37168 GCF_047304405.1 Pseudomonas sp. Pseusp11
CCCCCGCCCATCCCTCGCACCATTGTCCGCACCTGCAAAAATCAATAACAACAAGGTCCGACACCATGACTACGCGCCCTCTGCGCTCCGGCTGATCTCGCCCGCCCCCTTATCCGAATTCGACTTTTTGTCTGCGACCCCTTGGTTGCGGCTGTGTACTGCCTTATCCCTGACAATTAGAGAGACCCGAGTCCATGACTTCCTCCACCACGCAGTATTTGTTCCCCAGTCTGATCGCCATCGCACTGGCCGGCGCGGCCCTGCCCGCCTTGGCCGAGGAAGCAGGCTTTGTCGAAGGTGCCAAGGTCAACCTGAACCTGCGTAACTTCTACATCAACCGTAACTTCACCAATCCGACCAAGAGCCAGGGCAAGGCTGAAGAGTGGACGCAAAGCTTTATCCTCGACGCCAAATCCGGGTTCACCCAGGGCACCGTCGGGTTCGGCATGGACGTGCTGGGGTTGTATTCGGTCAAGCTCGACGGCGGTAAAGGCACCGGTGGGACGCAGTTGCTGCCGCTGGATCACGATGGTCGCCCGGCGGACAACTTCGGTCGCGCCAACGTGGCGTTCAAGGCGAAGCTGTCCCAGACCGAAGTGAAGGTCGGCGAATGGATGCCGGTGCTGCCGATCCTGCGTTCGGACGACGGTCGCTCGCTGCCGCAAACCTTCCGTGGCGGCCAGATCACCTCGAAGGAAATCGACGGCCTGACGCTCTACGGCGGCCAGTTCCGCGCCAACAGCCCGCGCGACGACAGCAGCATGAGCGATATGTCGATGACCGGCAAAGCGGCCTTCAAGTCAGACCGCTTCAACTTCCAGGGCGGCGAATACGTCTTCAACGACAAGCGCACTCAGATTGGCCTGTGGAATGCTGAACTCAAAGACATCTACAGCCAGCAATACGTCAACCTGATCCACACCCAACCGCTGGGCGACTGGACGCTGGGCGCCAATCTCGGGTTCTTCTACGGCAAGGATGACGGCAGCGCCCGGGCGGGCGAGCTGGACAACAAGACCTGGTCGGGCCTGTTCTCGGCCAAATACGGCGGCAACACCTTTTACGTCGGCCTGCAAAAACTCACCGGCGACAGCGCCTGGATGCGGGTCAACGGCACCAGCGGCGGCACCCTGGCCAACGACAGCTACAACTCCAGCTATGACAACGCCAGGGAAAAATCCTGGCAAGTGCGCCACGACTACAACTTCGCCGCTCTGGGTGTGCCGGGCCTGACCCTGATGAACCGCTACATCAGCGGCGACAACGTACACACCGCCACCACCAGCGACGGCAAGGAATGGGGCCGCGAAAGCGAACTGGGTTACACCGTGCAAAGCGGCGCACTCAAAGACCTCAACGTCAAATGGCGCAACTCCACCATCCGCCGTGACTTCAGCAACAACGAGTTCGACGAGAACCGCTTGATCGTCAGCTATCCGATCAGTTTGTTGTAAACATAAATCAAAAGATCGCAGCCTGCGGCAGCTCCTACAGGGGTTCACCATTCCTCTGTAGGAGCTGCCGCAGGCTGCGATCTTTTTTAGCCGTAACCCTATTCCCGCGACTCAACCCCCAACTCATCCCACACCGACTCGGCCAGGTGGAACGTCGCGTTGGCCGCCGGAATTCCGCAATAGATCGCGCTCTGCATGATCACTTCCTTGATCTCGCTGCGGGTCACGCCGTTGTTGGCGGCGGCGCGCAGGTGCAGTTTGAGTTCTTCGTTGCGGTTCATGCCGATCAGCATGGCGATGGTGATCAGGCTGCGGGTGTGGCGCGGCAGGCCCGGACGGGTCCAGATGTCGCCCCAGGCGTGACGGGTGATCATCTCCTGGAACTCCGAGTTGAACTCGGTCAGCGCGTTCAGGCTGCGGTCGACGTGGGCGTCACCGAGCACTGCGCGACGGACTTTCATGCCCTCGTCGTAACGTTGTTTCTCGTCCACAAAAAATTCCTCAATGACCTGAAAGAAACGCCAGCACCCGCTCGCTGAACGCAGCGCCGGCCTGGACGTTGGACAGGTGCGCGGCGTAGAACTCGGCGTACTCGGCGCCCCGCACGTGTTCCTGAATGAAATGCCCGCCAGACGGCGGTGTGACCGCATCTTCGGTGCCGGCGATCACCAGCAGCGGCGCCTTGATCGAGGACAACTGATCGCGGAAATCGGCATCGCGCACCGCCGCGCAATTGGCCGCGTAACCTTCAGGCGAGGTAGCCGCGAGCATGTCGGTGATCTGCTTCGCCGCTGCCGGATTGGCAGCGGAAAAATCCGGGGTAAACCAGCGTGCAATCGACGCATCACGCAATGCCACCATTGCCGCCGCGCCGTCGCGCAGCACGGTTTCGATTCGTGGGTTCCACACCGATGGATCGCCGATTTTCGCCGCGGTGTTGCACACGATCAGTTTGTTCAAACGCTGACCGGCGTTGATCCCCAGCCATTGACCGATCAACCCGCCCATGGACAGACCACAGAAATGCGCGCGCTCGATGTGCAAGGCATCCAGCAGCGCCAGCACGTCGCGGCCCAGTTGCTCGATGCTGTACGGCCCCGGCGTCACCAATGACTTGCCGTGACCACGGGTGTCAAAACGCAGCACCCTGAAATGCTCGGCGAACGCCGGGATCTGCGCGTCCCACATGTGCAGGTCGGTGCCCAGTGAGTTGGACAGCACCAGTACCGGCGCATCCGCCGGTCCGTCGAGTTGCGGCCCTTGAATTTGGTAGTGCAGTTCGCCATCGGCGAGTTGTACGAATGCCACAGCAGTCTCCTTCAGGCAGTCAACGCAAAATGTTCAGCCACCGCTCGCTCGACCCAGGTATGGGCCTGACCGAGGTAATGGGCGGGGTCCAGCAGATGATCGAGTTCAGCGTCCGACAACTCGGCGGTCACTTGCGGCTCATCGCCGAGTACCGCGCGCAGATGACGTCGCTCGGCCACGGCACGCTTGCAGCATTGCTCCAGCAGATGGTGCGCGGTGTCACGACCGACCCGCTGCGCCAGGACGATGCTCACCGCTTCGGCAAGCACCAGGCCCTGGGTCAGGTCGAGATTGCGGGTCATACGCGTCGCGTCCACTTCCAGTCCGTCGGCCACCAGCAGCGCTTGCTGCAGGCTGCCCGACACCAAGCAGCAGATCTCCGGCAGGGTTTCCCATTCGGCATGCCACAGGCCCAGGCTGCGCTCGTGTTCCTGGGGCATCGCGCTGAACAAAGTCGAAAGCAAACCCGGCACCCGTGTCGCCGCACCGATCAGCACCGCCGCGCCCACCGGATTGCGTTTGTGCGGCATGGTCGAGGAACCGCCTTTGCCCGGCGCCGACGGTTCAAACACTTCGCCAGCTTCGGTCTGCATCAACAGGCTGATGTCGCGGCCGAGTTTGCCGAGGCTGCCGGCGATCAAGCCAAGCACCGCGCCGAACTCCACCAGACGATCACGCTGGGTGTGCCAGGGTTGTTCCGGCAAGGTCAGTTGCAGTTCCGCGGCCAAGACTTCGGCAATCGGCATCGCCTGATCGCCAAGGGCTGCGAGGGTGCCGGAGGCGCCACCGAATTGCAGCACCAGCAGGCGCGGCTTGAGTTCCAGCAGACGCTGGCGGCTGCGGGTTACCGCGCCCAGCCAACCGGCGATCTTCATGCCGAGGGTGACCGGTGTCGCGTGTTGCAACCAGGTGCGCCCGGCCAGCGGCGTGGCGACGTATCGCTTGGCCTGGGTCGCGAGGGTTTCCCCCAACTGCGCCAGATCAGCTTCGATCAGTTGCAGCGCGCGGCGCAATTGCAACACCAGGCCAGTGTCCATCACGTCCTGGCTGGTCGCGCCCAGATGCACGTAGCGCTCGGCTTCGGCATCGCTTTTGGCGATCTGCTTACCCAGCGCCTTGACCAACGGAATCGCCGAATTGCCCGCCGTGGCAATTGCCTCGCCGAGAGCGGCGAAGTCGTAATGCTCGGCCTTACAGGCCGCTTCGATAGATGCGACAGCCGCTTGCGGAATCAGGCCCACCCGTGCCTCGGCCCGGGCCAGTGCGGCTTCGAAATCCAGCATGGCCTGAACCCGGCCCTGATCGCAGAACACCCCACGCATATCGCGTGCGGTGAAATAGGCATCGAACAATTGATTGCCCGGTCGCTGATTCATAAACAGTCCTTGCAGGCAAGGGCCAGTGAGGCCCCCGCATAAAGATCAAAGGTCGTTTTCCAAATACTTCGGCTGTTTCGGCAGACGCAGGCTGAACAGGAACGCCACCGCCATCATCACCGTCACGTACCAGTAGAACGAGTTTTCCATGCCTCCGGCTTTAAGGCTCAGCGCTACATATTCCGCCGAACCGCCGAAGATCGCATTCGCCACCGCATACGCCAGGCCGACGCCCAAGGCACGCACCTCTGGCGGGAACATTTCGGCTTTCACCAGACCACTGATCGAGGTGTAGAAACTGACGATCGCCAGCGCCACGGTAATCAGCACAAACGCCAGGAACGGATTGCTGACACTTTTCAGGCTCAGCAGGATCGGTACGGTGCACAACGTCCCGAGGGCGCCGAACCAGAGCATCGAATTGCGCCGGCCGATCTTGTCGGCGAGCATGCCGAAGAACGGCTGCATGCACATGTAAAGGAACAGTGCACCGGTCATGATGTAGCTGGCGGTCTTGGCGTGCATGCCGGCGGTGTTCACCAGGTATTTCTGCATGTACGTGGTGAAGGTGTAGAAAATCAGCGAACCGCCGGCGGTGTAACCCAGTACGGTGATGAAGGCTGCCTTGTGATCGCGGAACAGCGCACCGATGCTGCCGGCGTCCTTGTTTTCGCGCATTTCCTTGCTGCTGGTTTCCTTGAGCGCACGACGCAGGAACAATGAAATCAACGCCGCCGCCGCACCGACCACGAACGGAATCCGCCAGCCGTAGGCACGCAATTCATCCTCGTTGAGAAACTGCTGCAGGATCACCACCAGCGACACCGCCAGCAACTGCCCGCCAATCAGCGTCACGTACTGGAACGACGCGAAGAACCCGCGCTGGCCCTTGAGGGCGACTTCGCTCATGTAAGTCGCGGTGGTGCCGTATTCGCCGCCCACCGACAAGCCCTGCAGCAAGCGCGCGAACAACAGCAGGATCGGCGCCCAGACACCGATACTGTTGTAGGTCGGCAGGCAAGCGATGAGCAGCGAACCGAAGCACATCATCAGAATCGAGATCAGCATCGAGTTCTTGCGCCCGTGCTTGTCCGCCAGCCGACCGAAGATCCAGCCGCCAATGGGGCGCATCAGAAACCCGGCGGCAAACACGCCCGCGGTGTTGACCAACTGCACCGTGGGGTTATCGGACGGAAAAAAGGCCGGGGCAAAGTAGATCGCACAGAAGGCGTAGACGTAGAAGTCGAACCACTCGACCAGATTGCCGGACGAGGCGCCGACAATCGCAAAGATTCTTTTGCTGCGTTCTTCACCGGTGTAGACAGCTGTGGAGGTTGTCATTGTTTTTCACTCTGTGGGGACCGTGAGAGTCTAGACATATTTCGCAATAGTCCCGTTCCGCAGATGGATGCATAACCTGAGAGCAGTGCAATCTCTGTGGCGAGGGAGCTTGCTCCCGCTCGGCTGCGAAGCAGTCGTAAAACCGGTTGGCGCGGTTTGCCTGATACATCATGTCAGCCGGGTTTGGGCTTGCTTCGCAAGCCAGCGGGAGCAAGCTCCCTCGCCACAAGAGCAACGATCACTCAGTAATCGAAGAACACCGTCTCCGCATCCGTCCCCTGCAGAATCACATTCCACTGATAAACACCCGCAGCATCCTGCTTCGCCAACAAGGTGCCACGACGTTCGGCGGGCACGCATTCGAGCAGTGGGTCCGCCACGTTGGCTGGCTCACCATCGAAGTAAATCCGCGTCAGCAAGTGCTTCACCAACCCGCGAGCAAACACCAGCACCACCAGGTGCGGCGCCTGGGTCGTGCCCTTCAGGCCTTCCACGGTGCCCGGCTTGATCGTGGTAAAGCGAAAGCGCCCTTGTGCATCCACCGGCACCCGGCCAAACCCTTCGAAGTTCGGGTCCAGGGGTTTGTCCTGATCGTCTTCGGGGTGGTCGTACTTGCCAGCGGCGTTGGCTTGCCAGACTTCGAGCATGGCGTCGTTGACGAAGTCGCCATTGCCGTCGACGACTTGCCCGGTGATCGCCACACGCTCGCCGAGGGTCTGTTCAACGGTCAGGTCTTCACGGTTCAGCCAGGTCAGGCCGATGTGGTAGTACGGTCCGACGGTGTGGGATGTGGTCGCGTTCAGCGTCATCTTATTTCTCCATCGGCGTGGCGTCGCGGCCGCGCAAAACGATGTCCCAACGATAAGCGAGGGCATAGGAAGGGATGGTTTTTTCCAGATCGAAACTGGCGATCAAACGCTCTTTGGCGCTGGTATCGGGCACGCAGTTGTAGATCGGGTCGTAAGCCAGCAACGGGTCGCCCGGGAAATACATCTGGGTCACCAGGCGCGTCAGAATGCTCGGCCCGAACAGGGAGAAATGGATGTGCGCCGGACGCCAGGCATTGTGGTGATTACCCCACGGGTAGGCGCCAGGCTTGATGGTCTGGAACTGGTACCAGCCATCGGCGTCGGTCACGGTGCGGCCGGTGCCGGTGAAGTTCGGGTCCATCGGTGCGTCGTGCAGATCGCGGGCATGGTTGTAACGACCGGCGGCGTTGGCCTGCCAGATCTCCACCAGAATGCCAGGCACCGGCAGACCGTCTTCATCCAGCACACGGCCGTGGATGATGATCCGTTCACCCAATGGCTCGCCCGAGTGCTGGGCGGTCAGGTCGTTGTCCCGCTCCTGAATACGCTCGGCGCCGATGGTCGGGCCGGTGATTTCCGACAGCGAATGAGGCAAAAACACCAACGGCTTGGACGGCGAGCGAAGGTTGGTGGATTGATAAGGAGGGTGCAGGTATTCCGGCTGAGTGCCCGCCTGCGGGCGACGGTAACCTGGTTTGTCAGTCATTGCGCTTTCCTCAATTCTTATTAGTCGCTTCTGTGCGTCAGACCCGTTCGATCGCCAGGGCCAGGCCCTGACCGACACCGACGCACATGGTCGCCAAGCCTTTCTTGCCGCCCGTCTTTTCCAGTTGATGCAGTGCGGTCAGCACCAGACGCGCACCGCTCATGCCCAGCGGATGGCCCAAGGCAATGGCGCCACCGTTCGGGTTGACCTGGGCCGCGTCATCCGCCAGTCCCAGTTCACGCAGCACCGCCAGACCCTGGCTGGCGAAGGCTTCGTTGAGTTCGATCACGTCGAAATCGTTGACCGCCAGGCCCAGGCGCTCAGTCAATTTACGCACCGCCGGCACCGGGCCGATACCCATCACCCGTGGTGCGACACCGGCGCTGGCCATGCCGAGCACTTTGGCGCGGGCGGTCAGGCCGTGTTTCTTCACGGCTTCGGCCGAAGCCAGAATCAGCGCTGCAGCACCGTCGTTCACACCGGAGGCATTGCCGGCGGTGACGGTTTTGTCGGGGCCGTTGACCGGTTTGAGTTTGGCCAGGGTCTCGAGTGTGGTATCGGCGCGAGGATGTTCGTCCTGGCTGACCACTGTTTCACCCTTCTTGTGGGCAATGCGCACTTCAACGATTTCTTCGGCGAAAAATCCTGCGGCTTGCGCGGCGGCTGTCCGTTGCTGACTGCGCAGTGCGAAAGCGTCCTGATCCTCGCGGGAAACCTGGTAATCGTCGGCCACGTTATCGGCGGTTTGCGGCATTGCATCGACACCGTACTGGGCTTTCATCAACGGGTTGATGAAACGCCAGCCGATGGTGGTGTCTTCCAGCTTCATGTTGCGCGAAAACGCCGCGTCGGCCTTGCCCATCACGAACGGTGCGCGGGACATCGATTCGACGCCGCCGGCAATCGTCAGCTCCATCTCACCGCTGGCGATGGCCCGAAACGCAGTGCCGATAGCGTCCATGCCCGAAGCGCAGAGGCGATTGAGGGTGACGCCCGGAATAGTTTCCGGCAGCCCCGCCAGCAGCAACGCCATGCGAGCTACGTTGCGGTTGTCTTCACCGGCCTGGTTGGCGCAGCCGAGGAACACCTCGTCCACCGCGTTCCAGTCCACCGACGGGTTGCGCGCCATCAGCGCCTTAATCGGCACGGCGGCCAGGTCATCGGCGCGAACCGCCGACAGGCCACCGCCGAAACGGCCGATGGGGGTACGAATCGCGTCACAGATATAAACGTCGCGCATCAGGCTTCTCCGGGTGCTTGGCCGTGGGCCGCCGCAGTGCGGGCTTCCAGATCACGTAGCGCGGTCAACTCGACTTCGGTTGGCTCGGCAGTGTTTTCAACCGTGTCGGCAAAACGAATCGGCCAACCGGTGGCCGCGATCACTTGCTCGCGGGTCACCCCTGGGTGCAGCGCGGTGACCACGAATTCATGGGTGCCGGCTTCCGGTTCCATGATGCACAGATCGGTAATAATGCCGACGGGACCTGCGCCCGGCAGGCCGAGACGTTTGCGCGAATCACCGCCCTCGCCGTGGCCGACCGAGGTAATGAAGTCGAGCTTGTCGACGAACGAACGCGCCGACTGCTTGAGGATGATCAGCACGCTCTTGGCGGAACCGGCGATCTCCGGCGCACCACCTGCGCCCGGCAGGCGAACTTTCGGCTGATGGTAGTCGCCGACCACCGTGGTGTTGATGTTGCCGAAGCGATCGACTTGCGCGGCGCCGAGGAAGCCGACGTCAATGCGCCCGCCCTGCAGCCAGTAGCGAAAAATCTCGCCGGTCGGGACGACGGTGTCGGCGGTTTCCGCCAGCTCACCGTCACCGATCGACAATGGCAGTACGCTTGGCTTGGCACCGATCGGACCCGATTCGTAGATCAGGACTACATCGGGCGAGGACGTCAGTCGCGCCAGGTTGGCGGCTTTCGACGGCAGGCCGATACCAACGAAGCACACCGAACCGTTTTTCAGGCGGCGGGCGGCGGCGACGGTCATCATTTCATTGGTGGTGTAAGTCATTACTTGGCCTCCGAAGCAGCGGCCAGCTTGGCCTGAAACTCGCTGAAGTCAGCGCAGCCGTGGATGTATTCGTTGATCCACGCGGTGAAGGTTTCACGGTCGCGGGCAATCGGGTCCCAGGCCTGGTAGAAGCGGTTGTCACGCTCGGTGTAACCGTGGGCGTAGGACGGATGCGCGCCGCCCGGTACGTGGCAGACCGCGCTCAGAGCCCAGGTCGGCAGCACGCAAGCGTTCATCGGTGCATTGAGATCGTCGACGATTTCTTCGACGGTGACGATGCAACGCTTGGCCGCCAGCGCCGCTTCTTTCTGCACCCCGAGAATGCCCCAGAGCAGCACGTTGCCTTGGCGGTCGGCTTTCTGCGCGTGAATCACGGTGATGTCCGGACGCACCGACGGCACCGCCGCCAGCACTTCGCCGGTGAACGGGCACGTGACGGTCTTGATCAGCGGGTTGACCTTCGGCAGGTCGGAACCGGCGTAGGCTCGCAGCACCGCGAACGGTAAGCCCGAAGCGCCCGCGACGTAGGCATTGGCCAGGTCGGCGTGGCTGTGCTCTTCGATTTCCAGCGCATGCGGCCACTGTCGCTCGACTGCGTCACGCAGACGGTGCAGCGAACCGACGCCGGGGTTGCCGCCCCAGGAGAAAATCAGTTTGCGAGCACAACCGGCACCGATCAACTGGTCGTAGATCAAGTCAGGCGTCATCCGCACCAGGGTCAGGTCTTTCTTGCCCTGACGAATGATTTCGTGACCAGCCGCCGTAGGAATCAGGTGAGTGAAGCCTTCGAGCGCGACGGTATCGCCGTCGTTGACGAACTGCTTCACCGCGTCATGCAGCGAAAGGATTTCAGCCATGGGGCAGGCTCCCGTTTATTATTAACCGACAGTGTGGGAAAAAGGCGCCGATGCGCAGCGCCGGAATGACTGAAGATTAAGCCCCTGGAATGACCCAAACAATCCGATAATCGACTGAGTGTTCGTTTATCGAACAGATTGTTACCTCACTATCGTTCTCTGTCGCCTGCAAAAAGATCGCAGCCTGCGACAGCTCCTACGGGTGTTCGCTTTCCTTTGTAGGAGCTGCCGCAGGCTGCGATCTTTTCTGCTACCCCGCTATCTCAAACCTGATCAGGTCGCATCCGCATGGCTGACCATGCCCTTGATCACCACCGCCGTGGTCGCCAACGCGGCCGGAATCACCAGCGCCGTCAGCACCTGTTCGAAGTTCCAGCCCAGGCCCAGCAACGTCGCGCCCATCCACGCCCCGAGGATCGCGCCGAAGCGGCCAATCCCAAGCATCCACGACACACCGGTCGCCCGCCCTTGCGTCGGGTAAAAACGCGCCGCCAGCGACGGCATTGCCGATTGCGCGCCGTTGACACACATCCCGGCCACCAGCACCAGGGTCGCCAGCACGGCGATGTTGCCCAGGCTCTGCCCTACCGCGTAGGCAAACACTCCGGCCAACAAGTAGAAAGTGCCGATGACCTTGTGCGGATTGAACCGGTCCATCGTCCAACCCACGCCCACTGCGCTCAACACCCCACCCAGCTGGAACAGCGCACCAATGAATGCGGCCTGCTCCATGCTCGCGCCGCTGTCACGCATCAGCGTCGGCAACCAACTGGTCAGCAGATAAACAATCACCAGCCCCATGAAGTACGTCAGCCACAGCAACAATGTGCCGGTGCTGTAAGTGCCGGAGAAGATCACCGCGAACACATTGCGTGCCTTCACGGTTTTCTGTTCCGGCACGCTGAAGCTCGAAGCCTGGGCCACCACCGCTGGGTCGATCGGTGCCAGGGCCTTGCGCACTTTGTCGGTACCGCGATTGCGCACCACCAGATAGCGCGCCGATTCAGGCAACCACAACAGCAAAACGACGGTGAGTATCAGCGGCAGAATCCCGCCGATCATCAACAGGCTGTGCCAGCCGAAGGCCGGGATCAGTTTGGCCGAGATGAACCCGCCCCCGGCCATGCCGAGGTTGAAGCCGCAGAACATGCTGGTCACCAGCAGGGATTTCTTGCGTTCCGGGGTGTATTCGGACAGCAGCGTGGTCGCGTTCGGCATGCCGGCGCCCAGGCCCAGGCCGGTGAGGAAACGCAGCACCAGCAGTTGATCGACATTGGTGCTGTAAGCCGATGCCAGGCTGAACGCACCGAACAACAACACCGCGCCCACCAGTACGACTTTTCGCCCGAAGCGGTCAGCCAACGGCCCGGAACCCAAGGCGCCAAAGACCATGCCGATCAGTGCCGCACTCATCACCGGGCCGAGGCTGGCGCGATCGATGCCCCAGTCCTGGGACAATGCCGGCGCGATAAACCCCATGGCCGCGGTGTCGAGGCCATCGAGGAAGACAATCAGGAAACACAGGATCACCACCCGCCATTGGTAGCGCGAAATGGGTTGAGCGTTGATGAAGGACTGCACGTCGAGGCAGTTCCCTACAGCAGACTGAGGCTGGTTCATTATTTTTATTCCACGCAAAGAACGCAGTCGAACAAGTGCCAGCCGAGGCTGACGCTGTCACAAAAAAGGAGGTCGGGATCAGGCGATCCGGTTTCGGCAGCTAAGCCGGTGGGAACAGCGACAGTGGGGAAACGTGCACATGACGATGCCTCTTCTCATTATTATTGGGTCGTCGTCCGGCAACCGGCCGAGGGCCAGCAGCGCCGGATGACGCTGCCGCGACATTAATGATCCGAAGGAAAGAGCGTCAATTCGATAAACGCGACTCTGTGCGTTTATCGAACAGCTTAGGCAAACAGCTGCGCACTCAAGTCGCGGCTGGCACTCAACAAACCTGGCAGGAAACGTTGCTCCAACTCGCTGCGGCTGACCCGGCCGGCATGGGTGCTGACGTTCAGCGCCGCCACTACCTGGCCAGAAGCGTCATACACCGGCACGGCAATCGAGCGCAGGCCCTGCTCCAGTTCCTGATCGACGATGCACCAGCCTTGTCGCCGTACTTCTTGAAGGCATTCGAGCAAGGCTTCGGGGGTATGCAGGGTGCGACTGGTCTTGGCTTGCAGGTCTGCATGGTCGAGGTATTCGCGCAGCGACGTGTCGTCCAGCGCGGCGAGCAGAATCCGGCCCATGGAAGTGCAATAGGCCGGCAAGCGCCCACCCACCGAGAGGTCGACAGAAATCAGCCGCTGGGTAGTCGCCGAGCGCGCAATGTACAAAATGTCATCGCCCTCCAGCGTGGCCATGTTGCAGGCCTCGTGCAATTGCTCGCTCATGCGGTCCAGGTACGGCTGGGCAGACACCGCCAGTGGAGTCGACGACAGATAGGCATGGCCCAGGGTCAAGACTTTGGGCAGCAGCGAATAGGTGCGCCCGTCGGTGGTGGCGTAGCCGAGCTTGATCAGCGTATGCAGGCAACGTCGCACAGCGGCGCGGGGTATTTCCGTGCGGTGGCTGATCTGTGCAATGGTCAGGTGCCGCTTGCGCTCCTGGAACGCTTGCACCACCGCCAGGCCACGGGCCAGGGAAGTCATGAAATCCGGGTCACCGGTCAGGGCCTGGATTCGCTTGGCGGGCGAGGCGACGATCGGCGGCGCCACTGAAGCGAAGGAATTGCGCATTTGATCGTTCATATCAGGTTCCCCACACGGATCAGCGACTATTACAAGCGGCCCCGGTCTGACACACAAGCCAGCGGCTGCCAGGATTGGGCGATTATCGAACCACAGACCGATAATCGCAATCGTGCTGCGTGCATTCAGCCATCCTGCTTTCACTCACCCACAATACGGTTGTTATTTTCGGTCACTGGTTTAAAGGAGAACGATGTAATAATTTGTCCGGCTTAATGGCGCCAGAAAGTCACCACTGCAACTGGCATCAGTCCACCGTAGTTACCGGCAAGTTGCGAGCAACAAAACAATCACACATGAGGAACTACTTTTAACTGCCAAGAGATAGTGTTCTTCGAATCGACCGCTATAATGCATTTCAGAGGCGACCGGTTTTTTGTACCGATTCCGCCCGCCGGCAGCGCGATATCCATCGCCGCTGTCCGCAGCAAGCGCTTGACGCTCATTTAATATGTTCCGCCAACGCGCTCGCTGAAACAGGAGACTGATGCTGCGTCAGCTGTTTTGCTCTGGTGCCGTGGCCGCCTGCAACATTGAAGTATTGATTGTGCCGTGGGAACGATGTCGTATCAGGCATTGTCCTTTCGACGAGCATGGTCAATAGATCGATGCAGCGCGTTTCACCAGAATTAATCTCAACTCAATCAGGTAGCACTGTGACGAAAGACGAACTGCGCGCGGAACTTGAGCGCCAGGAACAACGTTACAAGGAAGTTTACGGCGGGGAAGTCACCACCTACGCCGCTCAGCCCGAACCCGAACGCAAACCCTGGCGTAAACGCGCCACCGTTCAGGATCAGGCCTTCACCCAGGAATTGCAGAAGATGGAAAAGGAACTCAAAGCCGAAGAGCCATGACCGCCTCGACTTGAATCCTTTCAAGAGCCTGCGTCTGCACCCGTTAAAAGCGGGTTGTATCGATGGTGCTTTTCGCGCCCGCTACAAGCGGGCAGCGGCTTCCTCATCCATTCGATGAGGCAAACGGCTCTTGCCTGACCTTCTTCTCAGATATTTCACACAAGCGTTCAAGCCTCTCGTCCCAACGAGAGAAACCCTTGTGGCTGCTGCCTTTCCAAGCGAATTCAATGACTTGTAGGCCCCTGAAAAACCCTGGGATTCAGGGGATTGCCACCTACTAATTCATTGAAGAATGTAACCGATGAGCAGCAAGTGCATCGATTATCAGTCTTTTCTGGCATAATCGCGCCCCCTTACGAACGGGTCAGAAAACCTTCATGATCGATTTATTCAGCGGACTGGATGCTTGGGTGCTTGTGAGCCTCTTGCTCGCCCTGGCCTTTGTCCTCGCCTTCGAGTTCATCAACGGCTTTCATGACACCGCAAACGCGGTGGCCACTGTTATCTACACCAAAGCCATGCCGCCTCATCTGGCGGTGTTCTTTTCCGGTGTGTTCAACTTCCTCGGCGTGCTGCTGGGCGGTGTGGGGGTGGCGTATGCCATCGTCCATCTGCTGCCGGTAGAACTGTTGATCAATGTGAACACCGGTCACGGGCTGGCCATGGTGTTCTCGTTACTCGCCGCCGCCATCACCTGGAACCTGGGCACCTGGTACTTCGGTATCCCGGCCTCCAGTTCCCATACGCTTATCGGTTCGATCCTCGGTGTCGGCCTGGCCAACGCCCTGATCAACGACATTCCGTTGGCCGACGGCGTGAACTGGCAGAAAGCGATCGACATCGGCGCGTCCCTGGTGTTCTCGCCGATGGCCGGCTTCCTTGTTGCCGCCCTGGTGCTGATCGGCCTTAAATGGTGGCGTCCGCTGTCCAAGATGCACAAGACACCGGAACAGCGCCGCAAGATCGACGACAAGAAACACCCACCGTTCTGGAACCGTCTGGTACTGGTGATTTCGGCGATGGCGGTCAGCTTCGTGCACGGTTCGAACGATGGCCAGAAAGGTATCGGCCTGATCATGCTGGTGCTGATCGGTATCGTCCCGGCGCAATTCGTACTCGACCTGGGCAGCACCACCTACCAGATCGAACGGACGCGCGATGCAACCCTGCACCTGAGCCAGTTCTACAAGCGCAATGCCGATACGCTGGGTGAATTCCTGGCCTTGGGCAAAAGCGTGGAAGGTGATCTGCCGGAGAAATTCCGTTGCAACCCGCAACAGACCGAACCGACCATCGCCGCCCTGCTCGACACCCTCAAGGGTGTAGCCGACTACCACTCGCTGCCGGCGGAAAGCCGCATCGAAGTGCGTCGTTACCTGCTCTGCCTGGACGACACGGCGAAGAAAGTCAGCAAGCTGCCTGGCCTCGCTGCCCGTGAAAAAGCTGACCTGGACAAACTGCGCAAGGACCTGACCACCACCACTGAATACGCCCCGTTCTGGGTGATTCTGGCGGTCGCACTGGCCCTCGGCCTGGGTACCATGGTCGGCTGGAAGCGCGTGGTACTGACCATCGGCGAGAAAATCGGCAAGCAAGGCATGACCTATGCCCAAGGCATGTCGGCGCAGATCACCACGGCGAGCATGATCGGCCTGGCCAACATCTTCAGCCTGCCCGTCTCCACTACCCACGTCCTGTCCTCAGGCGTGGCCGGCACCATGGTCGCGAACAAAAGCGGCCTGCAAGGCGGCACCGTCAAAACCATCCTGCTGGCCTGGGTCCTGACCCTGCCAGCCACCGTAGGCCTGTCGGCCGGCCTGTTCTGGCTGGCCTCCAAGGCACTGGGTAGCTGATACACCGCTACTGAAAAAGGCGCGTTCCGTGAGGTTCGCGCCTTTTTTATTGCCCGCATTTCGGTATTAGATCGTTCCCACGCTCTGCGTGGGAACGATCGCACAAAAAAAAAGGGCGACCGAAGTCGCCCAAAATGCCTTGCGTGCTCATTGCTCCAGAAAGAACTACGGTTTTCTCCGCTTATGCGAATCCTTCCAGATAAAAAATCCAAACCCTGCAAAAAACAGAACCATGAGGCCGACTGTCAGCACTCCGGCGATCACCACGTTATCGAAAAACATGACTGGCCTCCTGGACTTGCCCTGTTGCGATGGGGCTAAGTTAACCAATCGGGCAGGAGAGAAAATTGACCGGGATCAATGCCGCCCGAGACTGGGCGTAAAGGAAGGGAAATAACTGACCTGCATCAACGGATGCAGGGTGTTTCAACGCTTTTTCGGTTTGTTCTTCGGCTTTTTCTTCGCTTTACCCAACGGCATGGCCTGCTCAAATGCCTGGCGCACTTCGTTCAGGCGCTTTTCATTAAGGTCATGAACCCGTTTGGCACGTTCAGAATTGAGGTCGATCAGCTTGTCATCTTGGCTCATGGCGTTCAGTGCATCGCTTGGAAATGAATTCAGCTGCCGGCTAAAGGCGACAGGATTGCGCCAATAATGCGGTCTGGCGCGGGCGCTGACCAGCCTCCGACACTTCAGATCTCAATATCGACCCACAACCCCTGACGTGGCTGATTCTCCATCAACGGCACCACTGGCACGGTGTTGTCGGCATTGAGCTCATTACCGGGTATCGCCAGATGCTCTTCAGGATCTTCATCGGCCTCGCGACGGCGCCGCTCCCGTTCCTGTTGCCGACGCTGCTCCTCGCGCAGCTGCAGGCCCGCCTCTTCCGGGTCGCGGTTTTGCAGGTCGATGGTGCTTTCATTGGAGCTTTCCTGCACCGGCACCACGGGGGGAATATCCGGGCGCTGGCGGATCGGATCCTGCTGTGAAGTGATCGGCACGGCGCTCAAGGGGAGCATCGGTGGCAGCATATTATTAGTCTCCTGTCGGCAGGCTGTCGGCTGCGGGGATGGCGACTTGAGCCATCGGTCGAAAACTTGTGACCCAACGCACAGACAGGAGCTGCCGAAGGCTGCGATCTTTTCAGGGCTTGAAGATCAAAAGATCGCAGCCTTCGGTAGCTCCTACTGAGTAATCCTTTGGCCCTTAAGGCTCATTCCGTTAAGATAGCCCGCTTTTTCAAGGTGGGAGTCAGGCAGCATGGCGCAGCAGTATCAACCGGGGCAACGCTGGATCAGTGACAGCGAAGCCGAGCTGGGTTTAGGCACCGTTCTGGCACAGGACGGCCGCTTGTTGACCGTGCTCTACCCGGCCACTGGCGACACTCGCCAGTACGCGCTACGGAATGCGCCCCTCACCCGCGTGCGGTTTTCGCCGGGTGACTCGATTACTCACTTCGAAGGCTGGAAACTGACCGTACAGGAAGTCGACGACATCGACGGCCTGCTGGTCTACCACGGCCTCAATGGGCAGAACGAAGTGGTCACCCTGCCGGAAACCCAGCTGTCGAACTTCATTCAGTTCCGACTGGCGAGCGACCGTCTGTTCGCCGGCCAGATCGACCCGCTGGCCTGGTTCTCCCTGCGTTATCACACCCTGGAACACACCAGCCGCCAGTTGCAGTCGTCGCTCTGGGGCCTGGGCGGCGTGCGCGCGCAACCGATCGCGCACCAGTTGCACATCGCCCGTGAAGTCGCCGACCGTATCGCGCCGCGGGTTCTGCTGGCCGACGAAGTGGGCCTGGGCAAGACCATCGAAGCCGGTCTGGTGATCCATCGCCAACTGCTCTCGGGCCGCGCCAACCGAGTGCTGATCCTGGTGCCGGAAAACCTCCAGCACCAGTGGCTGGTGGAGATGCGCCGCCGCTTCAACCTGCAAGTTGCGCTGTTCGACGAAGAACGCTTCATCGAAAGCGATGCCGCCAACCCGTTCGAAGACACCCAGCTCGCCCTGGTTGCACTCGAATGGTTGGTGGAAGACGAGAAAGCCCAAGACGCGCTGTTCGCCGCCGGCTGGGATTTGCTGGTGGTCGACGAAGCGCACCACCTGGTGTGGCACGAAGACCAGGTTAGCCCTGAGTACTCCCTGGTGGAGCAACTGGCTGAAGTCATTCCCGGCGTATTGCTGCTGACCGCGACCCCGGAACAACTGGGCCAGGACAGCCACTTCGCCCGTCTGCGCCTGCTCGACCCGAACCGTTTCCATGACCTGCACGCCTTCCGCGCCGAGAGCGAAAACTATCGCCCGGTGGCCGAAGCCGTTCAGGAGTTGCTGGACAAAGGGCGCCTGTCGCCTGAAGCGCACAAGACCATTCACGGCTTCCTCGGTAACGAAGGCGAAGCTCTGCTGACCGCCGTTAACGATGGCGATACCGAAGCCAGCGCCCGTCTGGTCCGTGAACTGCTGGACCGCCATGGCACTGGCCGCGTGCTGTTCCGTAATACCCGCGCCGCCGTGCAGGGTTTCCCGGAGCGCAAACTGCACCCATACCCGCTGCCGTGCCCGGCCGAATACCTCGAACTGCCGCTGGGCGATCACATCGAGCTGTACCCGGAAGTCAGCTTCCAGTCCCAGCCGGACGCCAACGAAGAAGAACGCTGGTGGAAATTCGACCCGCGCGTCGAGTGGCTGATCGACACCCTGAAAATGCTCAAGCGCACCAAAGTGCTGGTGATCTGCGCCCACGCCGAAACCGCCATGGACCTGGAAGACGCCCTGCGCGTGCGTTCCGGTATTCCGGCCACGGTGTTCCACGAAGGCATGAACATCCTTGAGCGTGACCGCGCCGCCGCCTACTTCGCGGACGAAGAATTCGGCGCCCAGGTGCTGATCTGCTCGGAAATCGGCAGTGAAGGCCGTAACTTCCAGTTCTCGCACCATCTGGTGCTGTTCGACCTGCCTTCGCACCCGGACCTGCTGGAGCAACGTATCGGTCGTCTCGACCGGATCGGCCAGAAGCACGTCATCGAACTGCACGTGCCGTACCTGGAAACCAGCCCGCAAGAGCGGCTGTTCCAGTGGTACCACGAAGCGCTGAACGCATTCCTCAACACCTGCCCGACCGGCAACGCCTTGCAGCATCAGTTCGGCCCGCGCCTGCTGCCGCTGCTGGAAGAGACCGACGATGGCGAGTGGAAAGCGCTGATCGACGAGGCCCGCGCCGAGCGTGAGCGTCTGGAAGACGAACTGCACACCGGCCGCGACCGCTTGCTGGAACTCAACTCCGGCGGCGCGGGTGAAGGTGATGCGCTGGTCGAAGCGATTCTCGAACAGGACGATCAGTTCGCCCTGCCGATCTACATGGAAACCCTGTTCGACGCCTTCGGCATCGACAGCGAAGACCATTCGGAAAACGCGCTGATCCTCAAGCCCAGCGAAAAAATGCTCGACGCCAGCTTCCCGCTGGGCGACGACGAAGGCGTGACCATCACCTACGACCGCAACCAGGCGCTGTCTCGTGAAGACATGCAGTTCATCACCTGGGAACACCCGATGGTTCAGGGTGGCATGGACCTGGTGTTGTCCGGCTCGATGGGCAACACCGCCGTGGCGCTGATCAAGAACAAGGCGCTGAAACCGGGCACCGTGTTGCTGGAACTGCTCTACGTCAGCGAAGTGGTTGCCCCGCGTTCGCTGCAACTGGGCCGTTACCTGCCGCCGGCCGCCCTGCGCTGCCTGCTCGACGCCAATGGCAATGACCTGTCGGCCCGGGTGTCATTCGAAACCCTGAACGATCAACTGGAAAGCGTGCCCCGCGCCAGCGCCAACAAGTTCATCCAGGCCCAGCGCGACCAGCTGACGCCACGGATCAACGCCGGCGAAGAGAAGATCACCCCGCGTCACGCCGAGCGCGTGGCCGAGGCACAACGTCGCCTGGCGGCCGATACCGACGAAGAACTGGCGCGCCTGACCGCCTTGCAAGCGGTCAACCCGACCGTGCGCGACAGCGAACTGGTTGCCCTGCGCAAGCAACGCGAGCAAGGCCTGGCCATGCTCGACAAAGCGGCATTGCGACTGGAAGCGATTCGGGTGTTGGTGGCGGGTTAAACCGCCCTGCTCCACCGCTATAAAAAAGGCCCGCAGCGATGCGGGCCTTTTTGCTTTCTGAGGATCTGTGGTGAAACAACCGCCGCCAAGATCGCAGCCTTCGGCAGCTCCTACAGGGGCCGCGCCGATCACGATGCCCTTGTAGGAGCTGCCGAAGGCTCGGGCCGCGATCGGACGATCTTTTGATCTTAAACCGCGGGCGCCGCTGCAATCCCGGGCTCAACCACCGCCACCAACCCTTCTTTCATCCGCTTGGCATCCCGCACAAAACACCGCGATGCCAAAAACAGAAACACCATGGTGAAAAACAGCGCCACCGGGATCAGGTACATCGCATCATGCAGGCCGACAGCCTTGAACGCCTCGGTCATCTGCTCGGCACCCGCCGAGAGCATCGCGGTATGGGCGAAGTGATCGGACAGACCGCCCACCACCACCGGCCCCAAACCACCGCCCAACAGATACAACCCGGCAAAGAACAACGCCATCGCCGTCGCCCGCAGGCGTGGTTCGACCACGTCCTGGATCGCCGTGTACACGCAGGTGTAGAAGTTGTAGGCGAATAACCACCCCAGGCTGAATACCGCGACAAATACCCCGATCTCGATCCGCCCGGCATGCAGCGCCCAAGCCGTACACAAGGTCGAAATGATCAGGCTGAATGCGGCGAACAGCAGTCGCCCATTGGCCACCCGCTGGTGAATCTTGTCGGCAATCCAGCCGCCGAGTGTCAGGCCGAACAACCCCGTCACCCCGACGATCACCCCGGTCGCCACCGCCGCGTCCTGTAACGGCATCAGAAAATAACGCTGCAGCATCGGCACCAGAAACGAGTTGCAGGCATAGGTTGCGAAGTTGAAACAAAGCCCCGCCATCACCAGCCACAGAAAAGTCGGCACCGCCAGCACTCGACGGATCGGCCGGTCCACGCGCTCCTGTGAAACCTGCACGCTTTCCGCCGCGCCACGTTTCGGCTCTTTGATGAAGAACATGAAGACCGCCAGGATCAACCCCGGCACCGCCGCGATAAAGAACGGCGCACGCCAGCTGTCGAACGCCTTGACCATCGCACCAATGGTGAAGAACGCCAGCAGCAGGCCCAGCGGCAAGCCGAGCATGAAAATGCCCATGGCCCGCGCCCGACGATGCGCCGGGAATAAATCACCGATCAGCGAGTTGGCGGCCGGCGCGTAACTGGCTTCACCGATGCCGATGCCCATCCGCACGATCAGGAAACTCCAGAAACTGCCCACCAACCCGTTGACCGCGGTCAGCCCGCTCCATGCCGCCAGGCCCCAGCCCATCAGTTTGCTGCGCGAGCCAGTATCGGCCAATCGCCCCAGAGGCAGGCCGGCAATGGCGTAGACGATGGTGAATGCAGTCCCGATGATCCCCAGCTGAAAGTCGCTGAGGTGCCATTCCATGCGGATCGGCTCGATGATGATCGCCGGAATGGTGCGATCGAAGAAGTTGAACAGGTTGGCCAGGAACAACAGGAACAGAATGCGCCAGGCATTCGCCGCTTGGGTCGAGTTCTGCATGGGTCCGTCTCTTTTTATTGTTGTTGGGGGCGTCACTGTCCCCGGAACCTCCAATCTAGTCAGGCCCGCCAGGGCTGTCTGTCATTATTCGCAAGGCTGATATCAGCCCATGGCGCCACGCATAACCTGTGGGATCAGTGCTGTCAGGAAGCCAGGTTTTTCACCATCAGTCGCAGGCTGGAAAAATACCTCTGCGCCCCCCTTCCCAACGGCATGGCGAAGCCTAGAATAGCGGCCTTGTCTGCCCACCCCATTCCCATTCCTCCTTTGATCATTGCCCATGTCCGAAGCCAGTCCGTGTCTGAATTGCGGTGCCTGCTGTTCTCATTTCCGCGTGTCTTTTTTCTGGGGTGAATGCGCCTCGGCCGGGGGCACGGTGCCTGACGAACTGGTCACGTCCATCAGCCCCAGCCGGGTGGCCATGCTGGGCACAGACTGCAAACCTGTTCGCTGTGTCGGTCTGGTGGGTGAAGTGGGCAGTACCGTGCAGTGCTCGATTTACGATCAGCGCTCCAGCACTTGTCGGGAGTTCGACGCCTCTTGGGCCAATGGCGAGGCGAACGTGGATTGCGATGCGGCACGGGCCGCGTTCGGGCTACCCGCCCTGCAACCTGAATTCGAAACGCCTTTTGAGCAGATCGCCTAAGGCTTGGCAACGACCGCAATCAAGCCATTCGAAAAATATTTGACATCATTGCGCTATCATCCCTTGCGCTCCGTGTAAGCCCTCTATACTGCCAGCATTCGCCAGCGCGCATGACGCAGGCCAAGATGACTCACAGACGGGACATGCTATGGAGTGGCTTGGTTTGCATTTCATGACCGGGCTGCCGGAAAGCGGGCAGGTCATACTCAATTGCACCCATAACCCGTTTCTGGTGTTGCTGGCCTATCTGGTCGCCTGCACGGCCGGTTTCGCCACGCTGGACATGACCGAGCGGGTGGGTCATGTGGAAAAGTCCGCCTCTCAACGACTCTGGCGCTGGGTCGGCGCCGGGTGTCTGGCGGGCGGTATCTGGTCCATGCACTTCATCAGCATGCTGGCGTTCCAGGTGCCGATCGAAATCCATTACCACCTGCCCACCACCCTGATCTCGCTGTTGTTCGCCCTGACCGCCTCGTGGCTGGCCATGTACACCCTGAGCCATCCCCAACTGAATTTCCGGCAATACCTGCGGGCCGCGGTGTGGATCGGCCTGGGCATCGCGACCATGCACTACGTGGGCATGGCCGCACTGCGATCGAATGCACTGGTCTATTACCAGCCCGCCCTGTTCGTGCTCTCCGTGGTGATCGCCATCGGTGCCAGCCTGGCTGCCCTGTTGATTTCCAGTCACTTGCGCGATGACACCGGTGCGTATCATCTACTGTTCAAATACACCGCCAGCCTGGTGCTCGGGGCCGGCATTGTCAGCATGCATTTCACCGGCATGGCATCGCTCAACCTGGTGCTGCCCGATGACAGCCTTCAACCGCTGCCCGGCGACAACAATCACCTGCAACTGGGGCTGACTGTGGCAGTGATGGCGCTGTTGATCATCGGCAGCAGCATCAGTGCCGCACTGGCGGACAAGAAGCTGCAACACAAGGAGTCCGACCTGCAGCGGGTCAACGCCCTGCTCGGTCAACTGGATCAGGCACGCATGTCGCTGCAACAGGTGGCGCATTACGACCCCTTGACCAACCTGCTCAACCGCCGGGGCTTCAACCAGCTCTTCGCCGAAAAACTCATCGAAAAAACCAACGAAGGCGGCATGCTCGCGGTGATATTCCTCGACATCGACCACTTCAAGCGGATCAACGACAGCCTTGGCCATGACGCCGGCGACGAATTGCTCAAAGTCCTCGCCAGCCATATCAAGGCTTCGGTGCGCAGCCACGAAGACGTGGTGGCGCGTTTCGGAGGCGACGAATTCTGCCTCCTCATCAACTTGTACGACCGTGAAGAAGCGCGGCATATGGCCCAGCGCATCATGCTGAAAATGAAGGACCCCATCGAGTTGTCCGGACGGCGCATGGTCATGACCACCAGCATCGGCATCAGCCTGTTTCCGGAAGACGGCAAAACCTGCGAAGAACTGCTGAAGAACGCCGACCTGGCGCTGTATCAGTCCAAGGGCAGCGGTCGTAACGGGTTGCACTTTTTCAGTTCAAACCTGAAAGCCCGCGCCACCCTGGAGTTGCAACTCGAAGAAGAACTGCGTCACGCCCTGCGCGAAGACTCCGGGTTGATGCTGTATTACCAGCCGATCTATGACCTGAGAATCGGCCGAGTCAGCAAACTTGAAGCGCTGGTCCGCTGGCAACACCCGGTTCACGGATTGTTGACGCCGGACAGGTTCATCGCCATCGCCGAGGCCAACGGCCTGATCGCCGAACTGGACAATTGGGTATTGCGCAAAGCCTGTGCAGACCTGGGCGAACTGTCCCGCCACGATTGCGAAGACCTCAAGATCGCAGTGAATTGCTCGCCCCTGAACCTGGCGCGAGAAGAACTGGCCGATGAAATCGAACACGCCCTGCGCATCTACGGGGTGACACCCCAGCGACTGGAGCTGGAGGTGACCGAGAATGCATTGATGGGCAATATTTCCAACACCCTGGTGTTGCTGCGGCAGATTCGCGCCCTTGGTGTTTCGTTGTCGATCGACGACTTCGGCACCGGCTATTCATCCCTGGCCTACCTCAGGCGCCTGCCATTAAACACGCTGAAGATCGACCGCTCGTTCATTCAGGACATTCCCATGGCCACCCAGGACATGGAAATCGTCCAGGCCATTATCGTCATGGCCCATACCCTGCATTTGCAGGTCGTCACCGAAGGTGTCGAGACCCTCGAGCAATACGACTTTCTCCAACGCCACGGCTGCGATTTCGTCCAGGGCTACCTGCTTAGCCATCCGGTGCCGCTGGCCAAGTTGCGGCCGGTGCTGGCCGAAATCAACCAGCACACTCATGCCGTCAATCCGTTGAGTCTGGCTCACGGTACAACTGCACTAACGTCGAGGGATCCTTTTCCAGGAACCCCTGCCCCCCATGGAGGCGCATCAGTTGTGCGGCCAATCCGCTGATCGGCGTGGCCGAACCCTGTTCGCGGGAAAACTTCACGGCGGTATCGAGATCCTTGAGCAGCGTGCGTACGTGCCATTTCACGGGTTCGAAACGACTTTCGGCCATTTGCGGCGCGAGAATCTGCAACGGTTTTGAATCGGCGAAACCACCGGCCAGCGCCTCGGCAATCAGGCTGGCATCGACCCCGGAGCGCTCGGCCAGGGCCACCACTTCAGCAATGACCAAGGCATTGCAGGCGACGATCATCTGATTGCAGGCCTTGGTCACCTGCCCCGCGCCGACCGCACCCATGTGGGTCACGCGCTGGCCAAGGGTCAGAAACATCGGTCGCACGCGTGCAAGGTCTGCCGCCTCGCCACCGACCATGATCGCCAGGCTGCCGGCCTCGGCGCCGACCACCCCGCCAGACACCGGCGCATCGAGCCAACCCATCCCGGTTTTATTGGCCAGTGCTGTGGCCATTTCCCGCGTTGCGGTGGGCTCCAGGCTGGAAAAATCCACCAGCAACTGGCCGCTTTTCGCCCCCTCGGCAACGCCAGCCGCGCCAAACACCACCTCACGAACCACCGCGGTATCGGCCAGGCACAACATCACCACGTCGGCGTGCTGACACAGCTCGGCCGGTGTCGCCACTTGCCGCGCACCAGCCTCGACCAGCGCTGCACACTTGGCCGGGTTGCGGTTCCACACCGTCAGCGGATAACCGGCTGCCAACAGGCGTCGGCACATCGGCAAACCCATCAGGCCGATTCCGGCGAACCCCAGCGCAGGCAACGTTGCCATCATTTAGCCTCCCTTTGATTAAAGATCATCGAATATTGGCCGATTCATCATGGTTAAGGAAAGGATTCCCCCGAGCGATGTTCAGGCCAAGGCCCTGACGCTTGGGCTACATTCGCGCTAAAAAAAGACGCGAGATCCCATTCCGTGATGACTCGATGACACTTGTCGCCGAGCCGACCAGTCCAGGTATATGGCGCACAATGACTTCTAAAAACAATCCGGCCACCGCGGTATCCGACCTGACCCTGAGCCCCGCGGCGAACAGCCCCTCATCGTCGAAGCCATTGCCCCCGTCGCGTCCGCTGTCGACTCAGCAATACCTGTACTTCACCGAAACCAATACCGACCGCATCCTCGACAACCTCGACGGCCTGCGCGACCTGGTGTTCCCGCGCCCGCCCCATCTGGAAGGCGACAACGAACAGCACAACGACCAGGAATTCCCCTCGGTGTGCCTGATCGGCTTGGGCCGCTGCGGTTCGAACATCGCGCTGGACGTGGCGGAGCTGGTGTACAACGCCCGCAAGTTCTACCTCAACGAATTCAACAACGAAGACCGTCTGTCGCCGGATAAACGCTACGCCGAAAAGGGCTACAGCCCGGCGCAGTGGATTCGCAACAACCTGCGCCTGGGGCCGAACAAGGCCACCAAACCGGTATTCCTGGTGGAACCGCTGGTGATGCTCGGCGACCTGGACAAGGACATCGCCGGTCGCATCCGTTTCTCGCGCAAGGGCGAAAAAAGCGGCTTTTTGCGCGACTACAGCAAAATGAAAATCATGGACTTGTCGGAAGTCCACGCCGGTGGCGCCGGTAACGCGCCGATCCTCGGCCAGTACCTGGCCAAGATCATCCTGAACAAGGACACCCAGCGCTTCTCCAGCCCCGACTGGAAGATGATTCACTCGTACCTGATCGACAGCTGCGGGATCAAGGCCAACCAGTCGCGCCTGTACTTCTCGATCTTCAGTGCCGGTGGCGGTACCGGTTCGGGCATGGCCTCGGAATTCGGCCTGGCCCAGCAGCACTCGTACATGAACAAGACGTTCGACACCAAGCCGATGGACGAACACGACGGCAAGAGCGGCCATTCCTTCGTCTTCGAGCCGATCTTCACCAGCGGCATCTGCGTACTGCCGAACATTTCCGATCACCGCAGTGAAATGTCCGAAGCGCTGCACATCAACGCCGGTCGCCTGCTGTGTAAATACCTGTCGGAAGAGTGGGACTTCTCCTACAACTTCGCCAACGAAGACAGCAGCGAAGCCAGCGTCATGGGCCGTATCCGCCCATGGAACGCGATGATGCTGATCTCCAACGACATCATGCGTTATGCCGAAGAAAGCGATGACGGCAACATCCAGAACATCGACGTCAACGCGATGGAAAAGCACGCCAACCAGTACATCTCACAGCAGATCTTCAACATTCTGACAGCGCAGGCGGTGACCACCGACTACGACCAGAACTATTTCCGTCGTGCCGGCATCGACATCGGCGAAACCATTCGCCTGGACGCCAACGACCTGTTCATGAGCCTGGCCGGCCCGGTGGCCATTGCCTACGCCGAGTCCGTGGTGCCGGAAACGCCGCCGCCAAGCAGCGACAAGTTCAAGGTGTTCGACAAAGAGCCGCAGCGCCTGAACATCGACGACCTGTTCTTCCGCTCCATCGACCTGCCGCACTTCAACAAAGTCACCCAGGCAATCGAAGGCATCAGCCTGTTGCCAATCGAGTCCAAGCGCTACCGCGCCTCGCTCGAGCAGTACAAGAATTCGGGCTATGACGCGGCCGCGCTGCACGACCTGCACTTCTTCAAGAATTGCTCGTCGGTGGTGTCGATCGTGTCCCTGCCGAAAGACTACAAGCTGTCCTACATGGACCTGAACCGGTTGAAGACCCACCTCAACAGCCTGTTCCCCAACACCACGCTCAAGCGTTATGCACTGGTGATCGGCGCCTCGGCCAACCTGTCGCTGACCACCCTGATCGCCAAGAGCCCGTGCCTGTCGGACGACTTCCTGACGCTGATCGTGGCGTTCATCAAGCGTTGCTTCGCAAAAAATCCGTATCGCTTCGACGAAACGCTGGATAACTCGATCCTGGACTTCATCATCCATGAAGACTTCGACGAAGACCGGATCGACGACCTGCTCAACGAATTCGAAAACCCGGCGAAGATCCTCGACACCAACTGGTACGCGATCAAACCGATGTACGAGAAGAAGTACCGCGAGCTGATCAACGACAAGGACAAGTTCGTCTCGATCAATGACATTCGTTTGTCGCGCGATTGCGTGAAGAAGGCGATCAAGTACCTGCGCGAGATCTACCGTCACCGGATTGGCAAGACCAAGGTTATTTCGCTGAATAACCATACGGGCAAGACGGCTTATTGAGGTCGAGCCTTTAACGATCGCAGCCTTGTGATGATCGTTTCCACGCTCCGCGTGGGAATGATCACAACACCCAGAAACAATTGAGCAGCCCATCGGCTGCTCAATAAACTGTTCCCGTTACGTTTACGTCACCGTTATACCGGCCTTTCTGTGGCCTTTCTCCACGGCAACGTGCCATCACGCTACTCGGCTACACACTTTTGCCCGACAAAACCAAGCACCATATCGGTGCGAGCATTCAAGCCGTCGCCCTTTCCTGGATCATAATCCACGGCGAAACAACCACGGCCCACAGCTCCGGATCACGCTCGAAAATATCCAGCGCCCGCGTTTCAGACAGCTTGGCGACCTTGTCGGCGGCCAGCCAGGCAGCGACTTTCTCGCCTTCATCCGTCGCTACGGCCTCCGCCGCCGCGATCAAATCCAGACCAGGATCGACCCACAATAGGGCACCCTTGGCAAAGAACGGCTCCAACTCTTTCCAGGTAATAGATGCGGTTTCACCAAGCAGCTTGGCATAGAGGGTGCTAGGTTCTTGAGTCATGGGTTGCTGTCCGCAAAAGAAATCGATGTGAATGATAACGTCGGTATTGCGCCAGAAAAACCCGGATGCAATTGCGTCACCGATTGAAAAACCCGGGAAAGCCAGGGAATGCTGTCGCTTCAAGTATTAGCCAGCTAACATCCTGCCGCGATTCTGTCTTTTTCTTTCAACAAAGCGACACCCTCAGGGTTTGCCCCCTGGCGCCAGCTTCCCAGGCTAACAATCGGCGCTCTACACTGTACCGGTACAGTTGCCGGGGGCATTTTCCGGAGGATATCGACGATATCTGACCCGGTTCTGCTGCTACGGCGCCAGGACTATAAAAACTACAACAGCAAGAGTGGAGCACTATGACTAAGGCTACTAAGCAGATTTCCAAACTGTTTGCCGCTATGGTTCTGGCCGGGGTTGCCAGCCATTCGTTCGCCGCCGACACCATCAAGATCGGCATCGCCGGCCCTAAAACCGGCCCGGTCACTCAATACGGCGACATGCAGTTCATCGGCGCCAAGATGGCCATCGAGCAGATCAACGCCAAAGGCGGCGTCGACGGCAAGATGCTCGAAGCCAAGGAATACGACGACGCGTGCGACCCTAAACAAGCCGTGGCCGTCGCCAACAAAGTGGTCAACGATGGTGTGAAATTCGTTGTCGGCCACCTGTGCTCCAGCTCCACCCAGCCAGCTTCGGACATCTACGAAGACGAAGGCGTGATCATGATCACCCCGGCCGCCACCAACCCGGACATCACCACCCGTGGTTACAAGCTGGTGTTCCGCACCATCGGCCTGGACAGCGCCCAGGGCCCTGCCGCCGGCAACTACATCGCCGATCACGTGAAACCGAAGATCGTTGCTGTGCTGCACGACAAACAGCAATACGGTGAAGGCATCGCCACCGCCGTGAAACAGACCCTTGAGAAGAAAGGCGTCAAGGTTGCCGTGTTCGAAGGCCTGAACGCCGGTGACAAGGACTTCTCCTCGATCATCCAGAAGCTCAAGCAAGCCAACGTCGACTTCGTCTACTACGGCGGCTACCACCCGGAGCTGGGCCTGATCCTGCGCCAGTCCCAGGAAAAAGGTCTGAAAGCCAAGTTCATGGGGCCTGAAGGCGTCGGCAACGACTCCATCTCGCAAATTGCCCAGAATGCTTCCGAAGGCCTGTTGGTCACCCTGCCGAAATCCTTCGACCAGGACCCGGCCAACAAAGCACTGGTACAAGCCTTTGCCGACAAGAAGCAGGACCCAAGCGGTCCGTTCGTGTTCCCGGCCTACTCGGCTGTCGAAGTGATTGCCGAAGGTATCAAGGCTGCCAAGAGCGAAGACACCGCCAAGGTGGCTGAAGCCATTCACAAAGGCACCTTCAAGACCCCGACCGGTGATCTGTCGTTCGACAGCAAGGGCGACCTGAAAGACTTCAAATTCGTGGTCTATGAGTGGCACTTCGGCAAACCAAAAACCGAAGTTTCCCCTCAGTAAGCTAGCTCCATGATTAATAAAGCCCACTGCGCAAGCAGTGGGCTTTGTTTTACGAGATTAATGAGTCAGAGTCCCGCGATCCGGGAGTTGGCTTACCTGAAAATCTTAAAACCGTCACCAGCGGTTCGCTGGCAAACGCTCGTGCGAAGGTGGCCACAGACCACACAGCCCGGGCCGGAACATGACTCCACCAGTGAAATGCGTATCAGGTTTTTAGGAGCGCTGTAATGCCTGAGATCTATCACTTCTTCCAACAGCTGGTTAATGGGATGACCATTGGCAGCACCTATGCCCTTATAGCCATTGGCTACACAATGGTTTACGGCATTATTGGAATGATTAACTTCGCCCATGGCGAGGTCTACATGATCGGTTCCTACGTGGCCTTCATCGTCCTTGCCGGACTGGCCATGCTGGGTATCCATTCTCTGCCGTTGTTGATGACCGCCGCTTTCCTGGCGACCATCGTAGTGACCAGTGCCTACGGCTACAGTATCGAACGGATCGCCTACCGCCCTCTGCGGGGCAGTAACCGTCTGATCCCGCTGATCTCCGCCATCGGCATGTCGATCTTCCTGCAGAACTCCGTACTGCTCTCGCAGGACTCCAAGGACAAATCGATCCCCAACCTGATTCCGGGCAGCTTCAGCTTCGGTCCAGGCGGCGCAGAGGAAGTGCTGATCTCCTACATGCAGATCCTGGTGTTCGTGGTGACCCTGGTGGTGATGCTCTGTCTCACCCAGTTCATCTCGCGTTCACGTCTGGGACGCGCCTGTCGGGCCTGTGCCGAAGACATCAAGATGGCCAACCTGCTGGGCATCAACACCAACAACATCATCGCCCTGACCTTCGTCATCGGTGCCGCCCTGGCGGCCGTGGCGGCAGTACTGCTGAGCATGCAGTACGGCGTGATCAACCCTAACGCCGGATTCCTGGTAGGCCTCAAAGCCTTTACCGCGGCGGTGCTGGGTGGCATCGGCAGCATTCCGGGCGCCATGCTCGGTGGTCTGGTGCTGGGGGTAGCCGAAGCATTCGGCGCCGATATATTCGGTGACCAGTACAAGGACGTGGTGGCTTTCGGCCTTCTGGTCCTGGTGCTGTTATTCCGGCCAACCGGCCTGCTGGGTCGTCCGGAGGTTGAGAAAGTATGACTAGGAATCTTAAACAGGCGCTGTTCAGCGCCCTGCTGGTATGGGCCGTGGCCTATCCGGTACTCGGCCTGAAACTGTCCATCGCCGGGATCAACCTCGAAGTGGAAGGCGCCAGCACCTCCACGCTGATCATCATCGCCACCTGCTCGGTGCTGATGTTCCTGCGTGTGCTGTTCGACCGCGAATACTCGGCGGCCATGAGCTCCGTGCCCAAGGGCAAACTGATCCCGGCCAGCGCGAGCCACTTCCTGACCCTGCCGACCACCCAGCGCTGGATCATCATGGCGTTGATCGTCGCGGCACTGGTGTGGCCGTTCTTCGGTTCACGCGGTGCAGTGGACATCGCCACGCTGATCCTGATCTACGTGCTGCTCGGCCTGGGCCTGAACATCGTGGTCGGTCTGGCGGGTCTGCTCGACCTTGGTTACGTCGGTTTCTACGCCGTGGGCGCCTACAGCTATGCGCTGCTGTCGCACTACTACGGCCTGAGCTTCTGGATCTGCCTGCCGATTGCCGGGCTGATGGCGGCCACTTTCGGCTTCCTGCTCGGTTTCCCGGTGCTGCGTCTGCGCGGTGACTATCTGGCGATCGTGACCCTGGGCTTCGGTGAGATCATCCGCCTGTTCCTGCGTAACCTGACGGGCCTCACCGGCGGACCGAACGGCATCAGCAACATTCCCAAACCGTCGCTGTTCGGCCTGACCTTCGAAAGAACGGCCGCCGAAGGCATGCAGACCTTCCACGAGTTCTTCGGCCTGACGTACAACCCGGTCAGCAAGGTGGTTTTCCTCTACCTGGTGGCACTGTTGCTGGCACTGTTCGCGCTGTTCGTGATCAACCGCCTGCTGCGCATGCCGATCGGCCGTGCCTGGGAAGCCTTGCGCGAAGACGAAATCGCTTGCCGTGCCCTGGGCCTGAACCCGACCGTGATCAAGCTGTCGGCCTTCACCCTGGGTGCCTGCTTCGCCGGTTTCGCCGGTAGCTTCTTCGCCGCTCGCCAAGGACTGGTCACTCCGGAGTCGTTCACCTTCATCGAGTCGGCCACCATCCTCGCCATCGTGGTGTTGGGCGGCATGGGCTCGCAGTTGGGCGTGGTTCTCGCGGCTGTCGTGATGATCCTGCTGCCCGAACTGATGCGTGACTTCAGCGAATACCGCATGTTGATGTTCGGC
Source organism: Pseudomonas sp. Pseusp11 (assembly GCF_047304405.1). Taxonomy (NCBI): domain Bacteria; kingdom Pseudomonadati; phylum Pseudomonadota; class Gammaproteobacteria; order Pseudomonadales; family Pseudomonadaceae; genus Pseudomonas; species Pseudomonas sp. Pseusp11. The sequence continues at coordinate 31,581 of NZ_JBGLZF010000051.1, forward strand.
GCCTTGATGGTGCTGATGATGATCTGGCGTCCTCAAGGTCTGCTGCCCATGCAACGTCCTCACATGGAGCTGCGTAAATGAGCAGAGAGATCCTGAAAGTAGATGGCCTGAGCATGCGCTTCGGCGGCCTGTTGGCGGTCAATGGCGTAGCCTTGAGCGTCAAAGAGAAACAAGTGGTATCGATGATCGGCCCCAACGGCGCCGGCAAGACCACTGTATTCAACTGCCTGACCGGGTTCTACAAACCCACCGCCGGCACTATCCAGCTCAATGGTGAAGCGATCGAAGGCCTGCCCGGCCACAAGATCGCCGGCAAAGGCGTGGTGCGGACTTTCCAGAACGTGCGGCTGTTCAAAGACATGACCGCCGTGGAAAACCTGCTGATCGCCCAGCACCGCCACCTGAACACCAACTTCCTGGCCGGTCTGTTCAAGACCCCGGCGTTTCGCCGCAGCGAACGCGAGGCCATGGAATACGCCGAGTTCTGGCTGGAAAAGGTCAACCTCAAGGAGTTCGCCAACCGTCCGGCCGGCACCCTGGCTTATGGTCAGCAGCGCCGCCTGGAAATCGCCCGCTGCATGATGACCCGTCCAAGCATCCTCATGCTCGACGAACCGGCCGCCGGCCTCAATCCGCGGGAAACCGACGACCTCAAGGCGCTGATCGGCACCCTGCGTGAAGAGCATAATGTGACGGTGCTGTTGATCGAACACGACATGAAACTGGTCATGAGCATTTCCGACCATATCTTCGTGATCAACCAGGGCACACCGTTGGCCAACGGCACGCCTGAGCAGATCCGCGACAATCCTGAAGTGATCAAAGCCTACCTGGGGGAAGCGTAAATGCTGCAGTTCGAAAACGTTTCCACCTTCTACGGCAAGATCCAGGCGCTGCACAGCGTCAACGTCGAAGTCCGCCAGGGCGAGATCGTGACCCTGATCGGCGCCAACGGTGCCGGCAAGTCGACCCTGCTGATGACCCTCTGCGGTTCGCCGCAAGCCCACAGCGGCAGCATCCGCTACATGGGCGAAGAGCTCGTCGGCCAGGACTCGTCGCACATCATGCGTAAAAGCATCGCCGTGGTTCCGGAAGGCCGTCGGGTGTTTGCCCGTCTGACCGTCGAAGAAAACCTCGCCATGGGCGGGTTCTTCACCGACAAGGGCGACTATCAGGAACAGATGGACAAGGTTCTGGGACTTTTCCCACGCCTGAAAGAACGCTTTGCCCAACGCGGCGGCACCATGTCCGGCGGCGAACAGCAAATGCTCGCCATCGGCCGCGCGCTGATGAGCAAGCCCAAGCTGTTGCTGCTCGACGAGCCATCGCTGGGCCTGGCACCGATCATCATCCAGCAGATTTTCGACATCATCGAACAGCTGCGCAAGGACGGTGTGACAGTGTTCCTGGTGGAGCAGAACGCCAACCAGGCCCTGAAAATCGCTGACCGTGCCTACGTGCTGGAAAACGGCCGGGTGGTGATGAGCGGGACCGGTGAAGCACTGTTGACCGACCCGAAAGTGCGCGAAGCGTACCTCGGTGGTTAAGCCTTTGCGGTAAACAAAAAACGGCCTTCGGGCCGTTTTTTTGTGCCTGGCACAAACCTCACCGAAGGCTGCTCCTACGGGGGGCTGTGTATCTTTAGCACAACCTGAATGATAAAGAAGAAGCCCTGTCGGAGGAGCCCCGCCTCATAAACGCCATTGATCTATAGAGTCATCTTGAATATATTTGTATCTACAGATAAACAAGAAGTGATCACCATGACAGCAACCTCCCAGGCACAAGGATTCACCAAAGACCAGTGCGTGACTGGTTTGCGAGCAGCTGTAGGCATACTCGAAAAGTGGCAGGCATCGGGCGATCAGGCCTGTCGTATCCTGCGCATTTCCCGCAGTACGTACTCACGGGCAAAACAGCGCGATCCCGATTGGTCCGTAAACCTGGATTCAGACCAGATGCAGCGCATCAGTTTTATTCTCAACATCCATGCCGCTCTGCGTCTTGTCTTTGATAACCCTGAGAACGTCTATGGTTTTCCGACGATGGCGAACGAAAACGAGTTCTTCAACGGGCGTACCCCGCTCGAAATCATGTCCCAGGGGGATATGATTTCCTTGTACGAGACGTTTCGGCGGATCGACGTGCTGCGAGGCGCACAATGGTAATGGTGAGCCAGTTGCCAGTATTGGCCGGTGAGCAGTTGCAGGCCTACCGATTGATCAATTCAAAGTTTCCGCCCATTGCGTTGTTTGACGACGTGGCGGACGCGAACGAATTTGATGTTCTGTATCAGATACAGGCCCTCACAAATCCGAGGCTGCAAAATGAGGTAGGTCGGCTTGAGCTGATACCGCGTGCGGAAATTCCCTTTGGCATCCCTGGATGCTCTTATGCGACAGCCCCTTTCACCCACGTCAACCCAACAGGCTCGCGTTTCAGCGATGGCAGTTTCGGCGTGTTGTACTTGGCTGCCTCGATGGAAACTGCTCTGGCTGAGGTACAGCATCACCAAAACCAGTATTGGTCGAATGTCCAGAGTCTCAATTACGAGAGGTTTGTTTTCCGGGGGTTATCCTGCACTTTCGTTGACGAAGCAATGAGGGATGCCGTATCCATTCCGATGCACGATCCTATCTACGATCCCGTCGACTACACGCACTCACATCGCTTGGGTAAGGCAGTCAAGGATGCAGGGGGCCTTGGCCTGCGATACAACTCCGTGCGTATGCATGGCAACTACTGCTGGGCGCTGATGACTCCCAGACCAGTCTCATCAGTCATTCAAACAGCCCACTACGAGATGATCTGGAACGGCCAGATCACTAGTGTTAATAAAATCAGCATTGCATAACTGTCTTATCGGCGCGATAGCACGAATCCGTTGTCAGTCAGCATCAATGCTAAATGTCATGACGCTATCGCGCGCCCTCCCACAGGGGATTGATGGTGTTTTGAGGATTTTTGAAAAAAATCTGCAGTCAGCTGTAACACCCCGCCCTGTCGTTTCTCTAGAGCGGTAAGCAAGCACAAACGCTTGCCATACCAAGCTCAATTTCGGAGAAACATCATGACTGCTACCACCCGCACCCTGTCCGCCACCGCCCTGGTTCTGGCACTTGGTTCTGCCCTGAGCATCGCCGCGGTCTCCACTGCCCATGCCGCTGACGCCAACATGGAAAAATGCTTCGGCGTGGCCATGAAAGGTCATAACGATTGCGCCGCTGGTGCTGGTACCACTTGCGCTGGCACCGCCAAAACCGACTACCAGGCCAACGCCTGGAAGCTCGTCCCCAAGGGCACCTGCGCCACCACAATGAGCAAGACCTCGCCAACCGGTTTCGGCCAGATGGAAGCCTACAAAGCCAAGTCGTAATCAGTCCCCCAGCCTGAGTGTCGACCATGAACCATTCATTCTCCGGGCTCCCGCCCCGCTCCGGGCTGGGGCTCAAGACCGAGCACTTTCGTGAAGTGCTCGGTGCACAACCGGACATCGGTTTCTTCGAAGTCCACGCCGAAAACTACATGGTAGCCGGCGGCCCGTTTCATCATTTTCTGGGATTGATCCGCGAGCAGTATCCGCTGTCGCTGCACGGTGTTGGCCTGTCCATCGGTGCCGAAGGTCCGCTGGATGGTCAGCACCTGCAAAGGCTGGCCGCGCTGATCGAGCGCTATCAACCCCACTCCTTTTCCGAACATCTGGCCTGGTCCAGCCATGGCCCGGTGTTTCTCAATGACCTGCTGCCCCTGGCCTACGATGCACCGACGCTGAACCGCGTCTGCGAGCACATCGATCAGGTGCAGAACACCCTCAAACGCCCGATGCTGCTGGAAAACCCGGCGACATACCTGGCGTTCCAGCACTCGACAATCGATGAAGCCGACTTCATCGGTGAAGTCATTCACCGCACCGGCTGCGGCCTGCTGCTGGACGTCAACAACGTTTACGTTTCCTGCATCAATCACCAAAAAGATCCGCTGGCCTACATCGACGCCCTGCCGCTGCACGCGGTGGCAGAGATTCATCTGGCGGGGTTTGCCGAAGACACCGACAGCCTTGGTGACCGACTGCTGATCGACGATCACGGCGCGCCCGTCGATAACGCGGTGTGGGCACTGTACTCGCGGGTGCTGGAGCGGGTCGGCCCGATCGCCACGTTGATCGAGCGCGACAACCGGTTACCGGCCTTCAGCGTGTTGCACGCCGAAGCCCGTCATGCCGATGAGTTGCTGCACCGCGCGGGGAGCCGGCCATGAGCACTCAAGCCGCTTTTGCCGCCGCCCTGCTCGATCCACAACGGTCCTGCCCCGAGGGTTTGTGCAGCGCCAACGGTGCCGATCCGGCCAGCCGTTTCGCGGTGTATCGCAACAATGTGCAGAGCTCGCTGATCGACGCCTTGGCCGACAGTTATCCGGTGGTTGTGCAGCTGGTCGGTGATGAGTTTTTCCGGGCGATGGCAGGGCTGTATGTGCAAGGTTGCCCACCGCAGAGCCCGCTCATCAACGACTACGGCAAGGACTTCGCCGAGTTCATCGACAGTTTTGAACCGGCAGCCAGCGTGCCTTATCTGGCCGATGTGGCGCGGCTGGAGCGCTTGCGCGTTCAGGCCTATCACGCCGCTGATGTGCAGCCTTTGGGCCATGAGCAAATCGCCGCCGTGCTGTCGGACCCACAGGCACTGAGCGAGCTGACGGTCGGGCTTCACCCCTCCTTGAATCTGCTGACTTCAGCCTTCGCCGTGGTCGCAATCTGGGCGGCGCATCAACAGGACGCGACGCTGGCAGGGATCGACCTCGGCCATGGGCAAAACGCGCTGGTGCTGCGTAACGAACTGGAGGTTGAGGTCTTCGCCATCGACCACGGCGCCAGCACCTTCATTCAGAGCCTGCGACTCGGCCAGCCCCTGAGCCAAGCGCTGGAACGCGCGCCGGCCTTCGATCTCAGCCAAACCCTGGCACTGCTGATCAGCCACAACGCCATCACTCATTTACACCACAACCAGGTATCGCTATGAACATTCAGCACAACCCCATCGCCCGCGCCATCGTGCTGCTGGAAAAAATCCCCCACAGCCTGATCGCCTTTATCGCGCGTTTTTCCATTGCCGCGGTGTTCTGGAAGTCCGGGCAAACCAAGGTGGAAGGCCTGGCCATCGACTTGATCGACGGCACCTTTGAACTCGGCGTGCCAAGGCTGGCGGACTCGACCATCCCGTTATTCCAGAGCGAATATCACCTGCCGTTGCTCTCCCCGGAACTGGCGGCGCACCTGGCGGCCTTCGCCGAGCATTTCTTTCCGATACTGATCCTGATCGGCTTCGCCACGCGCTTTTCGGCCCTGGCGCTGCTGGGCATGACCCTGACCATTCAACTGTTCGTGTACCCCGATGCGTATCCGACCCACGGCACCTGGGCGGCGGTGTTGCTGTACTTGATGGCGACTGGACCTGGCAAGTTGTCGATTGATCATCTGATTGCCCGGCGTTACGCCCACTAAACGCTGGATAGGGCTCCCTTGTAGGAGCTGCCGAAGGCTGCGATCTTTTGATCTTGCTGTTTTCGGAGCCGCTGAAAATCAAGATCAAAAG
>NZ_JBGLZF010000052.1:0-36523 GCF_047304405.1 Pseudomonas sp. Pseusp11
TCTTCAACCTTATGTCATCACATTGATTTAAATGAAATTAATGGCATTTTTCAGTAAAAAACCTTGGTCATTCATTTTTTAGTTATCTTTGTTAATCTTAATTTCAGCCTGCTATCGCCTACAGCAATCAGGCTCGCGTTCCCCCGTAAGCCCCAACAAAAACAATAATGAGGTTCGCCATGGACACCCCATCACGTCGCACGACGCTGACCATCGCCCTGTGTTTTATCGTTGCACTGATCGAAGGCTTCGACCTGCAAGCCGCTGGCACTGCCGCCGCAGGCCTGCGCCAGACCTTTGCCCTGGACCCGAAAATGATGGGTTGGGTATTCAGCGCCGGCATCATCGGTTTACTGCCGGGTGCCTTCTTCGGCGGCTGGATCGCCGATCGCATCGGCCGCAAGAAAATCCTCATCGGCGCCGTGCTGCTGTTCGGCGTGTTCTCCCTCAACACGGCCTATGTCAGCAGTTTTTCCGGCCTGCTGCTGGCGCGCTTCATGACGGGCCTGGGCCTGGGTGCAGCCCTGCCCAACCTGATCGCACTGTGTGCCGAAGCCGTGGGTGAGCAACGTCGCGGCACCGCGATCAGCATCATGTATGCCGGCGTGCCGTTGGGCGGCGCGCTGGCGGCGGTGGTCGCCATGCTGTTTGCCGAGCATTGGCAGATGACCTTCATCATCGGGGGGCTCGTGCCCCTGCTGGTGGTGCCGTTGATGGTCCTGCTGCTGCCTGAGTCCAGCGCCTTTCGCCAGCAACAAGGCAGCGTCAACGTGGCGCGCGCCTCAACCGGCCAAGCGCTGTTCGGCGAAGAGCGGACCCGCGTCACCCTGGCGTTGTGGCTGAGCTACTTCTTCACCCTGACCGTGATGTACATGCTGCTCAACTGGCTGCCATCGCTGTTGCTGGAACAGGGTTTCAGCAAACCCCAGGCTGGCCTGGTGCAAATGCTGTTCAACATCGGCGGCGCCCTCGGTTCCCTGCTCGGCGGGCTGCTGCTGGATCGCTGCAACGGCATCAAAGTGGTGCTGTTTGTCTACGCCGGGTTGCTGGCGGCGCTGGCTGGAGTCGGCCTGTCGGTGGGCATCGTCCCCATGGCCATCGCCGGTTTTTCTGCCGGGTTGTTTGTGATGGCCGCGCAGCTGGTGCTTTACGCCCTGGCACCGCCGTCGTACCCGACCTCGGTGCGCGCCACCGGTGTTGGCGCAGCGGTGGCGATCGGTCGCCTCGGATCGGTGGCCGGGCCCTTGGCCGCCGGGCAGATTCTGGCGGCCGGGGCCGGCACCACCGGAGTTTTGCTGGCGACCTCGCCCGGGCTGCTGATTGCAGCACTGGCGATCATCAGCATGATTGCCCGTTCGGCCGAGCCGCCGTTGCGTACGGCGAACCCGGTTGCGGATAAAACCTGACCGGGGTGCACTCCTTGTAGCCGCTGCCGAGCCTGCGTGACCGCGTTCGGCCGTAGCAGCTGTCGAGCTTGCGAGGCTGCGTTCGGCTGCGAAGCAGTCGTCAAACCAGAACTTGCGGTACGTCTGGCAGACCGCATCAGCCGGATTCACGACTGCTGCGCAGCCGAACGCAGCCTCGCAGGCTCGGCAGCTGCTACCAATCGTGTTACGGCGTGGTGCGCAGGCACGCATTCACCGGCGGTACGCGCTGCCGCCAGGGCTGAGCCTGCTCCAGTTGTGCGGCCAGGCTCAGCAAGGTCGCCTCTTCGCCGAAGCGGCCTGCGAAGTGCGCGCCCATGGGCAAGCCTTGCGGGCTCCAGTGAAGCGGTACCGACATTGCCGGTTGCCCACTGGCATTGAACAACGCGGTAAACGGCGAGTAACTGTGGAAGCGCTCGATCAATTCATCGAGACTCAAGCGGTCGTCCCGCAGGTCCAGCTCGCCGATCGGTACCGGTTCACGGGTCAGGGTCGGGCTGAGGATCAGGTCGTAATCCTGCATGAACAGCGCCAGTTGCCGGCCCAGGGCATGCATCCACTCCACCGCTGCCGCGTATTGCGCGCCACTGACCCCGCCCTTGTCGCGCAGAATGATCCGCGTACGGGCTTCCAGCTCCTCGGGCTGTACAGGCGCGCCACGCAATTGGCCCAACAGGTCGACGTAGTTTCGCGTGCTGGCACCGATGATAGTGAACACCTGGTCAAGAAACTCAGGCAGCACCACCGGTAACCGGGCGGGTTCTACCCGATGCCCCAGCGACTCACACAGGCTCGCAGCCTGACGCACCGCCTCCAGGCTTTGTGTGGAAGTCGGCCAAGACCCGATCTGCTCCACCAGGGCGATACGCAATGGCTGCGGAGTCTGTTGTACAGCAGTCACATACGGTTGCGCCGACAGCGGCGCAGCATAGGGCGCACCCAAATCGATTCCCGCCGTGGCGTCGAGCAAAGCCGCGCTGTCACGTACCGATAAGGTGATGCAGTGGTTGGTGCCCATGCCCGCCCAGCCCTCGCCTATCATTGGCCCGGAGGGCAGCAAGCCACGGCTGGGTTTGAGGCCAAAGACTCCGCAGCAGGACGCCGGCACCCGCAACGAACCGCCGCCGTCATTGCCATGGGCAAACGGCACTACCCGCGCCGCCACCAGGGCCGCCGCCCCGCCGCTGGAGCCGCCGGCGCTGTGCTCGGTGTTCCACGGATTGCGGGTGGCGCCGAAACGTGTCGATTCGGTGGAATAGGATGTGCCGAACTCCGGTGCCGTGCTGGTGCCGACGATCAGGCAACCGGCGCGGCGCAGGCGGGTCACCACCTCGGATTCGAAATCGGCGCGGGCCCCGCCCAGCGCCAGCGAACCATTGGTCATTGCGGCACCCTGCACCGGCGCGAACAGGTCCTTGATCAAGGTCGGCACACCGGCAAACAGTCCGTCCCGAACCTGAGGTTCGAGCGCTGCCTCGCGAGCCTTGTCGTAGAGCCGCTCGGCCACCGCATTGAGTTGCGGTTCAACCCGCTCCAGACGCTCGATCACGGCGTCGACCAGCTCCACGGGCTGCACTTCACCACGTCTGACCCAAGCGGCCAGGCCGGTGGCGTCTTCCTTGTCCAACAACTGATGGATGTCTTGCATGTTTGATACTCCGGATCTATTTCAATGACGAATGGGTGGATGGCACGGAAGAGTTCGAGCGGCGGCGCGATAACCCGGCGATCGCCCAAAGCAGCGCGGCAGCAAGACTGGCAAAGGCCAGCCACTCGATGGCGTGACGCAAGTCACCGGCAAACGCGCCGAGCACCGCCACCACCAAGGGGCTGACGAACTGACCGAAATACAGGCACGCGGTGAAGCCTCCCAATCCCCGACCACGGGTTCGAGCACTCAACGCCTCCATCATCGGCGCCATGACATTGGGCACCAGCAGTCCCGCGCCCAGGCCATGGATCACCACTGCCAGCACCACCTGGTTGTAGCTTTGCCCGCGCATCAGCAACCACAACCCGAGCGCCAGCAACAGCAGCAATACCGCATTGGTACCGGCGATCCCCAAGCGTCGACGCAGCAGCGGCCAGGCCAGGGAACCGCCCAGGGTGGCCAGCAGGCTCAAGCCGGCGGACAGGCCAATCAGGGTGCTGGATGTGACCCCGAGACCCACCAGCAAAATGGGCGTCTGTACCGGCACCACAAAGCTCAGCACCATGCCCGCGAGGATCAGCAGATAACCCAAAACCAGCGGCAGAATCGCCACCCGCTCCGGTCCCTGAACCTCAACGGACGGCTGCGTACGAACCGGCTCCCAGAGCACCTTCACCATGGCCGGCACCAGCAGCAGCGGCAGCAAATAGAGGAGGAACGGCAAGCGCCAGGAGTGCTCGCCCAAAGCGCCACCAACGACGAAGAACAACGCACCGACCAAACCGATGGTGACCACCTGACGATTGATGTAGCGCAAGCGTTCTTCGCCCTGCCAATAGTCGCCGATCAGGGTCGCGCAACAGGTCATCACCGCCGCCTCGGCCACCCCGAACAGCAGGCGCACGGCGACGATGGACTGCAGATCTCCCAGCACCGCCGGCAACGCGCCGAGCAAGGCATAGAGCAAGGTGGCGATCACCAGCAACGCCTTGCGCCCGACTCGATCGGCGAGCCAACCGGCCAGAGGCGCGCACACCGCAATCGCCAGCGCCGGTCCGGTCACCGCCAGTGGTACCAGCAGGTCGGTCTGGGGAGTGAGCGGCCCGAACTCGGCACCGAGTTTGGGCAGGATCGGCGCGATCATCACCGAGCCCATGATGGTCAGGCTGCTGCCCAGCACCAGCACCAGCCCTTCGCGACGTCCCGAGGCCTGACGCACGACAGGCGTCGCCAGGGTTGAAGCGCAATGCACAGAAGTCATGGTCCGGTCCTCAGAAACTTTGGGAAACGCGCAAGGCGACGGTGTAGCCTTCGGCGCGGTTGCTCGCGCCCTGCTCTTTGTAGAGGTGCAGCCAGACCGGCGGCAGGCCCGGTTTGACGTAGCTCACCGCTGGTCCCACAGCCAGCACCCTGGCGCGATTGCCACTCGTCAGGCCCGGGGCGTCGTCATCGGTGAACTGACGGTAGTAGTACCCGCCGATACCGGCGGTCCAGGGGCCGAAGTGCTGGCCCACGGCGAACTCATGCCGGTACTCCACGCCGTTCTTGTAGTCAGTGGCAGGGTTGCGCGTGTTGATGTCCACCTCGAAGCTCGATGACACCTCGAAGCCGGTGTCACTGATGTAAGTGGCATTGACGATGGGGGAAAAAGTCCAGTGATTGAGCCCGGGGGAAATCAGCCGGTTCTTGTCGTAGTCGCCGGTGGGGGTCTGGATCTGAAACTGGGTGTTGACGAACAGGTTGGGCGACAGGTTCCACTGCAGGATCAGCGGCAGAAACTGCACGTCTGCCAGGCGGAACGGATCGGCCTCAAGCTTCAACGGACCGCCCGGCGTCGGCACCTCCAGGGAAGCATCCATCTTGAAGAAAGGCACCACCGTGCCGAAACCGTATTGGGCGCCGAGGACGCTGTAGTCCGTCATGCGCATATAGGCCAGGCCGATGGACAGCACGTCCAGGGAGAGATTGTTGTCCAGAGAACGACCGTGGCGGTCCTTCTGCACGTTGGCCGAATAGTAGGCCGTGCGCAGGCCCAGGGTGCCGAATGGCGTGGCCGGCGGCATCATCCCGGCGCCGAAGTCATAGACGCCCACTGCGGTGGTCGGCGCCCCGTTTTCAGTGGCCTGTGCGCCGGCGCACAGGCCGAACAGCCCCAGGGTGAATACAGTGACGCGGCTGATGCTTGAGTTGTTGTTCTTGTGATTCATCGAATGCCCCTCCCAACCAAATGGTGTGGGCCATCCTAGTAACGACTCCGGTAGGCGGGTTATCCGTTTTCAGCACAGTTAATGGCGACGCAAGGTCTGTGAGGGCGTCTCTCCGAACAGTGTGCGGTAATCGCTGGCAAAGCGACTCAGGTGCCAGAAGCCCCAACGCGCCGCCACCTCTTGCACCCCATGTTCATGGGGGCTGTCACGCAGTTCACGACGCACTGCATTGAGGCGCAACGCCCTTAAATACGCCACCGGATTGATACCCAGGGTTTCCTGGAAACAGTACTGGAGTTTGCGTCGGCTGGCGCCGATGTGATTGCACAGATCGAGGATCGACAATGGTTCGTCCAGATGCCCCAACGCGTATTCCCTGGCACGATCGACCATGCGTTTGCGCGCCGTCGGGTTAAGGGGCGCGGCCTGATCCGGCGCGACCAGCTCCAGCAGTTGCACCATCACGGCATCGCGAATGCCATGACGGATCGCCTCATAGCCCAGCAGGCTGTCGTGGCCTTGATCGGCAGCGGCCAGCTCGTCGAACAGCGCCGCCAACTCAGCCTGCACCGAGGAAGCCCCCAGACGGTAACACTTGGGAAGATCGGTAATTTGAAACCGGGCGCCCTGGCGCTCCAGCACATGTTCAAGGGCCTGGACATCAACCGCCACCCCCAACAGATCCAGATGTTCGGGCGTGCGCAGATCGGGCAAGTGATCACCATGGGCCACCAACAGGCTCGCCTCATGAATCGGATGCCCCGCACAAAACACCGTCCCCTGAGCGCTCAGCGGCACGCTGAAGGTGATGGCTCCCTTCCAGGCGCTGCCACTCTTGAGCATCGCCTGATTAGAGCGGTCGCGCGCCAGTTGCATCCATCCGGCGCGAAACTCTATCAACTCACCTTCGAAGCGACCGGGCGTCAGCTGGTCATAGCGTACCTGCCAGCCGTCCATGTTCTGTGCGTGCTGATCGATGTCGTTGGTGCGATAACGATGAATCGCCGCAGTCATGTCCGGCGTACCGGTGGCGCCTTCCACGCTAGGGTTATTGTTATTCATGGACCTTTCCTGTTGGGCACACAAGGCTTGCGGGCCGTTGGGGAGGCAAGTTCCATTCCGCCGTAACAGGCATTGGCGCAATTGTGCCGAAAACGGCTAGTCGGTCCTCACTGTCCCCGTCCTCGTGTAGCGCTTGCCGAGTCCTCAGCCCTCCTTGACCAACTGCCCATGCCGGCTCGCTTCAGGCTTTTTTGCAAAGACCTTCTGCGGCAGCAGCAGCCAGGCCAGGGCCGGCAGCAGGATCAGGGCACCGAGCATGTTCACCAGGAACATGAACGCCAGCAGAATCCCCATGTCGGCCTGGAACTTGATCGGTGAGAACGCCCAGGTCGACACTGCGACCGCCAGGGTCATGCCGGTCAGCAACACCACTTTGCCGGTGAACAGCAGCGCCTGGTAATACGCCTGTGCCAGGGTGTCGCCGGCACGCATGCGGGCCAGAATCACACTCAAGACGTAGAGCGCGTAGTCGATGCCAATGCCCACGCCCAGTGCGATTACCGGCAGGGTCGCCACTTTCACGCCCATCCCCAATGCGACCATCAGCGCCTCGCACAGAATCGAGGTGAGCATCAGCGGCAGCATCGCGCAAAGGGTTGCGCGCCAGCTGCGGAAGGTCAGCAGGCACAACAGGCTGACCGCGCCATAGACCCAGAACAGCATCTCGCGCATGGATTTTTTCACCACAATATTGGTCGCGGCTTCGATCCCGGCGCTGCCGGCGGCCAGCATGAATTTGACCTCTGGCACCTGATGCTCGCTGATGAATTTCTCGCTGGCCTCCACCACCCGATTCAGGGTATCGGCCTTGTGATCGGCCAGGTAAACGTACAGCGACAACATCGAGCAGCCCTGATTGAACAGCTCCCTCGGTGCACGGGTTTGCACGGCGCCCAGCGCACCATCATTGGGGATCAGCTCATACCATTTGAAGTTGCCTTCGTTGTAACCGGCCGTGGCGATTTTGCTTAGCGCCGCCATCGAGGTGGTCGACTCCACGCCGGGCAATTGCTCCAGCCGCCAGGCCAACGCATCCACTGCCGACAGGCTCGCGTAACGGGTGCACTGATCTTCCGGAGTCTTGATCATGACCACGAAAATATCCGAGCTTGCCGCATAGTTCTGGGTCATGAACAGCGCGTCGCGGTTGTAGCGCGAGTCAGCCCGCAACTCCGGAGCGCCGGGGTCGAGATCGCCGATCTTCAGGTGCAGGCTCACGGCAAAACCGAACGCTGCCAGCAGCAGACCGCCCAGCATGGCGCCCATGGCCCAGCGCCGTTGGGTGAACAAATCGAGTACGCGCCACAACGGATGCTTGATCTGCGCCTGCAGTTCGGCGTTTTCCGAACTCAGGCTGCGTTGCGCCGCTGCCGGGCTGACACCGATATAGCTGAGCAGGATCGGCAACAGAATCAGGTTGGTGAAGATCAGCACCGCCACACCGAGGCTGGCGGTGATCGCCAGATCCTGAATCACCCGGATATTAATCAGCAGCAACACCGCGAAGCCCACCGCATCACAGAGCAACGCGGTCATGCCGGCCGCGAACAGTCGGCGGAAGGTATAACGCGCGGCCACCACCCGGTGGGTGCCGCGACCGACGTCCTGCATGATGCCGTTCATCTTCTGCGCGCCGTGGCTCATGCCAATGGCGAACACCAGAAACGGCACCAGCGCCGAGTACGGGTCCAATTCATAACCGAGGATGGCGAGCAGACCCAGCTGCCAGAGCACCGCCACCAGCGAACACGTCACCACCACCAGGGTGCTGCGTGCGCAACGGGTGTAGCCAAACAGCACCACCACGGTCACCAGCACCGCCACCACGAAGAACAGCAAAACTTGAGTCAGCCCCTCGATCAGGTCGCCGACGATTTTGGTGAAACCGGTGATGTGAATCCGCAGGTCATCGCTCTGGTACTTGTCCCGCAGGGCTTCCAGTTGCCGGGAAAACTCGCCGTAGTCCAGGGCCTTGCCGGTCTGCGGACTGATGTCCAGCAACGGCACGAAGATCACGCTGGACTTGAAGTTGCCGGCCACCAATTGACCGACCTCACCGGAACGCGCGACGTTGGTCCGCACCTGTTCGATACTGGCCGCCGAGCCATCGTAGTCGTCGGGGATCACGGTGCCGCCATCGAGCCCCTCCTCGGTCACGGCGGTCCAGCGCGTGGTCGGGGTCCATAACGATTTCATGTAGGGCCGGTCGACACCCGGCAGCAGATAGAGCTCGTCGTTGAGCCTGGCCAAGGTGTCGAGATAGTCCTTGGTGAAAATGCTGCCTTGTTTGACCTCCACGGCGATCCGCAGCGAGTTGCCCAGGCCGCTCAACTCACTGCGATTCTCCAGAAAGTTGGCGACATAGGGATGCCCCGTGGGAATGGTTTTCTCATAACTGGCATTGATGCCGATGCGCGTGGCTTGCCAGCCGAGCACCAGCGTCACCAGCAGACACAGCAGGATCACCAGCGGTCGATGGTTGAAGATCGCCCGCTCGGCGAAGTTGCCCGACGCCTGGTCGAAGTCTGCCAGGCGGCCGATCACGGTTTGGGTTTTGTCGTCTTTCAAGTCTGACTCCTGTTGCACGGGCCGTGGCCCGATAGCGCTGCACCGTGAAGTTTCAAGGTTTGGCGGAGGCTCGTGGATCCTGGTCAGCGGCCACACCGCTCAAACCAACGCTGGCCAGGCTGCCATCGGCCGCCTGTTGCACGGCAGCGACAGTCCCGCCGCTGCGGCTCTGGCGTTTGTCGAAGCTACGACCCTGGTCATGGCTGAATAAAAGCTCGCCGCCCTGGCTGGCCAACAGCAGGCTGCCATCGCGCAGTTCGATGGCGCTCGACAGTGTTGATTCGATGCCGGTGTCGAGGCGTCGCCAACTGCCGCCACGGTCGTCGGACCACCAGGCGTTACCGCGCAAACCATAGGCAATCAAGGCGCCGCCGTGAGTGCCTAGCAAGCCGAAAAAGCTGCCTTCATAAGGTGACTTCAAGGCCTGGAATGAATGCCCGGCATCGGTCGAACGCAACAGCAAACCGCGCTCCCCCACCAGCAGCAAATCGTTGCCCGAGACGCGAATGCCATACAGGTTCAGGCCCTGCGGATTGTCCACATGCTGCATCCACGGCTGCCAGCTTCGCCCGCCGTCGTCGGTACGGTAGATCTGGTTGTAGGCGCCAACGACGTAGCCGTGCAGGTGGTCACTGAAGTACAGGTCGAGAAACGGTTTGTCCGGTCCGTCGTCGAGCATATGCCGGGCCTGCGCCAGGTTGCCGGCACCGCCCGGTTGATCGGCATCGCGCTCAGCGGCCTGCACCGCCAGCGCGGCGGCGCGTTCACCGTCGAGTTGCTTGTGCCAGGTTTCACCGCCGTCCTCGGTATGCAACACCACGCCCAGATGACCGACTGCCCAACCCTGCTCGGCATCGACGAATTGCACCGCCGTCAGGCTGACGCTGACCGGCACACTGGCCTGGCGCCAATTGACTCCAGCGTCATCCGAGAGCAGCACGATCCCGCGCTCGCCGACCGCCACCAGTCGCTCGCCGGCCCGGGTCAGCCCGAGCAATGCCGCGCGCTGGGCCTTGGCGGACGACAGTGCCGGCTGCTGCAGTACGGCAAACGTGCTCGCCTGGGCGCTGAACACACACGCCATCAAACCCAATGCCAGGACGCAGGCGCCCCGGCGCAGGCCAAAGCCTGCATAGCGTTTTTGCCCCATCATGTCTTTATCCCACTCGCAAAGTCACAGGCGACCGCAGCGCGCACCCTCACCCGCCGCGGCCTCCCCAGGTTCAACGCATGTTTTCGTTGGCCATGGCATCCGGTGTGAAATAGGACGCCGAAGGTTTCGCGACTTTCTGGTACTGGACCGCCAGATCGTTGCTCGAGGAGTTGAGGAAGTAAGCCCCGGTGTCGAGGTTGTAGCTACCCCACATGACCTGCGCGGTAAGGGCCGGCAGGTCCGGCGCCAGCAGCGTCAGCGAATACATCTGCCGTCCAAGCTTGCCCTGCGCGTCATACCCGTCGGCCATCAGGATCTGCCAGGAATCTTCGTCGATGTAGTAGGTGCGACGCGGCACCACATGGCGCTTGCCGGATTTGAGCGTGGCCTCGACCACCCAGACCCGATGTTTCTCCCAACGCACCAAGTCAGGATTGAGGAAGTTCTGCTTGACCAGGTCGTCGCTCTTGGCCAGGCCGGCGCGGTTATTGTTGTAGGCGACAATCAGTTCTTTCTTGCCCATCAGCTTGAGGTCATAGCGATCGGTAGGCCCGAACAGCATGAACGCTTCATCGAACAGACCGACCCCCGAGGTCACGAAGTCCGGGGTGTCGTAGGCAATGTTCGGCGCACGACGCACCCGGCGCTGGCCGACCAGATACTGCCAGGCCGCGCGGTTGGCCGGGTCCAGGTCCCAATGGGTCATCAGGCCTTCACCGGCCTTGGACGATGGCAACTCGGTCAGCAGCTTGCCCACCAGGTACTTGCCGGAAAAGTTTTCCAGGCTGCCGTCTTCGACGTAGTAGGGAAACTGGTAGGTGTACTGGGCGCGGGTTGCCTGGACTTTCTTGCCGCCGGCGGTCATCAGCCAGGTATCGAAAGGCGAGCTGATGGTGTCGCCGCCCTGCCAGGACAATCGATAGTTCCACAGCACTTGCGTACCGTTTTCCGGGATCGGGAACGGAATGCCGCCATAGGCGCCGGTGACTTTCTCGCTCGCCACGTCCAGCGTGGCGCGGGTGGCATTCTTGCCGGTGTTGTCATACACCCATTGCGGGGCTGCCGCCGAGCGATGGGTCGGGTAGACGTCCAGGCGATAGTCCGGGTATTTCTTCAGCAGCAGTTTGGTGCCTTCGGCCAATACATTGGCGTACTGCTCCATGTTCGAGGCCTTGATCGAATACAGCGGTTTTTCACCGGCGAATGGATCGGGACGTTTGTCACCTGGCTTGTAGCCAGGCGCGACCTTGGTGTAACCGCCTTGCCAGGCCGGGATGCTGCCATCGGCGTTGCCGGCGCGCTCGCCACCAAGGGGTGTCAGTTCAGTCTTCAAACGTGCAGCCTGCTCAGGCGACACGGCCGCCTGCGCCAGGCTCATGCCGGCAAGGGCCAGGGTGAGGACGCAAGTGTTGAGAAATGCTTTGTTCTGCATGGCGAATCCACCTTATTAGAATGAGGTTTTCACGTAGAGCGAGACGAAGTCGCGGTCGGCCAACGACTGCCCGTAACTGAAATTGCCGTCCTCGCGCAGCCCGGCTTTTGGGGCACCGAAGAAGTTCACGTAGTTCAGGCCGACATCCCAGCGCTGCAGGTAGGTGGCCTTGAGCCCGACACTCCAGTCGCCGGAATGGGTATTGCCGAAGCCCGATTTGTTGACCGCCGAAGAGCGCCCATCGAGTACCACACCCATGCCGATCGGCACGGTCAGGTCGATCCCGTCGACAATCTGGAAGTACGCCGGCTCCACCAATACCCGCAGTGCCGTAGCATCGCGGGTGGTGTTGGCATCCAGCGCGGCGGCGTTCTCGGTCACGCTCAGGGTGCGGTTCCAGGCCAGCTCGGCCAGTGCCGAGCCGCCATCCCAAAATGCGGTGGGCGATAACAGGTAAATCGCCGACAGGTTGGCGTGAGCGGTTTTGCCCCTGGCAAACAGTGAGTTATCGTCGCCATCGGCCGCCACGCCAGGGGCCACCACTTGCAGATTGCTCACCAGCGGCGCGTTCCAGCGCACGGAAGTTTCACCGGCAAAGTTGAACGGCCCATAAGCGGTGGAGAAGCTGACACCGGCAGTCTTGATGTCTTCGGCGTAGACCTGACGATAGGAACTCAGGATCGGCAACCCGGTGGCGGCCGCAGCCGCACCGTCGAGGTAGGCGTACAGGCCGGTCGGGGTTTTGTCGTGATACTGCGCAGCGTAGAAACCCAACTCCAGCTCGGTGCCGGTCGGCTTGAAGCGGATCTGCATACCGCCCTGCCCCGAATTTCGCGGTTTCAAATCACCGCCATTCACCGTGTCGTTGCCGAACACTTCGCGCAGTGAACCGCTGCCGTAACCGATGGCATCGATATCGCTCAGGTAGCTGCCGGCGCCGGGCACATTGGAGCGTTCCCACTCAAACTGGTAGTAAGCGCCCACCGACAACTGCGGGTTGATCTGCAACTGCCCGGAGATCTGATTGACCGGACGCAGGATCTCCTTGAACTGGGTCCCCGGCACGCTGAGCAACTTGACCACATCGGTCGGGCCCTGGGCATTGGCAATGCCGTTGCCACCGTAGAACAGGCTTTCGCCGTAGATCAGGCTGTGTCGGCCCAGACGCACCACGCCCTGGGAGTCTTCACCGAGGTCACCGCGCAGGAACACGAAGGCGTCGAGAATTTCCGCGTTGCGACCGTGGAGCTTGCGGGTTTCGCTGAGGAAATGCGTTTGCTCGCTGCTGTCGGTGTCCTTGTTGTAGATATCGTCGTACCAGGCTGCGCCGCTCACGCGCAGGCCATAGTTTTGCCGGCTGAGGTCCATTTCGGAAAACAGGTCCAGACGATTGGAGACCAGGCCACTGCTGAAGTTTTTATCGCCCTGACTCTGGATCGAGGGATACAGGCCGTTGGCGGTCGGCGCGTTGACCAATCGGCTGTCCTGCCCCTGAAGACGCCAGGCCTGGCTGTACTTGATGGTGTTGTCCCAACGCAGTTTCCAGTCGGAATCACCAAGGTCCATTTGCATGGCCTCGACCCTTTCGACCATCACACCGGCGCTGCATAACGCCAGAAACAGGGCGCAATGCTTGAAACGAAAGCAACGTTTAACGTTGTCCATGGACGCTCCTCATTATTTTTATTTTTGGCATGGCTTCGCCACAGGTAGCGGCTTGCGCCGCTGTCTACAGGTGTGCATTTCAGATGTAGGTGGAGGCCAATCCGCCATCGACGGCCAGGTTGACGCCGTTGATCCAGCGCGACTCGTCGGCACACAGGAAAGCAATCACCGCCGCCACCTCATCGGCATAACCAGGGCGTTTCATGCGATGGGCATCGGCCTGGGTTCGGGCCTCACCGAGCATGCTCACGAAGTCGCCGAGGATCGGCGTGAAAACCGGACCTGGCGCGACGCTGTTCATGCGCACCGAATGTTCGAGAAACCAGGGTTGGGCCTGCAGGTAATTCCAGACGATCAAGGCTTCCTTGAAATACTGGTAGCAGGTCTGGTCCGGTACCGGGTGCTCGGCCAGCCAGGCCTGCCCGGCGGCGAAACCTTCGATGCGCGCCAGCGCCTTGTGCTGTTCCAGACGTAACGGCCACTCGGCGCCGAGGATCGAGGCGATATTGACGATGCTGCCGCCAGCGTTGATGCGTGGCAGCAACGCGCTGCTCAAGTGGCGCAATCCCAGGTAGTTGACCCGCGCCAACAGTTGCGGGTTTGCAGTGCCCGGCACCCCGGCGATATTGCACAGGCTGTCGATCCGTGCCGGTAGCTGCGCCAGCAACCGGTCGATGTTCTCGGCACTGCTCAGATCGCCCTGAACAAAACCATCCAGGGTCATGTGCGGCGCCTTCAGGTCCACGCCAATCACCTGGGCGCCGTGGCTGCGCAGCAGGCTTGCCGTGGCCGCGCCGATACCCGAAGAGACGCCAGTCACCAGCACAATCTTGTTGTCGAGTTTCATGTTGAGTCCTCTTATTATTTTTGTGTACTCGGTGAGCCGACCTACCTTGTCGGCCCGGCAAAACCGGCCCGTCAGAACGGGTAACGCGGCGCCTTATCCTTGACCGTCACCCATTGCCATTGGGTGTATTCATCCCAGTCGGCCGGGCCGCCTACGCTGCCGGCATTTCCTGAGCTGCCGCGTCCGCCGAAGGGGTTGATGCATTCGTCGGCCACTGTCTGGTCGTTGATGTGCAACAGCCCGCAATTGAGTTGCTCGCCCATCGCCATCGCGTGCCCGACCGAAGGCGAAATGATCCCCGCGGACAAGCCATACTCGGTGCGGTTGGCCAGGTCGATGGCCTCATCGTCGCTGGCAAAACTCACCACCGTGGCCACCGGGCCGAAGATTTCCTCGTCGAACGCGCGCATGCCCGGGCGCACACCGGAAAGCACCGTGGGTTGGTAGAAGAGCTGCTCATACTCGCCGCCGGCTTGCAGAGTTGCCCCGGCCGTCACACTCTCCGTGACGATTTCATGCACTCGCAACAGCTGGCGTTTGTTGATCAACGGCCCCAGCACCGCCTCACCGCGAGCGGCATTGCCGACCGTGATTGCCCGTGCCTTTTCTGCCAACCGGCGGACCAGTTCTTGTGCAATCGACTCATGGGCCAGGATGCGTCCGGTGGCCATGCAAATCTGCCCCTGATGCAGCCAGGCACCCCACGCGGCGTTACTGGCCGCCAGTTCGAGATCGGCGTCTTCGAGCACGATCAACGAGTTCTTGCCGCCCAGCTCCAGGGCGACTTTTTTCAGATGACGCCCAGCCAGCTCCGCGACTTTGCGCCCCGCTGCGGTGGAGCCGGTGAACGCGATCATCCGCACATGCGGATCGCGGCACAGCGCTTCTCCGGCTGGCGCTGCACCCGGCAACACCTGCAGCAAGCCCTTGGGCAGACCGGCCGCCTCGAACAACCGGGCAATGATGAAACCGCCACTGACCGGGGTCTGCGGATCGGGCTTGAGCACCACGGCGTTGCCCGCCGCCAGCGCCGGCGCCACCGAACGCAGGGACAACACCAAGGGAAAGTTGAACGGCGAGATCACCCCGACCACGCCATGGGGCAACCGGCGTGCATAGGACAAGCGCCCCGCTTCGCTCGGCAGAACCAGACCATGGGGTTGCGACAGCAGCCCGGCCGCCTGATGCAGCAACACGATCGCCTCACGGACCTCATGTTCACCCTTGAACAGGCTGCCGCCACTTTCCCGGGCGATGTACAACGCCAGTTCGGCAAAGTGTTGCTGGGCCAGTGCGGCAGCTTTACGAAATATCTCTGCGCGTTCCCGTGGCCCCAATGCCGCCCAGGCCGGTTGAACACGAGCGGCGTTCAGGCTGGCAAACGCGATGTCTGCTGCGTCGGCCAAACCGGTGACGGTCAACACCTCGCCGGTGGCCGGTTCGATGACGCTATGGCTGCCGCCCAATGGACGTAGCCAGTCGCCATTGAAGATGCGTTCACGCCATGGCTCGTCCCGCAGAAAATCAGATGGTTCACTTACCGACATTTCGGTCTCCCGGCTCTTGTGTTTGTCATTGCCTGACGCGGCCTTGCTAAAACGATGCAAGGCGTCTGCGTGGTGAAAGCGCTAGAGCAAGGGCTGTGCCGACTTCCTGCGTTGCGCCGCATTTCAAGTGGCGAAGGCTCTGGCCTGCGGGCTGTAAAGGGGTGTTTGCGAATAGGACAAGGTGCTTGGCGTACAGCCGGCAGCTCGCCACTTGTCCAAATGATAAAGTTATGTTTAATAACTGTTTTGCTAGTTGATCATTTCGATCAGTCGACTCGCTCAGGGGCATAACAATGAACAATCCCCATTCGCTGCTTCCTCATCTTGCCGTGCAGGAAGAGCATTTCTCGCCCCGAGGCGACAGTACCCAACTGGCCGAAGGCAACTCACCGACCCTGGCCGAGTTGACCGAATGCCTGTTCTTTTCCCCTGTTGACGGACGTATCTGGCTCAACGACCAGCGCATGCTGCTATTGCACAGCTCATCCTTCGGCGCGCTGCGACGAGAAATTATCGAGCGCCAGGGACTGGAACAGAGCCGCGGCCTGTTTACCCGCACCGGCTATCTCTCCGGCGCACGGGATGCGCGACTGATCCGCGAGCGCTGGCCAGACGCCGACGCCGCGGCGGTTTTCTCGGCCGGCACGCGTCTGCATACACTCGAAGGCATGACCAAGGTCGAACCCCTGCACTTCAAATTCGACGCCGACTCAGGCTTCTATGAAGGTGAATTCCTCTGGCACCACTCCTGTGAGGCCGACGAACATATCGCCGCCTACGGGATCGGCCAGGATCCGGTGTGCTGGACCGAACTGGGCTATGCCATCGGTTATGTCAGCGGGCTGTTCGGTCGTCTGGTGATCTTCCGCGAAACCGAATGCCGGGGCATGGGCCATGAGAGCTGCCGGGTGATCGGCAAGACCGCCGAACAATGGGGCGATGTCGAGCAGGACCTGAGTTATCTCACTGCCTCACCCTCAAGCGCCGAGCCCAAACAGCCTCAAGCCCCGGCGCCCGCCCCCCAGGATGACGACAGCGAAAACCCCGGCGGGCCAAAACCGATTGGCGCCAGCGCGGCCTTCAATGCCGCTACCCTCGCCTTGCAGCGCGTGGCGCCGACGCCCGCCACGGTGTTGTTCAGCGGTGAGTCCGGGGTCGGCAAAGAGTTGTTCGCCCGTCAGTTGCATCAGTTCAGCCCACGCCATCAAGCACCTTTCGTGGCGCTCAACTGCGCCGCCATCCCGGACAATCTGATCGAGGCTGAGCTGTTTGGTGTCGAGCGCGGCGCCTACACCGGCGCGACCCATTCGCGCCCCGGACGCTTCGAACGCGCCCAGGGCGGCACCCTGTTTCTCGACGAAATCGCCAGCCTCAGCCTGCCGGGTCAGGGCAAGTTGCTGCGTGCATTGCAGGAGCGGGAGATCGAGCGCATCGGCGGTGGCCAGCCGATCAAGGTCGACGTCCGGGTGGTGGCGGCGACCAATGTCGACCTGCGCAAAGCCGTGGCGGCCGGAGAGTTTCGCGAAGACTTGTTCTACCGGCTGAATGTCTACCCCATCGTGCTGCCACCGCTGCGCGAACGTCGCGACGACATACCGTTGCTGGTCAACGCGTTCCTGCGCCGCTTCTGTCAGGCCTACGGCCGAAAACCCGCTGGCCTGACCATGCGCGCACTCAAGGTGTTGTTGCGCTATGACTTTCCCGGCAACGTACGGGAATTGCAGAATCTGGTGGAGCGCGGCCTGATCGCCAGCGAAGACGGCCAAGCCATCGACCTGGTCCACCTGTTTCGCAACGAACCCATGCCGCAGGATGCGTACTCGCTGGACGACAACGGCAGCCTCGCCGCCACCGACCAGAGTCCCGCCGGCACACAGCCTCGCCCTGCCTTGCTGGAAACTCTGGCTCGCCTGGAACACGGTTTCTCCATTGAAGGGCTGGAGTCGCGCTTGATTGATGAAGCGCTGCAAAAAAGCCAAGGCAATCTGGCCGCTGCCGCGCGACTGCTGGGGTTGAGTCGTGCGCAGTTTGCCTATCGACTGAAAAAATACCGACAGGCATCAGCTTGATTCAGGCGGGTCAATGCATGGTGAACAGCGCTTAAAAGATTAATGAAATTAACTATTAAGCCTGAGGACTCTCGCCATCAGCCAACGAGATTTTTCGCTTCCGGGATAAACGCGCACTACAGAAATTAGCGCTTTAAAAGTTTTACCCGATTAAGTATTTTGCATGGATGATTGGGCGACATGTGCCCCCTTTATTCATAGCGACAAGGGATCAACCGTGAGCGGACTGCGTGAACGTCAGAAAGTCGAACGACGCCAAGCCATCAGCAAGGCAGCGATCGAACTATTCGAGCGTCAAGGTTTCCAGAACACCACCATCGAACAGATCGCCAACCAGGCTGGGGTGTCGGCGCCCACCGTGTTCAAGTACTTCGGCAACAAGCAGGAAATCATCCTGGAAATCCTGCACGACGCCGACCAGCGTGCCCTCAAGGACACCCGCAGCCAGATCCCCGAAATAGAGGATCCGGTCGACGCCCTGTGCTACCTGGAACGCCTGCTGACCGGTTACGCCCTGGAAGTCATGCATCCCAGTCTCTGGCGTGAACTGTTGCCACTGATATTATTTGGCGGCGACAACGAACTGCCCGAAGGCTATCGCGCCATGAACGATGCACTCAGGGCTGAAATCAGCGGGTTGCTCAGAGAACTGCAGCAGGCCGGCAAGCTGCGCGCCGACCTCAACGTCGACCTGGCCGCCTTCCTGTTGAACGACTACTCACACCTGCAGTTGTTCAGGCTGGTCAATCAGGAACAGCCGGACATCGAGTCACACTCCACTCAGGTAAGACGTATCACCGAACTGCTCTTTTACGGAATGCGGGCCTGAGAACGCCAGCCTCCTCCCAGACTGGCTGCAGGCTATAGCCGAGGCGCGTCATTGCTGGCGAGCCCGGCGTCGCGACGCCGGGCCACGATGATCAGCGATTGGTCTTGATGGTGGTCCAGGTGCGGGTGCGGATCCGCTCCACGGCTGCCGGCATGGGCTCCAAAGCGAACAGTGTTTTGCGCGCTTCGTCCGGCACATACATGTTGGGGTTATTACGGATCTCGGTGTTCACCAGTGCAGTGGCGTCCTTGTTCGGATTGGGGTAACCGATCTTGTTGCTGATCCGGGCAATGACGTCAGGGCGCAGGATGTAGTTGATGAACTCATAGGCCTCTTTGGTATGGGGGGCGTTGGCCGGCACCATCATCACATCCGACCACATCGGCGCGCCTTCCTTGGGTAACGCCATCTCCACCCTGACGCCCTTGCCGGCCGCATCGGCCAGTTGCTTGGCCAGCGCCACGCCACCCGACCAGCCGACGGCTACGCAAATGTCACCGTTGGCCAGGTCCATGCCGTAGCGTGAGGAGTTGAAGTAGGTGATGTGCGGGCGAATCTTCATCATCGCCGCCTGGGCCTGCGGGTAGTCTTCGCGCTTCTGGCTGTTGGGGTCGAGGCCCTTGTAGTGCAAGGCGATGGGCACGATTTCGTTTGCTGCGTCGAGGAAACCGACACCGCAACTGGCCAGCTTGGCGAGGTTCTCTTCCTTGAAGATCATGTCCCAGGTGTTCATCTGCACATTGGCGCCCAGGATTTGCTGAACCTTGTCGACGTTGTAGCCGATCAGCGTGGTGCCCCATAGGTATGGTGCCGCGTAGCGGTTGCCAGTATCACCGGCAGCTTCCAGGGTTTTCATGAACTCCGGGTCCAGGTGCTGCCAGTTCGGCAACTGGTTGCGGTCCAGCGGCTGGACGGCACCGGCGGCGATCAGGTGACTCAGGTTGGCGCTGCCGGGGTACACCACGTCATACCCGGAATTGCCGGTCAGCAGTTTGGACTCCAGGGTTTCGACACTGTCAAAAACGTCGTAGATCGGACGGATGCCCGTTTCCTCCTGGAAGCTCTTGAGAATCTCAGGTGGCAAATATTCGATCCAGTTGTAGATCCGCACCGTGCGCTCTTCAGCCAGGCACACACCGCTGGCCAGCAACGACACTACAGCGCCCAATAAGGTGTTACGCAAAAACATGTTCATGGTTAAGCACTCCTGCGCGGCCGCGAAGGCTCGCGGCACTTAATAGCGGTAGGTGAAGTACAGTTCCAGCGCACTGAATTTCTGGTCATCGCCGAACACCTGCCTGGCGGCGGCCAGCGGCTTGACCCAGTTATAGGAGAGCGACGTATAGAACGACGGCGTCGGGGTCCAGTCGAGGAAAACCACACTCTCGTCCGCAAAGCGCCGATCGCTGACCTGCGCACCCATGTAGTTTTTCTCGTCCAGCCAGAACTGATAGTGGATCGCGCCGAGGGTCAGCGTTTCATTGAGGTGGGTCTTGAGCGAGAACTGCTGGACGTTTTCGTTGCTGTTGAACAGCAGGTAGTTGCCGACGACATCCCCCACCAGCCAGGTGCTCCAGTCGACGAAGCCCTTGCTCAGTGACTCCCAGGCTTTCTGCCGGTTGTCGGCGAGGTTGTCGTCGCCGGAAAAACTGGCGTAGCGATAGCCGATCACCGGGGTCAGCGGCAACGTGTTGAAGGCGTAATCCGCCTGACCGTACCAGGCGTTGGCATCGTAATCCACGCCTTCACCACTGCCCCGCTCCACGGCGTATTCGGCATTCAGGGTCAGGTCCGGCACGCCCGGTACTTTGGCCTTCAACGCACGCACGTTGTACACCTGCATCCCGTCCCGGCGTCGTGGCAGTGTACTGCCCTTGGGCCCCAGCGCATTGACCTTCATCGCCATGGCCCCAAGTGTCACCTGGTCGTCGAGGTTGTAGTCCAGGTTAGCGCCGGTCATGCGGAAGTCACCCAGATCGTCATCGACCCGCAAGGTGAAGGCCTGGGTTTTCAATGCGCCATGATCCCAGGCCAGAATGGCCGAATCCTTGAAGGCGGTTCTGGGGCCAAGCCAGTAGGCGCCGTCCTTGAGTTGGTCGAGGTTACCGTCCATGACGATGAAGCCGGTGCCGATCATGTAGTTCTGGCGACCGGCTGTGAGCGTCCACTCCCCGGCCCGGAAACCACCGTAGAGTTCTTCGGTGGCCACGTCACCATCAGAGCTGCGGGTGAAGCCACCGGCATCGCCATCGCCAAAGGTGGTCGCCGCCACCAGCGAGCCACCGGCCAACAGGCTGAAGTCTGGCTGCAGGGCGTATTCCAGCTTGACGCCGGGTTTGACGTAGAGCTCCTGCCAGTCGATTTTCGTACCGCCATTCTTGCCGCTGCGCGCATCGACGCGACCGCTGCCGAAGTTGACGTTACGGGTGGTAAGGGTCGCACCACCGGCGGTGAAGTTGACCTCACCCTTGAGGTTGCCATCCTCGAAGGTGTAGCCCGCCAGCGCGACTTGGGCGGTCAGGGGTAAGCCGACCGCTAAGAGCGTTCGAGAAAAACGCGTCATGAAAACCATATGAAGCTCCTGTGTGATTATTGTTGTTACAGGGCAGTGAATGGCGGCGCAGAGCGCCGCCAACACCTGGCCGAGCCAGGCGAATAGGACGCAAATTTCTTGTCTTTATGGGGCGTTTCAGTGGCGAAGGTGCGCGGCGATGGCACGCAGCATGCGCACGCTGTCAGCATCGAACGGGCTGACAGCCTCGGTCAGCGATGACTGTTTGACGATCACCACACCGGACGGCTTATCGACGAACAGGTATTGGCCGTGGATACCACCGGCCATGATCGCCTGGCTGTGGTCGTTGAAGACGTACCACTGGCTGCGGTAGGAAGCGTCAGGAGTCCATTGGGAGAACTCGGAGTTTTTGGCGTAGATCGCCCGATCGGAGCCGGCGCAAATGCGTGCAACCGTCTCGGTCGACAGCAACTGCAGCCCATCGTGGCGACCGTCGTTGGCCAGCAGCCGACCGAACCGGGCCATGTCGCGCAAGGTGGCGTTGAAACCGGCACCGGCGACGCTACGCCCCCAAGGGTCGGCCATGAAGTAGCCGTCGCGCTCACACCCCAACGGGCTCCAGAGGTCTTGCAGCAATTGATTGCAAGCCTTGCCCGAAGCGCGCTCCATGACCCAGGCCAGGGCTTCGGTGGTGGCGGTCACGTAATGGAAAAAGCCGCCGTGACTGCCGCGTTTTTTCAGCGACGGCAGGTACTGATACAGCGACTCGAACTGAGCGTACTGCGCAGGTGCCGGCTGGAAACCGCAGGCATAGCCGTACTGCGAGCTCTCGGAGTTGGGATCGTCATAGACTTCGCTGTAATCGATGCCCACGGCCATGTCGAACAGCTGGCGCACCGTGGCATCGCCAAACGCGCTACCCAACAGTTCGGGCACGTAAAACGCCGCCGGCAACTCCGGATTGAGGATGCCATCGCAGACCAGTTGCTCCCCCAGGGTGCCGATCAGCGACTTGGTCACCGAGAACATGACGTGCCGGTCCCGGGGACGCTGGCCGTTGAAGTAACGCTCGAACAGCACGGTGTCGCCCTGCATCACCAAAAAGGCGTCGGTCTGACTGGCCACCAGGTGATCGATGACACTGACGCTCAGACCACATTCACTGTCGAAGTGCAGTTGATCCAGCGCTTGTGGCGCTTCCTTCAAGACGCTGACCGGTCCGCCACCCGCCTCCACATCAATGGAGGGACGCAGGCGCGCCAGATTGCGGAAGCCCCACTGATTGAACGGTGGACGCATCCAGTTGTTCCAGGTAACGCGGCGTTTCGGCTCGGCCGGAAAACCCTGCATAAACAAAGGCGCCGAGCGCCTGTCGAGTGACGCTTCATTCGTCTCGATGTAAAGACTGGCCAGCAACGGCACGGTGTTCTGACTCATCGGGTTTCCCCTGCAAAATGACTCTGCGTGAAAGCAGATGCAGGGAAATGATTACCCGGTATTATTTTTTAGTCAATAAAACATTTATCAGATAAAAATATTTTGTCGCTGTGCTTTTATGGAGCGAATCCAACAGCAAGGCGCCGATAGGCGCGCGGATCGATGCCCCTGGCGATCAGAGCCTTGGCAAAATCACGCTGAGCACGTGCATCCTTCAAACCGCCTGATCAGCAAAACGCCGGCTCATGCCGGCGTTTGCTGTTCGCGTCAGATTTCAATGGTTGTAGTGCTCGTCACCCTGCTGAGTTTTATAACCCCAGCAATAACTCAAAAATACTTACATCAGCCATTCGCATAGCCGGAAAGCGATCATACCTTCTCGATTTCTTTCAGATGCGCGTAGCTATCAACGAAACGCTTAAATTTGTGTTTACCGCAGGTGTACGCTTCATACTTCGCGGGTAAATCCTCACTCACGCAGGTTGGCACAGGCTCAACAACCGCATCGAAATCCAAATCAATAAAGAAAGGTATTGAATAACGCTCCAGACCGCTAATGTTGATGACACGATGCATTGTCGAGGTGTAGCGATCGTTAGTGAGGGTTTGAACTAAATCACCAATATTGACGATAAACGTGCCTTCTACGGGTGGGGCAGTCACCCACTCCCCTGCACGATTCCTGACTTGCAAACCGCCAACTGCGTCTTGGGACAGGACAGTCAAGAAACCATAGTCCGTGTGGGCCCCAATACCGATCTCCTCTTGAGAGACCCTTCCGATCTGGGGCGGGTAACGCAAAATTCGCTGGATCGTAATGGGCTTACGCTGAAGATGTTCAAAGTAATCTTGTGGCAACCCCAAACTCAGTGCGATCCCGCCGATGAGCGTTCTCGCCAGCGCCAATACAGCGCCATGATAAGCCTCGGCAACCCTCTCGAATTGTGGCAGTGCGGACGGCATTTGATTAGGGCCAAAAAATGGAGAAACCTCATCGTAATGAGCTCCGAAATCAAAACACTCTTTGAAATCTCGGGTATTAGCAGGGTCTACGTTTTCCGCATACATCGGTATATAACCACGCAGCGTAAGACCCGACTTTACGACATTAAGCTTGTTTTTCTCCTCATATGAAAGTTTAAAAAAAGCTTTGGAAAGCGCGTACATCTTATCTATCAACTGCTGCTCGACACCATGATTCTTTATGTAAAAAAAACCCACCTTTTCGCAGGCATCACCTATTTGGTTTGCCACCTGCAGCGGATTTTCGCCGTTTATGAGCGGCGATATATCTATGACTGGAATCTCAGTGAAAGCTGTTTGTTTGCTAGCCAAACGAATATCAAATAACTCTGTCACGCTTGCTCTCCTTTCCAATATGTCAATAAGGCAGAAGATTCAGAAAGCACGGCGGCGCCCTCTTTAATCTCACTGAAATCACACCTGAACCATCACCCTTTAACCCCCACTTTTTCGTCCCGGACACTGATCAATCGATGCGATGGATGACAGGTGCGGACGAGACAAACCAGTCCTTGTTTTGACGGATGTTAATCCTGGGTTTTCCATCACGCAAGCAAAATGTACACCTGTGTCGTCAACAGTTGACACTGGTGTACATTTATCCTAATTTCAAGTCACCGAGCCTGATGAAGCCCACTTTGGAGCGCACCACGATGTCCAGCGATCCCTTGCTGCAACCCTATAAAATCAAGAATCTGACCCTCAGAAACCGGATCATGACCACCTCCCATGAACCGGCCTACCCTGTGGACGGCATGCCCAAGGATCTCTACCGCGCCTACCATGTGGAGCGCGCAAAAGCGGGTGTCGCCCTGACCATGACTGCCGGGTCCGCCGCCGTATCCCGAGACAGCCCGCCGGTGTTCAACAATGTGCTGGCCTACAAGGACGAAGTGGTCGGATGGTTGAAGGACCTGACCGATGAATGCCACGAACATGGCGCGGCGGTGATGATCCAGTTGACTCACCTGGGCCGCCGTACCCGCTGGGACAAGGCCGACTGGCTACCGGTGGTGTCGCCGTCACACCGTCGCGAGGCTTCACATCGCTCCTTCCCGAAGAAAATGGAGGAATGGGACATTGAGCGGATCATCAAGGACTATGTAGACGCCGCGGAGCGCATGAAGGCGGCAGGTCTCGATGGTCTGGAGCTTCAGGCCTATGGGCATCTGATGGACCAATTCTGGTCGCCCTTGACCAATGACCTCGACGGCCCTTACGGCGGCTCGCTGGAAAACCGCATGCGCTTTACCTTCGACGTCCTGCGTGGCATCCGCCAGCGGGTAGGAGAAGATTTTCTGCTCGGGGTTCGCTACACCGGTGATGAAGAACTACCCGGTGGTTTCACTGCCAGCGAGGGCATGCAGGTTTCCCACATGCTCAAGGACAGCGGACTGGTCGACTTCCTGAACGTCGTGCGCGGTCACATCGATACGGACGCCGGCCTTACCGATGTCATCCCGATTCAGGGTATGCGCAACTCGCCTCACTTGGACTTCGCTGGCGAGATTCGCTCATCAACTGGCTTCCCGACCTTCCACGCGGCGAAGATTCCCGACGTGGCCACGGCGCGCTACGCGATCGCCTCGGGCAAAGTGGACATGGTGGGCATGACCCGTGCGCACATGACCGATCCGCACATCGTGCGCAAGATCATCGAGAAGCGCGAAGAGGACATTCGCCCATGCGTGGGTGCCAACTACTGTCTGGATCGCATCTACCAGGGTGGCGCGGCCTATTGCATTCATAACGCGGCGACGGGTCGGGAAACCACCATGCCCCACGACATCCCCAAAGCCGCCGTCAAGCGTAGGGTGCTGGTGGTCGGCACCGGCCCGGCGGGGCTGGAAGCAGCGCGGGTCGCCGGTGAGCGTGGCCATGACGTGACGGTGCTTGAGGCGGCCGACCAACCCGGCGGGCAAATTCGTCTGACTGCGCTGAGCGAGCGTCGTCGCGAGATGATCAGCATCATTGATTGGCGCATGGCGCAATGCGAACGGCTGGGGGTGAAGTTTCACTTCAATACCTGGGCCGAAGCCGACACCGTGCAAGCCTTCGAGCCAGACGTGGTCATCGTTGCGACCGGCGGCCTCCCTGATACCGAGGTGCTCCGCGAAGGCAATGAACTCGTGGTTTCAACCTGGGACATCATTTCCGGTGACGTCAAGCCCGGTCGCAACGTACTGATCTTCGACGATGCCGGGGATCATGCTGCCCTGCAGGCTGCCGAGGTCATCGCGCAAAGCGGTGCGACCGTGGAGATCGTCACCCCTGACCGCTCGTTTGCACCTGAAGTCATGGCCATGAACCTGGTGCCCTACATGCGCAGCCTGCAGGACCTGGACGTCACCTTCACCGTCACCTACCGGGTCGATACAGTGGAAAAGCGTGATGGCGGGCTCGTTGCAACCTTTGGCAGCGATTACGGGCATGTCCACAAGCAGCGCGTAGTCGATCAAGTCGTCGTCAACCACGGCACCCTTCCCCTGGACGACTTGTACTTCGACCTGCGCCCTCTCTCCACCAATGGCGGCGCGGTAGAGCAGCATGACCTGATCGCCGGCACGGCACAGAACATCGTCACCAATCCCGAAGGACGCTTCCAGCTGTTCCGGATCGGCGACGCCGTGTCTGCTCGCAACACCCACGCGGCCATCTACGACGCTTTGCGCCTGGTGAAAGAAATCTGAATCCGAGCCTCCATTCTTGTTGGAACGGGGGGCTTGCCATGAACAAGAGGGATGGACTATGACAAGCCCATCCAGGACGTGATTGTCGAGCTCACCGACGGTGGCGTGGACTATTCGTTTGAATGTGTCGGCAACGTCAAATTGATGCGAGCTGCTCTGGAACCTTCATCACTCATAACCTAGGCCTTGAGGACATCAACAAGGCTTTCGAATTGATGCGCGGGGCAAAGCATTCGCACCGTCATTCATTTCTGACCAAGGCACTGCCGTGATATCGGCCAGCGCCCACACCCGCATCACAACCCAAAGGAAATCAAAATGTCTGTTTTTACCCATGTCACTGTCGGTACCAATGACCTTGCCAAAGCACGGACCTTCTATGATGGCGTTCTCAAAGAAATTGGTCTCAACCGTGTTGCCAACCTCGATGAATCCGGCTCCATCCGGGGCGTGGATAAGCCGTCGTTCTTCGTACTCAAACCCGCCAATGGCAATCCTGCCAACGTTGGCAATGGCGTGACCGTCAGCTTCGAAGCGCCAACCCGCGCTGCGGTACATGCATTCCACGAAACCGCACTCGCCGCCG
The DNA here is from genome assembly GCF_047304405.1 of Pseudomonas sp. Pseusp11. Classification (NCBI taxonomy): domain Bacteria; kingdom Pseudomonadati; phylum Pseudomonadota; class Gammaproteobacteria; order Pseudomonadales; family Pseudomonadaceae; genus Pseudomonas; species Pseudomonas sp. Pseusp11. The sequence continues at coordinate 26,706 of NZ_JBGLZF010000052.1, forward strand.
GTGGCATTTGTGAAGGCCAACCGGGTCCGCGTAACTGGGCTGAAAATGCCTATGCCGCTTACGCCCGGGACCTTGATGGCAACAAACTGGCTGTCTATTGCTTCAAGGCCGAATAATCGCAACCGTCTGACGCCTTCTGCAGTGAAGGCCCTTCGACGGGCCTTCACTGCATATCCCTGCCCCGGTTACATTCCCCGCCGCGCAACTTCAGCGCCTGCCTTTACCGCCGTCCCCACAATGGACTCGATGTTTTGATCGGCCATCGACTGCAGCGCTGCTGCCGTCACGCCACGATAAGCCATCAACGACTCAATCATTTGCTGCGGATCGCGGCTGGCAAGCATCTGCCCGCCCCCCACTAACACGCCTTGTGCAGCACGCTGCGCGATGGCAAGGGGAATTCCCGCAGCCACCGCCTGATTCGTCAGCGCCATTTGCAGCATTGCCGGGAAGGCTGGCCCGGTCCCGGACAACGCGCTGAGGTAATCAATGCAGTCTTCATCAGGCACTTCGTCCGCCGAACCTACGCACTCGAACAGTCGCTGCACCCACTTGCAGTCACTCTCTGGAAGCTTTCCGGCACTGTACCAGGGCGTGAACGACTGCCTGATTTCCACGGCCGCATTCGGCATGGCCCGCACTATTACATCCGCACCGGTGGCCGCGCTGATGGCTGCCGCCGGAACTCCAGCCATCAGAGAAATCACCAGCCTGCCGCGGGCGTTGATCTGCAGTTCACGAAACTGTTCCGGCCGGATGGACAGCACGACAATATCGCTGAGGTCCACCAACTGCTGGTTGTCGGCCAGCAGTCTCACGCCTGGTCCGAAGGTACTGACGCCGGAGCGGTTCGAGATCAACAAATGGTCAGGCTTGATGAAACCGCTATCAAGGAGCGCCTCGGCGATTGCACGCCCTAACCAGCCGGTGCCTCCGATGATGCCCAGGTTTCTACTCTCCATCGGCAGCGGACTCCTCGAATGTTTCGACCAAGGGAACGAAAACGCCGGGCTCTTTTTCTGCGTAGCCGAACTTTCCATAAAAACGGTCCAGCTCGCGCCGCTTCGGTACTTTGCCGGTGAACACGCTCACGTACTGAGGAATTCGTCGAAATCGAACGACGATATCTTCATTGGTTTTCATGGATATGTAGCCGATCTGCGTGAGATAGATCGTCCTGGCCCTGACATCGGCCCCCTCTGCGTCGTAGCCAAACCGTCGGAACATGGCGGCCAAAGCATTCATCCGTGCTTCATCGGCTAAAGCGATTTCAGCGGTGACCTCGTCCGATTGCAACGCCCAACTGCGCACGGCAAATTCGAATTGCGAGTCGAACAGCTCAGGGTTCAGCCAGCATTCGAAGACGTTGAGAATCGCTTCGGAAATACTCTCTGCGTAACTCTCGCATTGGCTGACCATACCGCCGGTGTTCTTGTCCCGCCATCGAGCCAGGAGTGCCGCGAGCAACTGCTCCCGATCTTCATAGAACCAGTAGAAGCTGGTACGAGACAAATTCAAGCGTTTGGCCAGCGGCATTACCCGCACAGCATCCACTCCCGACTCTTTAAGAGCATCGTAGGCGGCGTCCAGCCAAACATCGACGGAGCCTCGCCAGCCTGCGTCCTGCGCCTTGGTCTTAGCCCTTCCTGTCTGTGACATTCGGGTTGCACCTTTCTTTGAAAATTCTTCGTCACTGTACACCCCGGAATCCGTGGCGTACACGGCATGTACATGGGCGTACATTTTTTAGACATATGTTCGCTATGCCAAGAGGATGTTTGTTGCGCGCGCGATTTTTTGGATAACGCCACGTCATCTTTGGCCCAATAAAAAAGTCGTTGGACGCTGCGATCCATTGAAACCAAATAATGGCTCTGCCAAAAGCTTCAAGCTTTAACCAAGAATCTGGACCGCGATTGCGCCCCTCTGGGCATCCGGGTCAATGCCGTCTGCCCACACGAAATCAATACTCCAATGATACGCAGCGGTTTTGAACGTCGCGGCCTGGATCCGGACAAGGCTGTGCAAGAACTGAACAAGAGCGTGCCATTAGGCCGTATCGCCGAGCCTGAAGACATTGCGGATGTCATCGCATTTCTGGCGTCCGACGAGGCCAGGTACATTGCCGGTGAAACAGTAGAAGTCACAGGCGCCAAGCCGGTATCCGGCTAAGGAGAGGCAGCGATGCTCAAAGGTAAAAATGTAGTGGTGACCGGGGGCGGCAGAGGGATTGGCCGAGGCATCACCGAGCAATTGCTTGAAGCAGGAGCTTCTGTGTTGATCGCGCAACGCCAGACACTGGACGATGACTTGCGAGATCACCCTCAAGTCTATTTCGTCGAGGCTGATCTCGCCTCGATGGAGTCACCCCATTTGATTGCCCACTTCGCCCAGGAGCAGCTTGGTGGAGTCGATGTCTTGGTTAACAATGCCGGGTTCATGTTCGAGAAGTCCATTGAAGAAATGACCGAGCAGGACTGGGATTGCATGATGGCTGTCAATCTGCGGGCGCCAGCGTTCTTGTGCAAGGCGTTGGTGCCCCAGATGCGTCAGCGAGGCGGTGGCAGCATTATCAACATCGGGTCGATCGAAGGGATCGGCGCCAACCCTGAGCACGCCGCGTATTGTGCCTCCAAGGCAGGCATCCATGGGTTGACCCGCGCCTTGGCAGTCGATCTCGGCCGAGACGGCATCCGCTGCAATGCCATTGCTCCAGGGTGGATCAACTCGGAGTTGAGTGATGCGTACCTGGCCGCTCAGGCTGATCCCCGTGCGGCGCGCCAGGCACTGCTGCATCTTCACCCGGTTGGACGTACCGGATTGCCGGCGGATGTTGGCAGGACAGTCGTTTTCCTGGCCAGCGAATCATCAGCCTTCATCACCGGGCAGGTGCTGGTAGTGGATGGGGGGCGCACGGCGAAACTGCCACTGCCGTTTTGATCGAATCAGCCCGACTTGCGACGGTGGGAACCACTCACCCACCTCCGTTGCAGGGTTTGGGTGAGGCCGGAAACGTAACGGCAGCAGCCACTTCTTCCGGACGACCAGCCCTGCCAAACGAGATGGTGATTGGGTGCTAAATGCCCTCGCAGAGTGCTGATACCAGGCGTAGGATCGATACGATGACTGCTAATCACGCGTCGATGGAGGGTGACTTCCAACCCATCTGCATTCACGCGCAAACGCAAGACATATACCGCCGCACTGTAAGGCCGCGCGACCCTTCGCAGTACAAGGGCCGTGTTCTCACAACAACAAAAGCGAGGTGAAATCATGTCTGGTAATCGTGGTGTCGTGTATCTCGGCGCAGGCAAGGTCGAGGTGCAAACCATCCCCTATCCGAAAATGGAAGACCCGCGCGGCAAGCGCATTGACCATGGCGTGATCCTGCGCGTGGTTTCGACCAATATCTGCGGCTCCGACCAGCATATGGTGCGTGGCCGGACCACGGCCCAAGTCGGGCTGGTGCTTGGCCATGAGATCACCGGCGAGGTCATCGAGAAGGGCCGTGACGTGGAAAACGTGCAGATCGGTGACCTGGTATCGGTGCCGTTCAACGTCGCCTGCGGCCGTTGTCGCAGTTGCAAGGAACAGCACACCGGCGTCTGCCTGACGGTCAATCCGGCGCGCCCCGGCGGTGCTTATGGCTATGTGGACATGGGTGACTGGGTTGGCGGCCAGGCCGAATACGTGCTGGTGCCGTATGCCGACTTCAACCTGCTGAAGCTGCCCGACCGCGACAAGGCAATGGAGAAAATCCGCGACCTGACCTGCCTCTCCGATATCCTGCCGACCGGCTACCATGGCGCGGTGACCGCCGGTGTCGGCCCTGGCAGCACGGTGTATATCGCCGGTGCCGGTCCGGTCGGACTGGCTGCTGCCGCCTCCGCCCGTCTGCTGGGTGCGGCGGTGGTGATAGTCGGCGACGTCAATCCGCTGCGCCTGGCGCATGCCAAGGCCCAGGGCTTCGAGATCGCCGACCTGACCCTGGACACTCCGCTGCACGAGCAAATCGCCAACCTGCTCGGTGAGCCGGAAGTCGATTGTGCGGTCGATGCGGTCGGCTTCGAAGCCCGTGGCCACGGTCATGACGGCGCGCAGCACGAGGCCCCGGCCGATGTGCTCAATGCGCTGATGGGCGTGGTGCGGGTCGCCGGCAATATCGGTATCCCCGGTCTGTATGTCACCGAAGACCCGGGTGCGGTCAACAAAGCCGCCAAGCATGGCAGCCTGAACATCCGTTTCGGCCTCGGCTGGGCCAAGTCCCACAGTTTCCACACCGGCCAGACCCCGACGATGAAGTACAACCGTCAGCTGATGCAGGCGATCATGTGGGACCGGATCAAGATTGCCGAGGTCGTCGGTGTGCAGGTGATCAGCCTGGACGACGCGCCGCGTGGTTACCACGAGTTCGATGCCGGGGCGCCGAAGAAATTCGTCATGGATCCGCACAAGCTGTTTACCGCGGCCTAGGGAAAAGGATGGGAAAAGGGCAGCCTCGAGCTGCCCTTTTTTAGAAACCAACCACGTTCACGCCTTCGCATTAATCGCATACAGCCCACCGATAATCACCAACGTGGCTCCGACAACCACCCAGGTATCAGGGCGCTCGGCAAAAACGATCACACCAATCAAAGTGGCGAACACCAGAAGCGCATAGTTGAACGGCTGCAGGGAGGAAGCGGTCGCGTATTTCAGTGCTTGAATGAAGAGAATCTGAGCGACGACTCCCGTCAATGACAGGATCCCTATCAAGAGGCCCTGGACCGGAGTCGGAGCAACCCATGCGGGCAGCCCCGCAAAGGTGACCGTCAGGGCTCCCACTCCAGCCATAAAGAGCATGTTTGTAGCAAAGGCATCGTGTTGGCTAATCCGGCGCGTCAGTACGTTGAACACCGCAAACGCCAAAGCAGCCAGCAGGGGAATCAGCGCCGCAAGTTCAAAAACGCCCGCGCCTGGTCGAAGGATGATCAGTGTCCCGGTGAACCCGATGGCGGCGGCAATCCAGCGCCGCAGACCTATGAACTCCCCAAGCACGGCCCCCGCCAATGCCAGTGCCATCAGCGGAAATACGGCATAGAGCGCATGCATTTCGGCCAGGCCCAAATATCGTAGCCCCACTGCAAACAGGATGGTTTCACCCACGGCTAACAGCGCTCGAATGATTTGGAGCCAAGGATGCTTACTGCGAAATGTCTCTTTGCCCCTACCTTGGTAGGCGGCATATCCGAGGGCAAAAACGACAAACACCCAATAACGCACCATGACCAGTTGGGCAACCGGGAAGTCTTTGACAAGTACCTTGGTCAGTCCGTCCTGGCTCGCAAAGATAAGCATTGAAAGCAGGCATAAAAAAATCCCGAGTCGGGGTCTTGCGCCCCCAGAACTAGCAGAAACGGTAGGCGTAGTTAAGGGCGCCATGTTTTTTGTTTGATCGCTCTTCAATAGCACCTCGGTCATGCCCTCCTCCTTAGCGTGTCGGCAACATCAGGTTTTGAAGCGTTTCACTAACGCATCCAGTTCAAGTGACAACGACGCCAGGTTCTTCGAATCCCCACGCGCTGAATTGGCCAGCTCGGCGACCAATTGTGCGTCTCCATGGATCTGGCTGATGTGGCGGTTGATGTCTTCAGCGACCTGATGTTGTTCCTCGGCGGCTGTGGCGATCTGAGTGTTCATGTCACGAATGACATCCACCGACTCTCGGATCAGACCAAAGCTGCTGCGCGCTTGGCCAATCCTGGTCACGGATTGATTCGACACATCCAGACTGGCGTGCATCTGGTGCGCAACCGCGGCTGTGCGCTTGGCCAGATTCCCCAGTAATGTATCGATCTCGGCGGTCGAGTCGGCTGTGCGTTTGGCCAGCGCACGGACTTCATCTGCCACAACAGCAAAGCCACGTCCTTGCTCCCCCGCTCGCGCGGCTTCAATTGCAGCGTTGAGAGCCAGCAGGTTCGTCTGTTCTGCAATCGAGCGGATGGTATCTAGGATCGACTGAATGTCGTTGCTGTCTTTTTCCAGTTGCGTCATGTCCTTGGCCGATCGAGTGATCTCGGCACTCAACTGATCGACGCTCTGCACCGCATCATCGATTTGTTGTTGACCTTCACGAGCCTGACGCTGACCACTGTCAGCGGACTCGGCGGCCTGACTGCAGGAGCGAGCCACTTCATTGGCTGTAGCGACCATCTGGTGAAAAGCCGTAGAGACCATGTCCACCGCTTCACGCTGGCGCCCGGCAGCTTCCGCCATATCGTTCGACACTTGAGTCGAGCTGGTGGAGCTGTCGAGGATCCTGGTCGCCGCCAGACCAATGTGTTGTATAAGGTCGCGAATCGCACCGAGAAACTGGTTAAACCAGCTTGCCAACTGTGCAGTCTCATCCTTGCCACGAATTGTCAGGTTTTTCGTCAAGTCGCCATCGCCTTGGGCAATGCCTTCAAGACCACTGGAAACGCCTCGAATCGGGCGCACGATAAGCGTTGCGAAGCTGGAGCCAAGCATTGCGAAGATCACGGCCAACACTGTGGCGATGACGCCAATCAGCCAGGTCAAACGAGTAGCCGATGCCATGACCTCGTCTTGCTTGATCAGACCGATGAAACGCCAACCCAATTGCTCCGACGGGAACACGTTAGCCATGAACTGCTCGCCATCAATGTTCACTTTGACCAAGCCGGAACCCGCCTTGGCCAACTCGCTGAAACCTTGACCCAGCTCGCCCAACTTCTTGAAGTTATGCTCCGGGCTTTTCGGATCAACCAGTACCGTGCCGTTGTTCTCGACCAGCAACAAATAGCCGCTATCCCCAAGCTTGATCTGTTTGATCATGGCCGTAAGCTGGTTCAGAGATACGTCGATGTTGACCACACCAGCGGCGGTGCCTAAAGCATTGTCAACGGTGCGAACAGTGCTCACCAGAACGGCATCGTCGCCGGCCCAGTAGTAAGCTTCAGTACGCAAGGTTTTACCGGGATTAGCCAGAGCGAGCTTGTACCAGGGACGGGGACGCGGATCATAGTTGGCAATCTTCTGATCGCCTGGCCAGGTCGCATAAGAGCCGTTACTCAAGCCATAGGAGATATAGGTATAGGACGGATGGCTCAGGGCAAGCCCGGTGAAAAACGCGAGAATCCGTTTGTCCGTATCAGACGCCGGCATGGCCGCCGACGGGTCATTCATGAAGCTTTTTACATCGTGGCCGGCTGCCGTAACCACCGGGTTGGAAGCCACATACTCGACGTTCTGACTGATGCCGTCGAAGAACAAATGCATAGCGTTGGCTACTTGACGGATTTCCCGACCGCTACTGTCGACGAAGCTGCTTTCAGCGTCGCTTCGCAGATTAACGATGACCATTGCCGCGACCAGAATGATCGGCAACGAAGCAATGACTGCAAAAGCCCAAGTCAGTTTTTGTTTGATATTCATTGGGGCCCCAAGGCTAAAGAAGGTCTTGCACAAACAGCAACGGCACGAAGTCGATAGCCCACCGTCACGATAAGTACCACCAGTCAAAAAGGATTTAACAGGCGTTGTTTATTTCACCAGCCGAATTTCTTTCGAAGGCCGGTAACCAAAATAGGAGCTGTAGCACTTGCTGAAATGACTGGGAGAAACAAAACCACAGGCAACCAGAACATCGACCTGGGAGAGTTCCGTGTGCTGAAGCAATCGCCGTGCTTCGGTAATGCGCAATTCCAGGTAATACCGCTGCGGCGTGGTACCCAGTTGCTCTTTGAACAAGCGCTCTATTTGCCGCCGGGAGCGTCCGGCATAGACGGCCAGTTGCTCCATTTGCAGCGGCTCTTCAAGGTTGGCGTCCATGAGCTTGACCACCTCTCTCAGGGGGGCGCTCAGCGAGATATTCTGGGTCGGTTTGACGCGCCGATACCGCGACTCTTCGAAAGACAGAATGTCTTCGATGCCCTCGACAAGCGCCTTGCCGTGCAGCCCCTTGATCCACTCCAGGGTCATGTGAAAAGCCCCCGCCGGACTCGAAGCCGTGAGCCTGTCCCGATCCACGACAAAAGCCTCACTGGTGACATGAGTGACCTTTGAAATTTCTGCGAGCGCGGGTCGGTGCTCGGGATGAATCGCACAACGATAGCCTTCAAGCAAACCTGACACGCCCAAAAACCACGCCCCATTCCACAGCCCGGCCAGTGTGATGCCAAGCTCTGATGCCGTTTTGAGAATGCTGATCAGCTCGTGATTGACTTTGAGTTCCGTCCGGTAGCCGCCGCATACAACCAACAAATTGAGGCCTTTAAGTGCCGCGACTTCCAGGCGCGCATCAGGCCGAATGACCAGGCCAAGGTCGCTGGCTACCTCACCGTCTTGCAGCCCGAAGGTTTGTGAAGAGAACGACGTGGGATGCAAAAGGTTGGCGGTGACAATCGTATCGAGCGCTTGCGTAAATGCAGGCAACGAGAAGTGCTCGAGCAGTAAAAATCCTGCCCGGGCATGAGACCTCGGCGCTACCCGGATCTCGCCCAGATAACGGAGGTTTTTACCCTTCATGCAGCCGCTGAAATCTCGTCGCTCGATCACTTTACGCCTCGCTTCTTTACTCTAACGAACGCAGACCTTGTACAAATCACGGTTGACGCTTCGTCGCCGAAGAATCAACCGCTGAAGCCATGACCACGTTGTTTATGCGAGCTGGAACCCGTGGGCCAGAGGGTCTTTGTCATCTACGAAAATAGTGTTGTGGCCTATGACCTCAGCCCAGCCGCTGATGCTTGGCTTCATGCCGTCAAAGGAGCCGACGCTGACGGCAGCCTCGACTTTCCCCTCGTAGATCGTACCGATCAGACTTTCAAGTCGATAAATGTCGCCTGTGTTCAACCGTCCCTTTCCATACAGTTGAGCCATACGGGCAGAGGTACCGGTGCCACCGGGAGAACGATCAATGGCTTTATCGCCATAAAAAACCGCACAGCGGCCATGCACGGTCCTGCTTTGTGGTTTGTCACACCAGATAATGTGATGAACCCCGCTGATTCTGCTGTTTTCTGGATGCACAGGATCACAAATCTCTGCCAGCGCTGAGCGCAGCTTCTGGCTCAACCCTACAATGTCCGCTGTCGTCTGCCCTTCAAAACCAGTCCAGCATTCCTGTGGTTCGACCACCGCGTAGAAATTCCCACCGTAGGCGATATCCACCGTAAACGTGCCGACACCGGGCACATCCACGACCACATCAGCACTGTGCAGATAGCTGGCCACGTTGAATAAGCGAATAGACTCAACAAATTCGCCGCCCATGGTGTATTCGACATCGACGCGCCCTGCCGGTGTTTCAATGGCGAGTTTTCCCGGTACACGAGGTGTAACCAGGCCCTCTTCAATGACCACGGTCGATAACCCGATCGTGCCTGCTCCACACATCGGCAGGCACCCGCTGACTTCGATAAACAATGCACCGAAGTCGCAGTCATCACGTACCGATGGATAGATGATGACGCCAGACATGATGTCGTGCCCCCGGGGCTCGAACATCAATGCGGTGCGCACCCAATCATGGTCGCGTACGAAAATATCGCGCCGCTCCACCATCGATACGGAGGGCATCAGCGGCGCTCCGCCCGTTACGACCCGAACCGGGTTGCCGCACGCATGCGAATCAATGCAAAAAAAGCTGCGTCTCATACTGAAGCCCTTTCAAAGAAGTTTTCTTGGGGAATGACGCTGCAGCGCACCGCGTGACAGTCGATCCAACAGCAGAGCAATAGCGACAATGGCCAGGCCAGCTCTAAGCCCTAATCCCATCTCCATCCTGGAGAGGCCTCGGGTCACTTCAGCCCCCAGAC